>JALYYI010000254.1 GCA_030946705.1 Actinomycetota bacterium | reverse complement strand
TGGCCCGGAATGCGCACCCCCCGGCCCTACTTGGTGGGGGTGGCGGTGGACGACGGCGCCGGGCTGGGGCTGGTGGTCGACGTCGCCCCCGGTGCCGGAACGGTGGCCGCGCCCAGCTTGGACTCCGCCGTCATGGCCGCGGTGATGGCGTCGCTGAGCCTCTTCTGGGCGTCCCCGTAGGCGGCGAAGTCGCCCTTGGCAAGGGCCGCCTGGCCGTCCTTGATGGCTTGGCCTGCGTCGGAGAGGGCCTGGGCCAGCTGAGCCTGGGCCGTCGGGTTTCCGCCGGTCGTGCCGCCGGAGCCGGGCGGCGTCGCCGGCTGTCCCGATTTCTGCGAGTCTCCGGCCGTGGCCCCGGAATTGCCGCCGAAGAGCTGGTCCAGGGCGTCGTTGAGGGTGGCGGCGTAGCCGATCTTGTCGCCGAAGGCCACAAGCACGCGCTGCAGGGTCGGATAGGAGGTCTCGCCGTTGGACTTCACGTAGACCGGCTGGACGTAGAGCAGGCCTCCACCGACGGGAAGGGTCAGCAGGTTGCCGTTGATCACGGTGGACTGCCCCAGCCGGAGCACGTTGAGCTGCTGCGAGACGGATGGGTCGGAGGTGAAGGTGTTCTGCACCTGGCCCGGACCCGGAACCTGGGTGTCCGTCGGCAGCTCCAGCAGCCTGAGTTTGCCGTACCCCGGGTCCTTGACGCCCTTCTTGTTTCCGGCATCCCCGTCCGCCGCCATGAAACCGTACAGCACGTTGCGGGACTCGGTGCCAGCCACGGACTGCGGGATGAAGGAGGTGGTCAGCGAGAACGCTGTGGTCTTCTGGCCGGGCATCTGCAGCGAGAGATAGTACGGGGGCTGCTTGACCGCGGTGGATGTGACGGTCGGATCGTTCGGGACACTCCAGGCGTCCGTGTTCTTGTAGAACTGTCCCGGATCCGTCACGTGGTAGCGGCCGAGCAGTTCGCGCTGGACCTTGAACAGGTCCTCCGGGTAGCGGACGTGGCTCATCAGGTCCCCGGACATCTCCGAGATGGGCTTGATGGTGCTCGGGAAGATCTTCTCCCAGGCCTTCAGGATGGGATCCTGGGCATCCCAGGCGTAGAGCGAGACGGAGCCGTCGTACGCGTCGACGGTGGCCTTGACGGAGTTGCGGATGTAGTTGATGGAACTGTTGGGCAGAGCACCGGAACCGGTGCGCTGCGTGAGCGAGTCCGTAGTGGCGGATCCGAGCTGCTGCTGCTGCGAGTAGGGGTACGCGGAGCTGGTGGTGTAGCCATCCACGATCCACTTGACCCGGCCGTCGATCACGGCGGGGTAGGGATTGCCGTCGATGGTCAGGTACGGTGCCACCTTCTGCACTCGTTCCTCCGGCGTGCGGTTGTAAAGGATCTGGGATTGGTCATTGACCCCGTTGGTCAGCAGCAGGTCGGAGGACTGGAATTTAACCGAATAGAGCAGGCGGTTGAACCAGTTGCCCACGTTCGGGCCGCCGTTGCCGGTGAAGGTGGTCTGCGAGTCGCCGCCTCCGTTGGTGCTCTGCGGCCGGTCCAGCTCCACGTTCGCGCCGCCGGGCTCACCGCCCACAATCGAATAGTCCGGTGAGGACTGGCCGAAGTAGATCCGCGGCTGGTAGCTGGTGTCCGTACCCAGTTTGCCGGTGGAGGGAACCCCCGACTGCATGAAGACGGGCTTGCCGTCCACGGTGGCCGTGTTGCCGTAAGCCGCCACCACACCGTAGCCGTGCGTATAGACCAGATGCTGGTTGTACCAGGTCTGCTGCGCCGGCGGAATGCCGTCCTGGTTCAGCTCGCGGACGGCGATGACGGTGTCCTGGACCTTGCCGTCGATGGTGTAGCGGTCCACGTTCAAGGTGGTGGGGAACTTGTAGTACGGCCGGAATTGTTCCAGCTGGCCGAAGGTGGAGGAGATCAGGTTCGGGTCGAGCAGGCGGATATTCGCCGTCGTCGTCGCGTCCTGGCGCAGCGCGCCCGGGGTGGCCGTCGTCGTCGCGTTGTACGGGGTCACGTCAATGTTGTCCAGCCCGTAGGCCGTGCGTGTCAGGTTGATATTGCGCTGGATGTATTCCTTCTCCAGCGACTGCTCGGACGGCCGGACCTGGAACTGCTCGATGGCCCAGGGGTAGATGCCGCCGGCCAGGATGGAGGTGATGATGAGCATCGCCGTGCCGATGACGGGCAGGCGCCAGCGGCCGATCACCGCCGTGACGATGAACAGTATCGCCACAATGACGGAGGCCGCGGCGAGGATCGCCTTGGTGGGGATGACCGCGTTGACGTCCGTGTACAGGGCGCCGGTGCGCAGGCCGCCGTTGTCCTGCAGGGTGGCGTACCGGTCCAGCCAGAAGTTCAGGGCCAGCAGCAGAAGGAAGGCCGCGGCCAGGACCGCCAGATGGATCTGCGCGGCGCGGCTGGTGAACAGTCCGCGCTCCTGCAGGCGAATGGCGCCGTAAAGGTAGTGCGTGAGCAGCCCGGCGATGCCGGAGATGATCACCACGCTGATCAGGAACCCGGACACGAAGCCCAGGAACGGCAGCGTGTTCGTGTAGAAACTGATGTCCAGCCCGAACTGCGGATCCGTCCGGCCGAACGGTTCCTGGAACAGGAACAGCAGGACCTTCTGCCACTGCCCGGCGGCCGCTGTGCCGGCAAAGAGGCCAAAAACGGCCGGCACACCGATCATGACGACGCGGCGGATCGGTTCAAGTTGGGCCTGATAGCGGTTCAGGTTGTCCTGCAGCTGGCTGTCCGGAGCGTAGACCGGACGGGAGCGGTAGGCCACCCGGATGGAGAAATAGACACCGCCGGCCATGATCAGGAACCCGGCCAGGAAGATCAGCACCTGGGAGGAGTTCTCCCGCCAAAACACTTCAAGGAATCCCAGCTGGTTGTACCAGAGGATCTCCGTGTAGACATTGGCGAAGAAGACGAAACCGATCACCAGGACGACCACGATGATGAACGTGGGCAGCAGCGGGCCGCGGCGCCGCCTCATGGGGGTCGTTCTGTTCGAACTGGCAGGACGGGAAGTCACGCTTACCTCTGTTTAGCTCGTAATGGAGTGATTCTGTTATGAGGAACGAAAGCTGGTAACGGCCGGTCACGCATGATCAGTTACCAATGCCACGAACGATGCTGTGGCTAAGTTCCACTGCTGCCATTCTGCCTGAATTCCGTCAGCTTGCCGTGCAGGCTGGCAGGGCCGAGCTGTCCTTGCCGGACGCAATCTGCTGGACGGCGTCGTAGGCCTGCGAAAGGGTCCCCACTTTGACTATCTGCAGGCCATCGGGCACGTGGCCGACGACCTCGTTGCAGTTGGCTGCCGGTGCGAAAAAGACGGTGGCTCCACTCTTGCGTGCTCCCAGCATCTTCTGAGCGATGCCGCCGATGGCACCGACGTTGCCCGCCGGATCAATGGTCCCGGTCCCGGCGAAGTGTTTTCCGCCGGTCAGATCGCCGGGAGTCAGCGAATCAATGATGCCCAGTGCGAACATCATGCCGGCGCTCGGGCCGCCCACATTGCTCAGCGAAATGTTCACATCGAAGGGGAACTTGAACTTGTTCTGCAGCTCGATGCCCAAAAGGTACTTCCCGTCCGCGGTCTTTTGCGGCGTGACGGATTGCTCCACCGTGGTCCCGCCGCGCTGCAGCTGGACCGATACCGGGCTGCCCTTGCCTTTGGCCAGCGCGTCCTGGATCACCTTGATATCCGTGATCGGCTGCCCGTCGATGGAGAGAAGCACGTCGTCCGGCTTCAGTTTGCCCTCCGAGGCGGAGCCCTTGGGCAGCGCCGCCACGGCCAGCGAACTGGCATAGTCGATCTTCAGCTGGGTCAGGGCCGCCGCCGTGGCATTTTCCTGCGATGTGGTCATGGCGACGGCGTTTCGCGAATTGACCTCCTGCTGGCTGGTTCCCGGAGGGTAGAGCAGTTCCTCCGGGTATACGGAATCGGTGCGGTCCAACCAGGCGCGGTACGCCTCGAAGATGTTGACATTGCCGTTGGGGCCGCCGCTGACGTACACCGTCACCAGGTCGAGATTGCCGCTGGTGGGGTAGGTGGCATGGCCGCTGACCTGGATCACGGGCTTCCCATGGTCCTGGCCGAGCGTGTTGAACGTCGGCCCCGGGGACTCGATGACGTAAGGCACCGGCAGGGTCAGCGCCACGATGCACAATGCCACGGCCAACACGCCGGAGACGATCATGGCCGCAAACCTGCCGTCGCGGGGGCGCTGCGGGGATTCGAGCGGTGCTTGGCCGGCCCACGACGCAGTGGGCTGCCAGGTCTCCGGCCGCCGGGTATTCGGATCGCTCAAAACCTCTACCTCTCCCCCGGCAGCTGGTGCCGCGGCGCCTGATTAGTTCGACTCCCTAGCCTACGTGTTTCCGCGGCGGATTAGCTGTGAATGTCGGCGCGGCCGACGCAGGCCGCCCGCGTACTGTCCCGCCGTCGTCGTACTTTGCCTTTAGCGAACGCCGACGGCGGCGGGCAGACAGGGCGCGGATCCGGCGGTAGCGTGAAGATTATCCGCAAGTCCACCAAGGAACGGCCGAAGATGACTTCGAACCCAGCAAATAATGACGACGAAACCCCCAAGGACCCGCTGTCCGAAATGCTGGCCAATCTGATGGGTGGCAAAGGCATGGAGGGATTTGATCCGGCCGCGCTGGCCAAGGCCGCCGGGCTCCCGGAGGACCCGAACATGCTCTCCCAGCTGATGGCCCAGGTCCAAGCGGTGATGGGCAGCCAGAGCGAGGGCCCGGTCAACTGGCAGTTGGCCCACGATAACGCCCGCCAGGCCGCCGCCGGCGGAGATCCCTCGGTTACGCCGGCGCAGTCCCGCGAGGTTGATGAAGCCCTCCGGCTGGCTGAACTCTGGCTGGATCCGGTCACCGAGCTGCCCAGCACCTCTCTGATCGGGCACGCCTGGTCCCGTGCCGAATGGGTCGAGGAGACGCTGGGGACCTGGAAGCGGCTGACCGAGCCGGTGGCCAACAGCATCGCCCTTGCCCTCTCCAACACGCTCAGTGAACAGCTGCCGGAGGAGATGAAGTCCATGATGGGCGGGGCGGCGTCAATGCTGCAGAACATGGGCGGCGCACTCTTTGGCATGCAGCTGGGCCAGGCCGTGGGCGCCCTGGCCAAGGAAGTCGTCAGCTCCACGGACATCGGCGTGCCGCTGGCGGACCTCCAGATGGCATTGCTGCCGGCCAATGTGGCGGCCTTCGGCGAGGGGCTGGACGTCCCGGAGCAGGACGTCCGGCTCTTCCTGGCCCTGCGCGAGGCCGCGCACGCCCGGCTCTTTATCCACGTTCCGTGGCTGCGCGGGCACCTGCTGGGCGCTATCGAGTCCTATGCACGGGGCATTCACATTGACATGTCCCGGATGGAGGAGCTGGCCAGGGATCTGGACCCGGCCAATCCCGAGGCCATCCAGGCCGCGCTCTCCCAGGGTGTGTTCATGCCTGAGCGCACCGCAGCGCAGGAGGCCGCCCTGGCAAAGCTCGAGACGGCACTGGCGCTGGTTGAGGGCTGGGTGGACGAGCTGACCTTCGAAGCCGCCCGGAATCTGCCCTCCGCGTCCGCCCTGCGTGAGACCGTACGGCGCCGCCGGGCCACCGGCGGTCCGGCCGAGCACGCCTTCGGTGCGCTGGTGGGCCTTGAGCTACGGCCCCGCCGGCTGCGCGAAGCCTCCGCCCTGTGGTCGGCGCTGAAGGACCAGCGCGGCATCAGCGGCCGCGATGCAATCTGGAAGCACCCGGATCTGCTCCCGACTGCCGAGGATCTGGACGATCCGGCGGGCTTCGGCGCCCGGCGGCAGCTGCTGGAGGCCTCCGAATCCGAGGTGGATGCGGCGCTGGAGAAGCTGTTGGCCGGCGACTACGGTCCGAACGATGGCGGTCCGGCTGACGGCGGGTCCGGCCCGGGTGACGACGGCGGCTCCGGTACCAGCGGGTCCGGCCGCGGCCCCCGCCAGGATCCCGACGACCCCTCCAGTGCCGAGGGCAAGCCCGGAGCTGCCTAAGGGTTCTGGCTAACCAGACCACCCAACAAAGCGGCCCGGAAGCCTACCCGACGTCAGCCGCCTCATTCATGCCTTCACCATCTATGTCGTCATCGGGGTTGCCCGTTCCCAGTCCGGCGTTGCCCACGCCGCGGGAGCTGGCAAAACTGACGCCCTCCAGGAATGCCTTAGCGCGTTGCAGCTCCGGATAGACCTCTAAAAGCGCCCAGAATGCGGCACTGTGGGAGGCGACCAACAGGTGGGCCAACTCGTGCAGCAGCACATAGTCGACCACCCACTCGGGCATGCCCTGCAGCTTGTCCGAGAGCCGGATGCTCCGGTTTCCCGGCGTTGCCGAACCCCAGCGCGAGTTCTGGTTCCCTACCCATCGCACCGTGTCCGGTTCCGACCTGCCGCCCAGGTACCTGTTGGAGAGATATTTCGCCCGGGACATCAGCTCCGCATCCGTCCGCCCCGGGCGCCGGGCCGGCCGTCCATGCCCCTTGGACTGCAGTTTGGAGAGCATCTTTGTCACCCACTCGTGTTCCTGCGCCGCGGTGAAATGGGCCGGAATGGCGACGACGGCCGTGCCGCCCTCCCAGAACGCGGCCACGGTCCGGCGCCGCCGGGCCGAGCGCCGGACGACGACGGGCGCTCCGTCGGAAGTAACCTGCGGGAGCGGAAGTTGCCCGGGTATGTGCCGCGCGGCTGGGTGGTTCTGGAACATACTCCGACGTTACCGTCTGCCACCGACACCCACCCAGTCCGGACAGCGACTTGTGGATAACCGTCCGCATCGGGTCCCGTTGTGGCACCATCGTGCTACCAGACCGAGCCCTTCAGGCAAGGGGGAAAAAACAATGAGGATCAATCCCGGGCTAAGGACGGTCCGGCGGGACGAGCGGACCGTCCAGATAGGGATGGGCCCGGGGGGAATCATCCTGGAGGGGCTGAGCGCCCGGGACCAGGACTTCGTGGAGCGATTGCGCGCGGGCACGGAAGCTGTACCGGTCGCCACGACGGCGGCCTTGGCCAACATCTCCTCAGCCCGGGCCGAAAGGATTCTTCACTCGCTCGAAACGGTAATCTTTGACGACGCATTACCGCTGAATGCCCCCGGATTCCGGGGGGAACGCCTGACCGGCGACGCGGATTCGCTGGCTGCCATCCACGGCAGGCCGGCCACTGCCCTGCTGGCCCAGCGCGATCGCGCTGTGGTCAGAATCATCGGGCTGGGGCGGACGGGCGCCGCCGTCGCGCAGGCCCTGGTGGCGGCCGGCGTCGGGACCCTGCTGCTGGAGGACGGCTCCCCCGTCGACCCGGCGGATCTAGGTCCCGGCGCCTTCCGGCTGGCGGACATCGGTCTCAACCGGGCCGTCGCCGTCCGGCGCCATCTGCTCAACCTTGACCCCGGTTGCCAGCCACACATCGTCCGCTCCGAACACGACGGCGGCCAGACCTTCCAAACGCTGGACCTGGTGGTGTTCGTGGGACGGGACGTGGTGGATCCGGCCGCCTCCGCCCAGCTGATGAGCCGGGACCAGCCGCATCTGATCGTGCTGCTGCGCGAGCAGGACGCTACCGTGGGACCGCTGGTGATCCCTGGGGTGAGCGCCTGTGCGGAGTGCGTGGAACAGCACCGCGCGGTGGCTGACCCGCAGTGGCCCCAGGTTTCCCGCCAGCTGGCCGGCGGCCCGCGCGGTGTCGAGGACAGCACGCTGGCTCTGGCAGTGGCCGGCGCGGCTGCCCGCCAGGCCGTGCTGTTCCTGGACGGTGTCTCCCGGCCGGCCAGCTGGTCCGCTGTGCTGACACTGCGGGCCTGGGACGGGTCGTGGTTCAGGCACCATTATCAGGCCCATCCGCGCTGCGGGTGCCAGCTGCAGCGCAACGCCGAGGCAGAGGCAGAGGCCGAAGCAGATGTCCCATGAGGTCCCAGCGCCCTGCTGTCCGCCCGCGGCTGGAAGCCATCACCGGCTCGGGTCACGAGCCGGCCCTGGTGCACGCCGATTTGGCCCGGGCACTGGATGAGGCGTATGCGCAGATCCGGAGCCAGGCCCGCGAGCGGGGAGTGCGGGGCCCGGCTCCCTGGCCTGCCATTATCCTGCGTGCCCCGAAGGGCTGGACGGCCCCGGAATCGGTGGACGGGGTTCGTGTGGAGGGGACATTCCGGGCCCATCCTGGCTGCTGCAGCGACATGTTCCCGCCCTCACCGTCCGGGGGGTCAATGTGATGGACGCGCTGGTGCTGCCGCCCGCGATGTCCACCCGCACGGCCTCTCCGATTCGGAGTTCGAGGAGCTGTTCACCCGTGACGGCGAGGTGGTGGTGGCCTGGCACGGCTATGCCAGGGCGTTCCACCAGCTGCTGCACGGACGCAAACACCCGGGGCGTTTCCGTGTGCGGTTACAGCGAGCAGGGAACGACGACGACGCCCTTCGATATGGTCGTGTTGAACCAGATGAGCCGCTACCACCTTGCCGCAGAGGCGCTCCGACGGGTCCGCGGACACTTTGGCGGCACGGAGGAGCTGGCCGTGCACCACGACTATGTCCGCGAGCATCTGGACGACATGCCGGAGATCCGGGACTGGATCTGGTCGCCGCCGTCGGACTGATTGCACCGGCGGACTATTCCGCGGCCGGTTCGTCCTGTGCGATGTCGTCGCCGGTGAGGATCGCCAGAACCGCCTGGCCGTAGCGCTCCAGCTTTGCCGGTCCCACCCCGGCCAGGCCGGCCAGCTCGTCCAGGTTCTGCGGGCGGGCCTCGGCTATCGCCACGAGAGTGGCATCGGTGAAGACCACGAAGGCCGGAACCTCCGCCTGCTTGGCCTCAAGCAGCCGCCACTGGCGCAGCGCGTCAAACGTCGCTTCCTCGTAGTCGGGCGGGCAGTTGCCGCAGCGGCCCACCTTGCGCTCGGCACCGGTGGCGAGCATGCTGCCGCAGACCCGGCAGGTAGCAGGGGCCTGGCTCTTCCGCCGCGGTTTCGCCGCCCTGATTCCGCTCAGGCCGGCGGCCGGGGCCTGCGAATTGGGCCGCAATCCGTCCAGGAACCGGGACGGTTTGCGGTTGGCGCGTCCGCCCGGGGTGCGTGCCGTGGACCAGGACAGGGCAAGGAATTCACGGGCACGGGTGATGCCGACATAGAGCAGCCGGCGTTCCTCATCCACGGCCTCGGCGCTGTCCGCAAAGGAGATCGGCATCAGCCCCTCGCTCAGGCCCACCAGGAAAACGGCGTCCCACTCCAGGCCCTTGGCGGAGTGCAGCGAGGCCAGAGTGACACCCTGGACGGTGGGAGCATGCTGGGCCACCGACCGTTCCTGCAGTTCCGTGACGAAGTCCGCCAGGCTGAAGCCGTCCGGGCCCGAACCCCGGCTGGCGACCAGCTCATCCGCGAGCGCCACCAGGGCCGCCAGTGATTCCCAGCGCTCACGCACCGCACCGCCGGACTGCGGCGCCTCGATGGTGTAGCCGAGGGTGGCCAGAATATCCCGCACCAATTGCCCCACTGGCTCGTTGTCCGTCGACCGCGAGGCGGCGCGCAGCTGCAGGATTCCGTCGCGGACTTCCTTGCGGGCAAAGAAGCGTTCCCCGCCGCGCAGCTGGTAACCGATTCCCGCCCCCGCCAGCGCCTGCTCGTAGGCCTCCGATTGACCGTTGGTCCGGAACAGCACCGCGATGCCGCTGGCCTTCGTGCCACCGTCGATCAGCACCTTGATCCGCGCCGCGACAGCGGCAGCCTCGGCCTCGTCGTCGGCACATTCAACAAACTCCGGCAACGGGCCGGGAGGCCGCTGCGCCAGCAGTTCCAACGGCGTGGACCAGCCCGTATCCGCGGCCGGACCGCCGCTGCGCCGGGCCGCCAGCAACGCATTGGCCAGCTGCACCACCTGCGGTGTGGACCGGTAGTCCCGGACCAGCTTGACCACCTGCGCGCTCGGGTAGCGCGCCGGGAAGTCCAGCAGGTGCCGTGAGGTGGCGCCCGTGAACGAGTAGATGGTCTGGCTGGCGTCGCCCACCACGCAGAGTTCATCGCGGCCGCCCAGCCACAGGTCCAGCATGCGCTGCTGCAGCGGGGAAACGTCCTGGTACTCATCCACCACGAAATGCCGGTACTGCTCGCGAACCGCCGCGGCCACGCGCGGATCCTCCTGCAGGATGCCGACCGTGATCAGCAGGACGTCTTCAAAGTCGATAACGTTCCGGTCCGTCTTGACGTCCTCATACGCCTGGAACAGACGCCCGACGGCGGTCCGATCCAGTCCGCCGGGCTGGCCGCGGTCCTGCGCCTGCTGCAGGTAAGTCTCCGGCGTCAGCATGGAGACCTTGGCCCATTCGATCTCCGCGGCCAGATCCCGGATGGAGGCCCGGTCCGTTCCCAGCCGCAGCCGGCGTGCTGCCTCCGCAATCAGCTGTGCCTTATGATCCAGCAGACCCGGGATGGAGCCGCCCACGGCCTGCGGCCAGAAATACTGCAGCTGCCGCAACGCCGCGGCATGGAAGGTGCGAGCCTGCACCCCCCCGACGCCGAGATCGCGCAGCCGGGTGCGCATTTCCGCCGCGGCCCGCGCCGTAAAAGTCACAGCCAGGATCCGCTGTGGGCTGTACACGCCGCTGTGCACTCCATAGGCGATGCGGTGCGTAATGGCCCGCGTTTTGCCGGTTCCGGCTCCGGCCAAAACGCACAAGGGTCCGGCAAGTGTCGTGGCCACCGTGCGCTGCTCCTCATCGAGGCCGGCAAGGATCCGTTCCTCCAGCGTGCGCTCATCCAGCGTGCCCATTGGCTCGGCGCTCACCGGTGCTGTCCCGCAGGCTGTCCGGCCGGCTGCCCCTGTTTCGCAGCAGCCGGGGCGTCCTCGATCCGGCCACCGTACCACTGCTCGATCAGGGCGCGCGCAATCGACGTCCGAGCCGAAATAACCACCTCGCCGCTGCTCACCGCCTGCTGGATTTCCTCCCTGCTGAACCAGCGCGCACGGGTAACCTCGACGCCGTCGGGCCTGGCCTCGGTGTCCTCTGTGCTGGCATTGAAGCCGAGCATGAGCGAGGCAGGGAAGGGCCACGACTGCGATCCGAGGTAGCGCGCGGAGTGGATCCGCACCCCGACCTCTTCGGCGATTTCACGGACGACGGCCTGCTCCAGCGACTCCCCCGGTTCAACGAATCCGGCCAGGGTGGAGTACCTGTTGGAATCCCAGCTGCTACCGCCGCCGAGCAGAATGCGGTCGTCCGGACCGACCACCGCGACGATAATGGCCGGGTCCGTGCGCGGATAGTGTTCCGAGCCGTCCCTCGGACACCGCCGCACCCAACCGCCCACCTCGATTGTGGTCGGACTGCCACATTTGGGGCAATGAGTGTGGCCTCCGTGCCAGTTGGCGATTGCATTGGCCTCGATGAAGATTGCGGAGTCGGCGGCACCCAGTTCCAGGGCGGCCTCGCGGAATCCCGCCCAGCGGCTGCCCCCGGGCGCCAGCCCGGAGGCGGTCTCGGCGGCTTCCTCGGAGAGCACAAGCAGCACAAGGTCCGTTCCCTCGACGAGTCCTCCGGGCGCGCCGGTGCGCACCGAACCCAGGTAAACTGCGAGCTCCGCCGGCGGCAGGCGGGCCGGTTCCAGATAGGCGATGCCGCCGTCGTGCACCAGCGTTTTTCCCGCCACCAGCACCAGCGCCCGGGTGTCCCCACCAGCAAGGATGCCATCCAGGAACCCGGGTTCCAGCCGGCGGTCGCTGCCCCGGTCCAGAACGGCTTCATTCCACGGCAGCGGTTCGGGATGAGTCATGGTTCTACCGTACTGAGTCCGGCTGACAATTCACATTCCCACCGCGTTTCTGGGGACGACTTCGGGGACGGCGCGAACTGCCATCCGGATAACCGTTCGGACGACTCGCCGCGGGACTACCCGGTGTTCCCAGCCAGCCGCTCTACGGTGGAAGGGTGAGACGAATGACACCCATCGAATTGGCGGCTGTAGCCAGCGCGGCTGTGCCCGGCCTGACCCCCACCGCCTGCGCCCCGGAACCGGACGACGCGGCGGATTTTGACTCCGCGATGCTGCTGGATGCGGACCGGAAGCGATGGCGCGTGCGCTCCCCCAAGCATCCCGAGGCCAGCGCCCGGCTTGAAACCGAGCTGCTGGTGCTGCGGGCCTTCGCGCCAGGCATCCGTGCCGAACTGCCATTCCTGATGCCCACGGTGGCCGGAACCGTCCGCCAGGGGGACCTCACAACGTTTGTCTACTCCCACCTTTCCGGCCGTCCCGAGCCCGTCGAGGAGCTGGTCGCCGGGGGCACCCCGGTGGCGCGCGAGATCGGCGCCGCCATGGCCGCCATTCACGACCTCCCCCCGGACCTGGTCAACAACGCCGATCTGCCCAGCTACACGGCCAATGAATTCCGTCAGCGCAAGCTCAATGAACTGGACCAGGCCGCAACCACAGGCAAGATTCCGGCACCGCTGCTGCGGCGCTGGGAGCATGCCCTGGAGGATGTGGCGCTATGGCGTTTCAGCCCCTGCGTGGTGCACGGGGATCTGCACGAGGACAACATCCTTGTTGAAGGGCAGCGGGTTACGGCCATCACCGGCTGGACCGATCTGCGGATCGGCGACCCGGCTGATGATTTTGCGTGGCTGGTGGCCGTCCAGGACCAGGGATTCGTCGACGCGGTGCAGGAGGCCTATTCCGCGGCCCGCAAGGAATCACCGGACCGCCATCTGCTGCGGCGTGCAGCGCTCTCCGCGGAATTCGCGCTGGCCCAGTGGCTGGTCAAGGGCGTTGGTGCCGGCAATGCGCAGATGATCGCCGAGGCGGAAGACATGCTCCGCACCCTGGAGCGGGACATCACGGCCTACGGCGGCCAGCCGATCAGCGCCGAGCCGCCCGTCGTCTCGGCTCCCATGCCAGCCGTCGCCGTTCAGCCGATTGACGGGGGAATGGGCGATGCCAGGCCCGCCGTTACGGTCGAATCCCTCGACACCACGCCCGCCGGGAGCTCGGGGAGCGCCGGCGGGGCGGTCGCCGAAGCCACACCCGCCGTTACCGTCGAAGCCATCGCGGACGAAGCTTCAGCCGATCCGGATCCTTCCGCTGCGCCCTCAGTTCCGGAGGCTGCCGCCGCGGAAGCGGCCGTTCCCTCCGAAGCGAGCCAGGCTGATGACCGGAAGGACGATCCGGAAGAGGAAGACGACAGCGCCGAGGAAACCGGCACCAGCGCGGCAGAAGACACCGACACCTCGGCCGTCAGCGTCATCCCGCTCCACAGCACTTAGTCACCTGTTGAGTGGGCACTTCGCGCCCGTTTTTCTCGAAAACATGGGCGCGAGCTGTCTCCTCAACGGATCCTCAGCCGGTGGACGGCTCGGCGTAAGCGGCGCTGACGATCCGCTCCAACTCGGCCTCCCCGGCCAGATTGTGCGGCCTGATGAGTTTATCCTGGCCCACGTAATAGAACGCCGCGCGGACCGAATCGAGCGGAACCCCGTGCAGCCTGGACCAGGCCAGCCGGTAGATGGCCAACTGCACGGAGCGCACGCCCAGCTTGGCCGCCGTCGGCGCCTTGCCGGTCTTCCAGTCGATCAGGTCCCAGCGGCCGTCGTCATCCCGGAACACGGCATCGATCCGGCCGCGGACAATGACGTCCCCCACCCGGGTTTCGATCGGGACCTCTATGAAGGCCGGCGCCCGCCGTGCCCAGGATGATGCCCGGAAAGTATCCTGCATGGCATCCAGGCCGTAGGCCTCGTCCACGTAGCTGTCCGCTCCTGGAGCCTCATCCAGGTCAAACTGGCCGGCCCGGCCGAAGTACTCCTCCACCCAGGCATGGAAGGCGGTTCCCTGACGGGCCGACATCCCGGGCTGTTTCGGGACCGGACGGCGCAGCTGGCGCGTGACAGCCTCCGGGTCATCACCCAGGTCCACCAGCAGGGAAGCGGAGATGTGGGCGGGAAGCTCCACCCGCAGGGAATGCGAGTCCAGTTGGCGCTGGGCCAGCAGCAGGGCCGCCTCCCGTCCCCACCGCGGGTTCCGCTCTTCCAGCGCTGCTGCGGCCGGTTCAGCCAGCCCGGCCGGCTCCCGCAGTTCGGCCAGCTCTGCCCGGACAGCCCGTGCGGATGCCTCCACAGCGGCACGCCGGCCGGGAACCGGGGGTGCAGCTGCCCGGCCGCGGACAACCGGACCCTCCAGCGGATCGTAGGGCCACTGTGCGCTTTCCAGTCCGACCGTCAGCGGGTTCTCCTCTGCCGGGTCCGGATCCTCGGCCCATTCGGCGACGGCCGCCCCCGGGATGTCCTGCTCGGCCAGCGGCAGCAGCTCGGCCAGGAAGGTCGAGGCTCCGGCCGGCTTGGCCCGCCCCCCGCTCCACACCGCCCCGGTGCACATCAGGAAGTCCTTGGCCCGGGTGAAAGACACATAGGCCAGCCGGCGCTCCTCCTCCTCCGCGTGGGTCTTGACATCCTCGGCGTAGAGCTTTTCGCTGTCCAGCCAGCCCTTCTGGTCCGGCAGGGACAGATCCCATGCGGGCAGATCGGCGCGGTCGCCGCGCAATGGCCACGGCAGCGACGCCGCCCCCTGGGACCAGCGGTCCGCCTTGCCGGAGGGGAAGGCGCCGTCATTCAGGCCCGGGACGTAGACGACATCCCATTCCAGGCCCTTCGAGGCGTGGACCGTGAGCAGCTGCACCGCGTCCGGGTTCACCTCCGGCTGGCTCATTTCCAGGCCGCCTTCCTCCGACTCGGCGGTCTCCAGCCAGCCCAGGAACGCCAGCAGATCCACCCGCTCGGCAGCCTGCACAAAGCTGGCCGCGGCGTTCTGGAAGGCATCCAGGTTCCGCCGGGCATGGTGAATGCTCGAGCCCGGTTTGGCAGCGAGTTCAATATCGAGCAGCATCGTTCGCTCCACCTCCCCGAGCAGGGTGGTCAGATCGTCGCCGACGAAGCTGCGCAGGTAGCGCAGCTCGTCCCGCAGGGCCAGCAGCCGCTGCAGGCCTGCCGGGGTCAGCGTCCTGGCCAGGTGTGGCGGCCAGAAAACGGGGCGCAGATAATCCAGCGCCTCGACCAGGCTGGAACTGTCCACCAGATCCTGTTCGACGGCGGTCAGCGCGGCGTCGTCGATCCCGGCGCCGGGACCCGCCGCCCCCGCCACGCCCTGCGCTGCCCCGGCCACGCCCTGCGCTTCACCGGCTCCCCCGGCCGCCCCGTCCGGAGCACCCGGCACCTCCGGATTGCCATCGTCCCGCGCCGCGGCACGCAGGCGCTGCCGCGCCAGGTAACGCGACCAGTCGGCGAAGGCCATCAGATCCGCCGGACCGATCCGCCAGCGCGCGCCCGTGATCAGCCGCATCAGTGAGTCCGACCGGCCGGGATCCGCCAGCACCCGCAGGGTGGCCACCAGGTCGACAATCTCGGGGGTGCCCAGCAGGCCGCCGAGGCCGACAATCTCGTACGGGATGCGACGCGCTTCCAAGGCTGCCTGCAGCGGCGCAAACTGGGCCCGGCGGCGGCACAGGATCGCGACCGTCGTCGGCTCAGCGTGCGCCTGCCGCACCGGGCGGAATGCCGCGGAACGCGGCGCAGCCTGGCAGGACGCTGCCGATCCCGCCGAATCCGCGCCCGCGGCGGACGTTCCCTTGTGAACGAGGATGCTCTGGGCAATCGCATCGGCCTCGGCCGCCACGGTGAGGTAGCGGCCCAGCACCACCTCACCCGACCCGGCGTTCTCCTTCTGGCGCAGCGGCGAGACCCGGACGCCGGAATCCGGCCGGCGCCGCGCAGCGGCAGCGTTGAGTTCGCCGGACATGACGTTGGCGGCGCCCAGGATCTTGACCGAGTTCCGCCAGGCCGTGGTCAGCTCCGCCGTGCCCGCGAACGCTCCAGAGGCATCCCGGAAAATCTCCGGGAAGCGGAAGAGCTGACCCGCGGAGGCGCCGCGGAAGCCGTAGATGGACTGGTGCGGATCCCCCACCGCGGTGACAGGATGCCCGGCGCCGAAAAGTTTGGAAAAGAGCTGGAGCTGGGCGTGCGAGGTGTCCTGGAATTCATCCAGCAGCACCACTTTGTAACGCTCCCGCTCAAGCTCCGCCGCCTGCGGGACCTCGTCGGCAATGCGCGCTGCCAGCGCCACCAGATCCCCGTAGTCAAGGGCGTTGCGGCGGCGCTTCGCCTCGGCGTACCGGGCGACCATCGCGGCGACGCTGCCCCGGGTCCGCAGCACGTTGACCAGCTTGGTCGCGGCGTCCGTGGAGGCCTTGCTCTTACCCTCCAGATAGGGCATCGCGGCCAGCTGCTCCGCGTAGGCTTCCACCGCGGCTTGGACGTCCTCGGGTTCGCGCAGATGTTCGGCACATTCCCCGGCCAGGCCCATGACGGCCTTCACCAGGGTCGACTTGGCGGCGGCGAAGTGCTCGTAGTCGCCGTCGTAGGCCTCCACCACGTGGCTGGCCAGCTGCCAGGACTGTGCTCCGCCCAGGACCACGGCGTCGCGTTCAATCCCCAGCCGCAGCCCGTAGTCGGTCACGATCCCGCTGGCATAGGAGTGGTAGGTGGACACCTTCGGTTCCAGGGCGTCCTCGGCGGCCGCGCCCGGAGCCAGCAGAATCCGCCCGCTGCGGGCCAGCTGCGCCAGTTTTGCCAGTTGCCGCCGGATCCGCGCCGCCAGCTCGCCGGCGGCCTTCCGCGTGAAGGTCACACCGAGGATTTCCTCCGGCAGCACGTGCCCGTTGGCCACCAGCCAGACGACGCGGTCAGCCATCGTCGTCGTCTTTCCCGAACCCGCGCCGGCGATGACCAGCAGCGGCTCCAGCGGCGCGGCAATAATGCCGGCCTGCTCCTCGGTCGGGGGGAACTGTCCGAGCAGTTCCGCCAGTTCGTAGGGCGAAACCGCAACCTGTTCGAGGACTTCGGTACTCACTCGGTGACCTGCTTTCCGGTTCGGCAGAGCGGGCAGACCTCGGGGACGGGGCAGCTGCCGGTGAAACTTTCCTTCTTGGGGTCGTGGATGGCTTCGAAGCTTGTCCCGGCCATCAGCTCCGCGGCCCGCAGCACCAGGGGGGTGGCCCAGTCCGCGCCGGCGTCCAGCGGATCCTGCTGCTGTACGCCCACGGACTTGGTGCGCTCCCCCAGCTGTGCCAGCAGTGCACCCCCCGTTCCGGCGTCGGCTTCAGGGCCGTCGACGGCGGCAAAGGCACCGGCCGCGACGGCGGCCTGGTAGGCGCCCAGCTGGGGATGCTGCGGCACCTCCTCCCCCTTGGGCTTGTGCCGGCCGGTTTTCAGGTCGACGATGACCAGCCGGCCCTGCGCGTCGATTTCCAGCCGGTCCACCTGGCCCCGTAGCCGCGCGATGCGGCCGGCGCCGGGAATCCCGCCAATATCCACGCTGAAATCCTGCTCGACCGCCACCAGGCTGCGCCCCTCGGAGCGCATCTGAAGCACGTACACCGCCAGCTTGCGGACCATCTGCTCCGCGCGCTTGAAGTCCATCCGGCCTTCCCAGTTGTCCTTCATCCCCAGCTCCGGCCAGCGCCGCTGCAGCTCCGCCACATACTCGAAGCCGGCGGCCTCCGGCAGGTCCTGGGCAATGGAGTGCACCAGCGTGCCCAGGCTGCGGGCAAAATCCGTTGCCGCTTCGCCGCCGGCGGCCTGGACGAACCAGCCCAGCGGGGACTTCAGCACCGCTTCCACCCGGGAAGGGGACACCGGTACCGGCTCGCCGTCGGCCACGATGGCAGCGTCCGAGCTCAGCGCGGCAAGGCCCCACCACTGCTCCGGGGGTGCCCCGGGGACCCCGGCATCGGCCAGCACCGCCAGCACCCGGGCTGCCTCCGCACTGGCCTGCGCCTCGGATTCCTGGCGGAGCTCGGCCACCAGCGAGCGCAGGGTCATGGGCCGCTTCACCGGTTCCACCGGGCGGGTCTGCGCACTGCTTCCGGCCGGCGGTTCCCAGGGCGCGACGAGGTCCAGGAACTGCGAGGGCTGCAGGTCCTCCGAGGAGGCCGCGGTGCAGATCAGCCGCTCGCTGGCGCGCGAAACGGCGGTGGCGAAGCTGCGCAGCTCGTCGTAGCGGATCTCCCTTAGCCGGGCGGCGGGTCCCAGCTGCGCCGCGGCGGCGCGCCCCCGTTCCAGTACGTCCACCAGCAGTTGGCTGCCAAGCAGTTCACCGCGCAGCCGGGTATTGGGCCAGATGCCTTCCTGCAGCCCGGACACGATCACCACAGGCCATTCCCGGCCCGCGGCACTGGCCGGGGTCAGGATTTCCACCGCGTCGCTGCGCTGGGCCCGCGCGGCCAGCGTGTCCATGGGCAGTTCCTGCTCCAGCAGGTATTCCAGGAACTGACGGGGGCTGGAGCCGGGCAGCTGGTCAACGTACCTCTCGGCGGTCTGGAACAGGGCCATGATGGCATCCAGGTCCCGGTCCGCCCGGATACCGGCCGGACCGCTGGCCAGGGCCTGCGCGGCCCAGTAGTCGGAGCAGTCCGATTCGCTCCACAGCGCCCAGAGCAGGGTCTCCGCGTTCGCGCCCGGGTCTTGCGCCGCCGTGCGGCCGGCTGCCAGCATTCTGGCGACCCGGGTGGCATTCCTGGCTTCAAAGCCCAATGGTGACAGGTTGGCGGGGTCCAGCAACGCCGCCACCAGCAGCGTGTCGCTGCCGCGTCCGCGCCCATCCGCCAGTTCCTCCTTCCGCAGCGCCTGGCGCAGCCGGCGGAGGTTGACCGACGTCGCCCGTCCGATCCGGGAGGTCAGCAGCGCAACGGCCGTTTCGGCGTCGAGCAGTTCCGGATTCAGGACCACCCGGAAGGCATCCAGCAGCGGACGCACTGCCGCCTCATCGCGGACGGCATTCTCCGCCACCGGGACCTTCACCGGTATGCCCTGGCCGCTCAGGTACCGCTGCAGCTGCGCCAGCTGGGACCCGGTGCGCACTATCACCGCAATCTCCGCCAGCTGCCGGTTGCCGTTGAGCTGCAGGTCCAGAATGCGCTCGGCCACCAGCCGGAGTTCATGGACCTCGGAGGCCACCAGGTGGGCAGTGACCGCCGGCGCCGGCTCCCGCAACGGCGTAGGGCCGGCGTCCGGCAGCACGGCGCGTTCCAGGATGCGGGCCTTGTGGCCTCCGCGGCTTTGCGAAATCCGTTCCGCCACCGCTCCCCAGCTGCGCGCCAGTTCCGGCTTGAGCCGGTGCGAGGTGCGGAGCACCGCTTCGGTGACCGGCCGGCCAACCCCGCCGGCCATGCCTCCGGCGCCCCCCAAACGCTCCCGGATCCGCCCCGCCAGATCCGGACGGGCACCGCGGAAACCCTGTACCACGGTGTCCGGACAGGCGGTGACCAGCACGTCCTGGCCCTTGCCCAGCAGCTCCAGCAGCTGGTGGACGGCCTGGTTGGCTTCCTGGATGTCATCCACCAACACCAGCTTCAGGCGCGCGCGTTCCTGGGCCAGGTACTCCGGATCCGAGGAAAAAAGCTGGATGACGGCGGTGATGATACCCGCCGGGTCGAAGGAGCCGGACTTGCCCCAGTCCACAACGTCGCGGTACTCCTCATAGAGCGTGGCCGCGGCAATCCAGTCCTGCCGGCCGTTCTCGCGGCCCAGCACGGCCAGCTCCGCCGGGCTCAGTCCGTATTCGATCACCCGGTCGAACAGCTGCCGGATCTCCTGCCGGAAGCCCCGCGTCAGGAGCGCCTCGGCCAGGTCCACCGGCCAGCGCGGCGCCCTTCCCAGACCCTGCCGGTGCCCGTCCAGCAGTTCCTTGATGATCAGGTCCTGTTCGGGTCCGCTGAGCAGCTTGGGGGCGCGTTCCAGGTGCGGCAGCCGGCCCTCCACCTTGGCGCGCCGGAGGACGTCAAAGGCGTAGGAGGCCCAGGTCCGTGCGGGTGAGGTGCTCAGGCTGCGGTCCAGCCGGGCGCTGAGGCGCTCCCGCAGCCGGGCCGCGGCCAGCCGGGAGGGCCCCAGCAGCAGCACTCCTGCCGGGTCGACGCCGTCGAGTTCGATGCGTTTGACGGCGGCCTCCACCAGCACCGTGGACTTCCCGGTGCCGGGCGCGCCCCAGACCAGCACCGGTCCGCTTCCGGAACCGAGGCGCACCACGGCTTCCTGGTCCGGGCTCAACTGCGGTGCTGCCATGGCCACGCTTCGGGGACGGACCAGCTGCAGGGACGGTGTTTGCATCATGGATCCAGCTCATCATGGGGCACCGACATTATTGCCCCCGGCGCAGTTACGGTGGGCGGCAGGGCCGACGACGGCGTTCCCGCCTCGTTCCCGCCGGCGGCGGCCAGGCGTTCCCGGACGGCGTCCAGTTCCAGGAACTGCGCCTCCGTCGGATCCCAGCGCGCGACTTTCATGTCCACCCGCCAGCTCCGTTCCGCCCCGGACGTCTTGCCCTTCAGCGCCGTGCCCTCGGCACGGTATTGCTCCAGCGCCGATTCATCATGCCCCTGCGGTGGCAGGCCGGCGGCGCGGATGACCCGCCACCAGGGAACGCCGTCGCCGTAGTGGGAGAGCACCGAACCGACCTGGCGGGGACCGCCGTCGTCCAGCAGGATGGCCACGTCGCCGTACGACAAAACGGTGCCGGCAGGGATCAGGTCAACCACCTCCAGCACCGCGTCAATGTATTCGGCACGCATGTCCATCAGCCTAAGCCACCGGCACGGCTCGACTGGATTGTCGGTGAGCGCCGGTAGCGTGTGGGTATGAGCAGCTGGCACACACTTCCCCGGGCAGCATTCGACGTCGAGACCACCGGGCGCGATCCGCGCCAGGCGCGGCTGGTGACCGCCTCTATTGTGGTGGTCGACGGCGGCGGCACCGTCACGGCCGAACACGAGTGGCTGGCCGATCCCGGCGTGGAGATCCCGGTGGAAGTGACCGGGATCCACGGCATCAGCACCGCCCATGCCCGCGAACACGGGAAGCCCGCCGCCCAGGTCACGGCCGACGTCGCCCGCGTGCTGGGCGGACTGTTCGCCAGCGGCGTGCCGGTGATCGCCTTCAACGCCTGCTATGACTTCACCGTGCTGGCCAATGAATCCGTCCGGCACGGCGTTGCGCCGATGGGCGCCAGACCCGTGATCGATCCGTATATCTCCAACAAGCAGGTGCACAAGTACCGCAAGGGCAGCCGGACCCTGCTGGCGCTGTGCCAGGAGTACGGCGTCAGCCTGCAGGATGCACACACCTCTGCGGCCGACGCGCTGGCCACGATCCGGCTGGCCCAGGCCCTTGCCCTGAGGTTTCCCGAGCTGCAGGGGGATGCGCATTCGCTCCATGAGGCGCAGATCGGCTGGGCCGCTGCCCAGGCCGCCGACTTCCAGAGCTACCTGCGGCGCAAGGATCCGTCCGCCGTCATCGAAGGGCACTGGCCGCTTCTGCCCTGACGGGAACGGGCGCCGTCCGCACTGGAATTCCTACCCTCCCGACCGTTACTGGGACGCATCTCACATTTTCCCGGCACCTTCGCAGGCGCCGGTGGCAGCGCCAGTGATTCAGCCGGCAGCACTGTCAATGGTCCGCTGCGTCCAATCAGAACGTCCGGAGTGAATTTCCTTTGGCATTACCTCCTTTATGACGTCAATAGTTCCGTTCGCGTGCCCAGAATTGACGGATGACATAATTTAGTTCGGCAGGTTGAGTCCTGAGAGTGCACGCCTGATGGCCGGCACCGGTTCCCCTCCCATTCGTACACCTCACCGTGTGAACCTCTATGAAAGTGATTGCTTGATGAAAATCAAAGCCCTGAAGTGGCTGTCCGCTGTTCCCGTGGCGGTAGCCCTGGCCGTCTCGCTTGCGGCCTGCGGCGGCAGCGCGGGAGGCAGCAGCTCCTCGCCCACCAACGCGCTGGCCGGCAGCGACCAGCAGGCGCTGGACAAGTACACCACCAAGGACGTCACCGCGCTGGACAAGATCGACAAGGCCAAGCTGGGCCTGATCACCGACGGAACCCTGCACGTGGGTACGCTCTCCGATGCCCCGCCGAACATTTTCATCGACAAGTCGGGCAAGTTCACCGGCTTCGACAACGAGCTGCTGCGCGCCGTGGGCGCCAAGCTGGGTCTGAAGGTTGAATTCGCCTCCACCGATTTCTCCGCCCTGCTGGCCCAGGTGCAAAACAAGCAGTTCGACGTCGGATCCTCCTCGATCTCGACCACGGACAAGCGCCGCCAGAACGTCGGCTTCACCAACGGCTACGACTTCGGCTACATGGCCGTAGTGGCCAAGAAGGACTCCGCGGTCAAGGGGTTCAAGGACCTGACTAAGGATTCCCGGATCGCCGTCGTGCAGGGCACCGTGCAGGATGACTACGTGACCAACACGCTCAAGATCGAACCGGTCCGTTTCAACGACTACAACACCGCCTACGCCAACGTGAAGAACGGCCAGGTTGATGCCTGGGTTGCTCCCTCGCAGCAGGCCACCGGGCAGGTCAAGGACGGCGACGGTATGGCGATCGTGGAGAGCACCATCAACACGCAGAACTTCACCGCCTACGCCGTGAACTCCAAGAACCAGCCGCTGATCGACGCTCTGAACACCGGACTGGACGCCGTCGTCGCCGATGGCACCTGGTCCAAGCTGGTCAAGCAGTGGTACCCGGACCGCGAAACCCCGAAGACCTGGACCCCGGGCTCCAAGGCCGCCGTCGTCCCCAAGGGATAGCATATGGACGCATTCCAGCAACTCCTCAAAACGTTCTTCGACTGGCGGGCGATGGCGGAGGTCATCCCCCAGATGCTCACGGTCGGCTTGCCCAACACCCTCGTCCTGGCCATTTCCTCGGGTGTTCTGGGGTGCATTCTGGGTCTGGGCCTGGCCATGATGGGAATTTCCCGGCACCCGGGTACGCGCTGGATCGCCAGGATCTACACGGACATCTTCCGTGGCCTGCCGGCCATCCTGACCATCCTGCTCATAGGCATCGGCCTTGGCCCGACCGTGCGCATTCTGACGGGAAGCACCAATCCGTATCCGCTGGGCATCTTCGCCCTGACCCTGATGGCAGCGGCGTACATTGGCGAGATTTTCCGGTCCGGTATCCAGAGCGTCGACAAGGGGCAGCTGGAAGCGTCCCGTGCGTTGGGTTTCAGCTACGGCTCCTCCATGGCCCTGGTGGTCATCCCCCAGGGCATCCGGCGGGTACTGCCGGCTTTGGTGAACCAGTTCATAGCCCTGATCAAGGATTCGTCCCTGGTCTACCTGCTGGGGCTGCTGGCCAGCCAGCGCGAGATCTTCCGGATCGGCAATGATGCAATGGCCAACTCCGGAAACCTCTCGCCGCTGGTGGCCGCGGGCGTGCTGTACCTTTGCCTGACGGTTCCGCTGACGCACCTGGTCAACTTCATCGACAACCGGCTCCGCAGCGGCCGGCCGCAAAAGGCCGAGCCGGACGCCGTCGTCGCCGTCGCGGTCGCCGGAAAGGGCATCTAGCCATGGCCGAATTCTCCTCCGGCACTCTGACCGGCAAGAACCTGCACCTGTCCTTCGGGTCAAACCACGTGCTGCGCGGCATTGACCTGCATGTTCCGCAGGGCAGCACCGCCTCCGTGATTGGTCCGTCGGGCTCCGGCAAGTCCACGCTGCTGCGGGTGATGAACCGGCTGATCGAGCCCGACCAGGGCGACATCCTCCTCGATGGCCGTTCGGTCCTGCGGGACAACCCGGATGAGCTGCGACGCCGCATCGGCATGGTGTTCCAGCAGTTCAACCTCTTCCCGCACAAAACGGTGGTGGAGAACGTGGCGCTGGCACTGCGGAAGCTGCGCAAAATGCCCCGCGACCAAGCCCGGGCCGAGGCCATGGAGCAGCTGGACCTCGTAGGGCTGCGGCACAAGGCGGAGGCCCGCCCGGGCAACCTCTCCGGCGGCCAGCAGCAGCGCGTGGCCATCGCCCGTGCGCTGGCCATGAAGCCGGAGGTCATGTTCTTCGACGAGGCCACCTCGGCACTGGACCCCGAGCTGGTCAAGGGCGTGCTCTCGCTGATGACCGATCTGGCCAAGGGCGGGATGACCATGGTGGTCGTGACGCACGAAATGGGTTTCTGCCGCAACGTTTCCGACTCGGTGACGTTCATGGATGCCGGCGTGGTGGTGGAGACCGGGTCCGGGGACCGGCTCTTCACCGATCCGCAGACGGACCGGCTGAAGAGCTTCCTCTCCGACGTGCTGTAACCGCCGCCCGGCAGTCCGCCGGCGGTTCAGCGGCCACCCATCAGGGGACAGCTGAAGAGTCCGCCATCGGACCTGATCCAGATGGTGTCCGGAACGGCCACGGACGCATAAATGTCCGCCCCGCCGGCCGTCTTTCCCTGGACGGTCAGCCCCAACAGCGCCATGTCCGCCGGCTCCAGGACCCCGCCGTTGGACAAGCTGCCGCCCGAGCCGCCGTCGGACCCGGTTTTATCGGCTTCCGGGCTCGGGTTGCCGGCCGCGGCACTCAACGGCCTGGCGTCCGGACCGCAGTTGTAAGCCCGGCCGGCAAACTGGACTTTTGAGGGAACAGCTTTAGGCCACAGCGCCCAGTCCGAGGTCTCCTGGTGAACGGAGATGAGCCGGGATCCCGCGGACAGCAGCGCCAGAACGACGACGAGGGACGCCAGCGCCAGCCCGATCCGGTTCGTTCTGCCCATGGCTGGAACTATCCGCCGCCCCGGCTGCACTGTCAACGGTCCGGCCGGGGCGAGCTGCAGCACAAGATATCCGCTGCCGAGTACGGCGGGCATTGAGCGCCGAACGGCGCAGGCGTACGCTGAAAAGGTCCCTCAGACTAAGCGGGGAAACCCTCGATGGTTGCCATCATTGTCATTGAAACCCCCACCCTGGGGGACCGCAGTTACCTTGTCCATGACGGAAGCACCGCCTTCGTCGTCGATCCCCAACGTGACATTGACAGGGTTCTTGGGCCGGCCCGCGAAGCGGACGTTCGGATCACCCACATTTTCGAAACGCACATCCACAACGACTATGTCAGCGGCGGTCTGGCCCTTGCCCGGGCAACCGGGGCCGCCTACCTGGTCAACGCGGCCGACCCGGTGGCGTTCCAGCGTACGCCCATCAGCGACGGCCAGCGGATCCAGGTCGGTCCCTCGATGACCGTTCATGTTCTGGCCACGCCGGGGCACACGGTGACGCACCTGTCCTACATCCTTGAATCCGGCGGCCGGAGCATCGGCGTATTTACCGGTGGTTCGTTGCTGTTCGGAGCCACCGGGCGCCCCGACCTGCTCGGTCCGGAACACACCGATATGCTGGCCCATCAACAGTACGGCTCGGCCCGCCGGATCGCCGGTGCACTGCCCGAGTCCGCTCAGGTACTGCCCACCCACGGCTTCGGCAGCTTCTGTTCGACGGCGGCCGCCAACTCCACGGCGTCCACGATCGGTCAGGAGAAACTGACCAACCCCGTCCTCACGGAGGATGAAGAGCACTACGTCCGGGACCTGCTGGCCGGCCTGGACGCTTTTCCGGCCTATTATGCCCGGATGGGCGCCCTGAATCTGGCCGGTCAGGGAGCACCGGACCTGGCGCTTCCCGCGCCGGCCGCGGCGGCCGAGCTGCGGACCCGCATTGAAGCCGGCGAATGGGTGGTGGATCTGCGCACGCGCACGGCCTTTGCCGCCGGGCACGCCGCCGGGACGCTCAACTTTGGACTGGACGGCGCGTTCGCCACCTATCTGGGCTGGCTGATCCCCTGGCACACGCCGGTTACCCTGCTGGGGTCGACACCGGAGGACGTTGCCCAGGCCCAACGCGAGCTGGTCCGCGTCGGCGTGGACCGGCCCGCTGCGGCGGCCACGGGAGACCCGGAGCGGTGGAGCGAAGGCGTTTTGGGCAGCTACCCGCGGGCGGACTTCACCGATCTGGCTACCGTCCGCCACCACCGGCCGGTGACCGTTCTCGACGTCCGGCGCGACGGCGAGTGGTCACATAAGCACATCGAGGGCGCTGCACATATTCCCCTGCATGACCTGCCCGCCCGGCTGGCCAGTGTGCCGGACGGGGAGATCTGGGTTCATTGCGCCGGAGGCTACCGGGCCGCCATTGCGGCTTCGCTGCTGGCCTCCCGCGGGCGCCAGGTTGTGCTGATCGATGACCAGTTCAGCAACGCTGCCAAGTCCGGGCTGCCCGTGGTGTCGGAGCACCCGGCGCGGCCTTTGGCGCGGTGAACTTTACGCGGTGGAATTTCAGCCGGTGAATGCCTCCACCTTTGCCTGCGCGGCGGCCCGGGCAGCAGCCGGGAGAGCGTCAAGGATCCGGTTCATGGCGGCGTCGTCGTGGGCCGCGGAGAGGAACCAGGCCTCGAAGACCGACGGCGGCAGGTAGACCCCCGCGTCCAGCATGGAATGGAAGAACGGCGCGAAGCGGAAGACTTCCTGGCCCTGCGCGTCGTCGTAGTTATGCACGCCATGCTCGGAGGTGCCGAACGCGACGGAGAACAGATTCCCGGCCCGCTGCACGGAGTGGTCCACACCGGCCCCGTCCAGTGCCGCGGAGAGCGCGGTGGAGAGTTCCAGCGAGCGTTTGTCCACCACTGCGTAGACCTCGGACGTGGCGGCGCGCAGCGTGGCGACGCCCGCTGCCATCGCCACCGGGTTTCCGGAGAGGGTGCCGGCCTGGTAGACCGGCCCCAACGGGGCCAGGTAGTCCATGACCTCCGCGCGGCCGCCCAGGGCCGCCGTCGGCAGTCCCCCGCCGATCACCTTGCCGAAGGTGAACAGGTCCGGGGTCCAGCCCGGCTCGGAACCCGTGGAAGAGCCGGTGAGGCCCCAGTAGCCGGCCGGTCCGGTGCGGAAGCCGGTGAGGACCTCGTCCAGGATCAGCAGCGCGCCGTGCTCGCGGGTGATCCGGGCCAGACCGGCATTGAAACCGGCAACCGGGGTCACCACGCCCATGTTGGCGGGGGCGGCCTCGGTGATGACGGCGGCGATGCTTCTGCCGTGCACGGCGAAGGCCGCTTCTACGGCGGCGAGGTCGTTGTAGGGCAGCACCAGCGTCTCCGCGGCCGTCGCCGCCGTGACTCCGGCGGATCCGGGCAGCGCCAGCGTCGCCAGGCCCGATCCGGCGGCCGCCAGCAGTCCGTCCAGATGGCCGTGGTAGCAGCCGGCAAACTTGATGATCAGGTTGCGTCCGGTGAAGCCGCGGGCCAGCCGGACGGCCGTCATGGTGGCCTCCGTGCCGGTGGAGACCATGCGCAGCCGCTCGACCGCGGGCACCCGTTCCTGGACCAGCGCGGCAAGATCCGCCTCGGCCGGCGTCGACGCGCCGAAGCTCAGGCCCCGGTCGACGGCGGTGTGCACCGCCGCGAGCACGTCCGGATGCGCGTGGCCCAGCAGGGCCGGACCCCACGAGCAGACCAGGTCAACGTAGTCGCGGCCGTCCGCATCCGTCAGGTAGGCCCCCTTCGCGCTGACCATAAAACGGGGGGTTCCACCCACCGAGCCGAAAGCCCGAACCGGGGAATTCACCCCGCCCGGCATCAGCGTCCGGGCGCGCGCAAAAAGCTCTGCGGAGGTATCAGTTGAGGTCATGAATCCAGTCTTTCAGCAGGGGTGGGACGGCAGTGCTTGGGGTGACCGGCGCAGCGGTCAGCGGTTCTTCATCCAGCCGGCCAGCTCGGCGGCCCAGTAGGTCAGCACCATGTTGGCTCCGGCGCGCTTAATGCTCAGGACCGACTCCTCGATGGCACGGCGCCGGTCGATCCAGCCGTTCGCCGCCGCCGCTTCGATCATCGCGTACTCGCCGGAGATCTGGTACGCCGCCACCGGCACCGGGGACATCGCCGCGACATCCGCAAGAATGTCCAGGTAGCTCATGGCCGGCTTCACCATGACCATATCGGCCCCCTCGGCCAGGTCCAGCTCCACCTCCAGCAGCGCCTCCCGCCGGTTGGCCGAATCCATCTGGTAGGTGCGCCGGTCCCCGGTAAGCTGGGAATCCACCGCTTCACGGAACGGACCGTAGAACGCCGAGGCGTACTTGGCCGCGTACGCCACGATCGAGGTGTCCTGGAATCCGGCCCTGTCCAGCGCCTGCCGGATCACAGCCACCTGACCGTCCATCATGCCGGAGGGCCCGAGCACGTGGGCGCCGGCGCGGGCCTGCTCCACCGCCATCCGGCCATAGATTTCCAGCGTCGCATCGTTGTCCACGGCGCCCTTGGCATCCAGCACACCGCAGTGCCCGTGGTCGGTGAATTCGTCCAGGCACACGTCACTCATGATCACGAGGTCATCCCCCACTTCGGCGCGGACGTCCCGGATGGCCTTGTTGAGCACGCCGTCCGGGTCCAGCGCTGCCGAACCCATGGCGTCCCGGACGGCGGGGACACCAAAGAGCATGATGCCGCCGACCCCGAGCTCGACAGCCTGGGCCGCGGAGCGCCTGAGAGTGTCGGTGCTGTGCTGGACAACTCCGGGCATGGAGGAAATCTGCACCGGTTCGGCCAGCCCCTCGCGGATGAACGCGGGCAGGATCAGCTCCGCCGGATCAAGCCGGAACTCGGCCGTCAGCCGGCGCATCGCGGGCGTGGTGCGCAGCCGGCGGGGACGGTGATGAGGAAAACTCACGATGGCTCCTTGGAGGGGATGGCGGTAGCAACGTCGGGAACGGGCTTGGATGCCGCCCGCGCCTGGGCGAGCGCGTCGACGATGCCGGCCGGGGTTGGCTGCTTGGCGGTCGCGGCCACACGCAGCCCCAAACGGGTGGATTCCTGGCGCGTCGGGACGCCGATGGCAATGAGCAGGCAGGATTCCGGCAGCGGTCCCAGCAGCCTGGCAATACTGCGGGCCGCACTTCCGGACGCGGCGACGACGGCGTCCATCCGGCCGCTGAGTATCTGCGCCTGCGCTTCGGCCGGGGTGAGCCGGTCCGGCTCGGGCGCTACGGCGCCGGCCGCGCCGGGGCCGACCGCACCGGGGCCGGCCGAGGTTTGCCCCCGCGTCGGGGTGTGGTCCCAGTCCCGGCTTGTCTCCAGCACCGCGGTCAGCCGCCGGTCCGGGCGTGCCGGGTAGTCCACGGTGCGGTAGGCCGTCACGGCCCGGACGTCCGCGCCGTTGGCCGCGAGCCCGGAAACCAGCGTGGACTCGGCAATATCGGACTGCGGCAGCAGAACACGGCCTGGACCCGTTGGCCACAGCTCGACCAGACCCGCCGCCGATTGCACCTTCAGAGGAGCCAGCTCAACAGCCAGCCCCTCGGCTTCGAGCACTTCGCGCGACGACGGCCCAATGGTCGCGACCCGGGTAGCGGACGGAACGAGATCCGCCAGGGGTGTCCCGCGTTCGGCGCACCACTGCTTCAGCGCCCGCACCGTTGTAATGCTGCTGACCACCAGCCAGCCGTACTCTCCCGCGGCCAGGCCGGCCATCGCGGCGCCCAGGGCAATCTGGTCCGGAGCCGTTTCAAAATCGATCAGCGGCACCAGCACCGGCTCAGCGCCGGCGTCGCGCAGGGCCTGCACCAGCGCCGCGGACCGGTCCGGACTGCGTGTTACGGCGACGCGCAGACCGGACAGGGGGCCGGTGACCGGGGTGAACCCGGTCACGATCCGCTGCCGGCGAGGTCCGCCAGATCGCCCGCGCCCTGGGCCAGCAGCTCCTCCGCGACCGCGATGCCCAGCAGCGTGGCTCCGACTTCGGTCAGGGCATCCGTGGCCCTTTTGAGCCGCACCGACCGGGTCCCGTCCACGGCGCAGACCACTGCATCCAGCTGGAGCATGCTGCCCTTGCGGTACGCCAGCGCACCGACGGGCGCGCTGCAGCCGGCCTCGAGCCGTGCCAGCAGTGCCCGCTCGGCCGTGACGGCGAGCCGGGTGTCGGCGTCGTCGAGGGCGGACAACGCCAGCCCGAGGCCGCCGTCGGCATCCTCGCTGCGGCATTCCACCGCCAGGGCGCCCTGGCCCGGCGCCGGCAGCATCAGCGCCGGGTCGAAGTATTCGGTGATGACGCCCAGCCGGCCGATGCGGCTCAGGCCGGCGGCCGCCAGCACGACGGCGTCCAGGTCGGCGAACTTCCCCTCCACGCGGCTCTGCCCCTCCATCGATCCGGGGTTGCCGGGCAGCCCGGGCACGCGGCCCAGCCGGGTGTCCACGTTCCCGCGGATGTCCACCACCTCCAGGTCTGGACGCGCGGCACGCAGCTGCGCGGCGCGGCGCGGCGATCCGGTCCCGACCCTGGATCCGGCCGGAAGGTCGGCAAGTTTAAGCCCGTCCCGGGCACACAGTGCATCCCGGACATCGGCGCGGGGCGGAATGGCAGCCATCCTCAAGCCCGGCGCCGCCGAAGTCGGCAGGTCCTTGAGCGAATGGACCGCCACGTCACAGCGGCCGGCCAGCAGCGAATCACGCAGCGCGGTGACAAAAACTCCAGTCCCGCCCATCTGGGAGAGCGGCCCGGTGAGCACGTCGCCGTCGGTCTTCACATGCACCAGTTCGACGGCGAACCCTCCGATGGCGGCCAGCCGGTCCGCCGTCTGCTGGGTCTGCGTCAGCGCAAGTTTGCTCGCGCGGGTTCCGACCCGTACGTTCAATAGAGCCACTAGGCACCGGCCCGTTCGGGGGCCTCGGCGATGGCCGGCAATTGTGCGCGGAAGTTGGCGCAACAGCCGGGGCGGCACACGTCGTACCAGGGACCCAGCCCGGTCATCGCCGGCCGGTCCGCGATGTTGTTGGCAACGGTCCGCTCGCAGATCAGATCCGCCAGACCGGCGACAAACTTCCGGTGCGTGCCGGGAGTGGCAACACGGTTAAAGGCCAGACCCAGCCTTTCGCACGTCTCTTTGGCTTCGGTGTCCAGATCCCAGACAACTTCCATGTGATCGGTGACAAAGCCCAGCGGAACAATCACCACGCCCCTGACACCCTGCGCAGCCAGCCCGACCAGCGCGTCATTGATGTCCGGCTCCAGCCAGGGGACGTGTGGTGCGCCGGAGCGCGACTGGTAGACCAGGGACCATGGGGTTCCGGCGCTGGAATCCGCACCGGTGGCCGAGCCCGCTCCCGCGGCCCCGCCGACGCGCCTGATGATCTCCTCACCATTGGCCAGGTGCTGGGCCACATATGCGGACCCCGCAGCGAATTCACGCGGCTCGCCCTCGGACCGGCCGGCGGCCTCGGCGTCGCGGATCGGGATCGAGTGCGTGGCAAAGAGCACGTGCACGGGGGCCTCCGGAGTGCCCGCAGCGGCGAGCTGCGCGCGCACGTTGGCCAGTCCCGCCGTCGTGCCCTCGATGAAGGGTTCCACGAAGCCCGGGTGGTCGAAGTACTGGCGGACCTTGTCCACCTCCAGCTTCCCGTCCAGCCCGGTCTCCGTCAGCGCCATGCCGATGTCTTCGCGGTACTGGCGGCAGCTGGAGTAGCAGGAGTAGGCGCTGGTGGTCAGCATCAGCAGCCGCCGGTGGCCGGCGTCGTAGGCGTCCTGGAGCGTCTGCGGAATGTACGGGTCCCAGTTCCGGTTGCCCCACAGCACCGGCAGTTCGATCCCTCGCGAGGCCAGCTCGGCCTCCAGCGCGGCCTTCAGGGCACGGTTCTGCGCATTGATCGGGCTGATCCCACCAAAAGCTCGGTAGTGATGGCTGACCTCTTCCAGCCTTTCATCCGGGATGCCGCGGCCGCGCGTGACGTTGCGCAGGAAGGGGATCACGTCCTCCTGGCCCTCGGGACCACCGAAGGACGCCAGCAGCACCGCGTCATACTCCTTCGGCGCCATCCGGCCGGCTTCGGTCACCGGGTTCGGCGCCACGAGGCTGCCCGCGGTCCCGGCGTCAACCATCATCGCAGGACCTCGGCGATCTCCCCGGCGTTGATCCTGCGGCCGGTGTAGAACGGAATTTCCTCGCGGACGTGCATCCGGGCGTCGGTGGCGCGCAGATGGCGCATCAGGTCCACCAGGTCCAGCACGTCGTCGGATTCCAGCCCCAGGATCCACTCCCAGTCGCCGAGCGCGAAGGAGGACACCGTGTTGGCGAGCACCTGCGGGAACTCGCGGCCCAGCAGGCCGTGATCGCGCAGCATCCGGCCGCGCTCTTCCGGGGGAAGGATGTACCACTCGTAGGAGCGCACAAACGGGTAGACGCAGACCCATCCCTTGGGCTCGGCGTCCCGGAGGTAGGCCGGCGCGTGGTTCTTGGCGAATTCGGCCTCGCGGTGCACGCCCATGGCGGACCAGGCAATCTCCGTGTTGGCGAACAAGTCACTGCGGCGGATCTCCCGCACGGCCTGCTGCAGGCCCTCGGCGCTCGGGCCGATCAGCCAGACCATGACGTCCGCATCCCGGCGCATGGCGGAGACATCGTAGGCACCGCGCAATTTGATGTGCCGGTCCGCCAAGCCCGCCGCCAGCTCGTCAAAAGCCGCCGCGCGCTGCTCGCTGCCGGCCGCGGCCAGCCCGGTGCGTTTGAAGACGGTCCACAGCGTAAATGGGGCCTCGACCGGCGTTGCATCGTTGCCGGCGGCGGAATTTTTAGTGACAGATTCGGCAAATGTGTGGCTCATGGTTATAAGTTTGCCCCTTCCCGGCCCAAAGTCGAAACCGGAATGCTCTACAACGTGTAGAAGTTGCCAAAGTCACAAATTCGCGCCGGCGTCAGCGACCGCCGGTCTCCACGCCCTGCTCAAGCAGCCGGGCAACTTCGGCACGGACATCGGCGACGACGGCGGCCAGGCCGTTGCCCGCCAGCCAGCCACCTGTCAGCAAAAGCCCCGGTACGGCGCGGGCCATGGTCCGCAGCTCCGCGACCCGGGCGCGGTGCCCGACGGCGGCGAAGGGCAGCGATCCCTGCCAGCGAACCACGTCCCAGCCCAGCAGGTCCTCCCGCGTAATGGCCAGGCCCAGCAGCTTTGAGGCGTCGGAGAGCGCCAGGGAGAGCAGATCCTCGTCACCTTCCAGGGCCTCGTGTTCCGCGTTGTTGCTCCCGCCGGCCCGGCCGTAGGACAGGCGCAGCACATGGGTTCCCGGGCCGGCTTCTTCCGCAAGCCAAGCCCATTTCGCGGTCGCATGCGTCAGTGCCTTGGCCCGGATCCCGGGCGTTTGGGGTGCCACCAGGATCCCCGTGCCGCGCGGCGGCACGTCCAGCTCCGGCCGGTCCACGACCAGCGTGACCAGCCGGACCTCAGGTCCCGAAGCCGGGGTAAAGGCAGCCAATCCGGGTACGGCCTCCGTTAGAAGCCCGACGGCGGATGGGCCCTCGGTTGCCACCACCAGAACGTCGGCTTCCGTGGACCATTCGCCCGCCGTCACGGTCCACTGGTAGGACACCGTCTTCGCTGCAGTGGTAGGGGGGGTGTCGGCGGAACCGGCGCCGTCGGTATCCGCGGCGGCCGCACGGGCATCCGTTTCCACGCGCCGGCGGGAGATGCCGGTGACGGGATGGCCCACATGCAGCTCCGCACCGGATTCGCGCAGCGCTCCGGTCAGGGCGGTCACCAGGGTGTTCATCCCGCCAACCAGTCCCCCGACGGCCGCGCCGGCCTTGGCCGAGGCGCGCTGGGCCGCGACCGCCGCCGCCAGCGAGCCATGTTCGATGATTCCCTGGCGCAGCCCGGGTGCCACCATGTCCACGTCGAGCACGGCGGGATCGGCGGAGTGCACGCCGGCCACGACGGGAGCGACCAGTCTCTCCAATACGGTGCGGCCCATCCGGGCGAGCACCAGATCGGCCACGCTAATGACGTCCTTCTTGGTCCCCACGGAGACGGGCAGCCGGGCATCCATGCTGGCCCGCAAGGCTCCGGCGAAGCCAAGCGCGGCGCGGACCTCGGGTGCCCACGGGTCGGCGGGAATGCCCAGCACGCCCGTTTTCGGCAACGGAACCGGGCCGCCCGGCAGCTGGACCCAGGCACCGGACGGATCCGGGGCCACGGTCTGTTCCGCAAGGCCCAGCTCCGCGGCGAGGTCCGCGACCGCCGTCGAACGCGTCGCAAAAGATTCGGCGCCGCTGTCCAGCAGCAGTCCGGCGACCTCGTGCGAACCGACGCAGCCACCGAAGACCGGTCCCGCTTCAAGCACCGTCACGCCGAACCCGGCGGTGGCCAGATCGCGGGCGGCCACCAGTCCGGAGATGCCGCCGCCGACGACGACGGCATGCCGGAGCGCGACATCCCCGACCACTCTCGGCTTGCGACCCGGGACGGACGGTCGGTGCGGGAGGTGCGGAAAATGCGGCATCCTCAGCTCCGGCATCCTGATCTCGGGAAGCTTGCTCCCGGGCGCCTTGCTTCCAGGCACCTTGTTGCCGGGCGCCTTAATTCCTCCGGCCTTGTCTTCAGGATGTTCAGACATTTCGCTTCCCGTCACCTTGTTCCCGACCGCATTCCCGATCCTCGGGCCTGCTGCGTGCTGGCTGAATAATCAGGGTTCAATCGAATGAACCAACTCAACCACCCGGGTCAGCACTTCCGGATCCGTCTCCGGCGGCACTCCGTGGCCGAGGTTCACCACGTGTCCGGGCGCGGCCGCACCGGCGGCAATCACCTGGCGGACGTGTTCTTCCAGCACATTCCAGGGCGCGGACAGCAGCGCCGGGTCGATGTTCCCCTGCAGCGGCACCGTCCCACCCAGCCGGCGGTTCGCCTCGTCCAGCGGCAGCCGGTAGTCCACACCCACCACATCCACGCCCACGTCCCGCATGGCAACCAACAGCTCGGAGGTACCGGTGCCGAAGTGGACCAGCGGGGCACCGAGTCCGCGGACGTGGTCCAGTGCCCGGGCAGAGGCGGGCGCCACATGCCTGGCGTAGTCGTTGAGACCGAGTGAGCCAGCCCAGGAATCGAAGAGCTGGGCGGCGCTGGCACCGGCTTCCAGCTGGGCGCGCAGGAACATCCCCGAGGCGTCCGCCGCCCAGTTCGCCAGCGCCAGCCAGGCCTCCGGGTCCGCATGCATCATGGTGCGCGGTCCGAGGTGGTCGCGGGAAGGCTTGCCCTCCACCATGTAGGCGGCCAGCGTGAACGGCGCGCCGGCGAAGCCGATCAACGGCGTGGCTCCGAGCTCCGCGACGGTAAGCCGGATGGCTTCCCTGATCGGTTCCAGCGCCGCTTCGGTGAGCACGGGCAGGGCCGCGACGTCCGCCGCTGTGCGGATGGGCCGCTCCAGCACCGGCCCCACGCCGGGGACGATGTCCACGCCCACGCCGGCCAGTTTGAGCGGAATGACAATGTCGGAGAAGAAGATCCCGGCGTCCACGTCATGGCGGCGGACCGGCTGCAGGGTGATTTCGGCCGCCAGTTCCGGTTTCAGGCAGGACTCCAGCATTTCCGTGCCCTGGCGCATGCGGCGGTATTCCGGCAGCGACCGGCCGGCCTGGCGCATGAACCACACCGGCCGGCGGGACGGCTTTCCCCCGCGGTAGGCGGTGATCAGCGGCGAATCGGCGGTCCGGCCGTCCATCAGGGGGTGCGTCGGGCTAAGAGTCATACCCCTGATTCTGCCGAAGATCCGCCCAATTGGATAACCGCGACCATCCGTTCGCCGGGCCGCAGCGCCCCGGCGTAAGCAGAATCACCACAGGCGACGCGGGTATGGACCGCCTTCCTTGTTCTACACCGCCCCGAAGTCGGTACTATGGAAGGGCCGTGGTTCTTATTTCACTTGTTGCTTCGCATGCCGATATCGACCTTGAGACCGTTGCCCGCCTTAGTGCTGGCGCCTCCGAGGTCGCTTCCTCTGTGCTCGAAGGCAATCCCGAAATTCTTGGTGCGGTGGCGCTGGCCACCTGCAACCGTTACGAAATCTATGCCGAGGCCCGCACCGCCGACGACGTGGAGGCGGCCCGGGCCGCCGTCGTCGCCCAGATCAGCGCACGCAGCGGGCTGGCCGAACATACCGTCTCCCGCGCCCTGGACACCCGCAGCGGCGAGGCCGTCAGCCAGCATCTCTTTGCCGTCAGCGCCGGCCTGGACTCCGCCGTCGTGGGCGAACGCGAAATTGCTGGCCAGGTGCGCCGGGCCCTGATCGGCGCCCAGCAGGATGCCACCGCCAGTCCCGCACTGGTGCGGCTGTTCCAGGCCGCCTCCAAAACAGCCAAGGACGTCGGTGCCCACACCGCCCTGGGCAGCCGCGGTTTGTCGATCGTCTCCGTCGCGCTGGATCTTGCCGCGGAGCTTGACCTTGACGGTTCGGCCGAGAATTGGGCCGGCAAAAGCGCGGTCATCTTTGGCACCGGCGCCTACGCCGGGGCGACCATGGCCAAACTGGCGGAGCGCGGCTGCACGGACATTTCCGTCTTCTCCTCCTCCGGCCGGGCGGAGGCGTTCGTCGCTTCGCGCGGCGGGACCGCGCTGACTCCGCAGTCGCTGCCGGACGCGGTCGCGGCCGCCGACGTCATGATCGGCTGCAGCGGCTCGGACAACCGGATCGAGGCCGCCGAAATCGAGCAGGTCCGCCGCGGCAGCCGGAAACCGCTGATCGTCATTGACCTGGCCCTGACCCGCGACTTCGATCCGGCCGTCGCGGAGCTGGCCGGGGTGGAACTGCTGACCCTTGAATCCGTCCGGCTGGCCGCGCCGCAGGAGCAGGCCGAATCGCTGACCCACGCCAGCATCATTGTGGCTGAAGCCGCGCGCAGCTTTGAAGAAAAGCAGAATGCCCGTTCGGTGGACGGTGCCATTGTGGCCCTTCGCCGGCATACCCTCTCAGTGCTCGATACCGAGATAGAGCGCGTCCGGGCCCAGCACGGCTGCACCGCGGCGGCCGAGGAAGTCGAATTCGCCATGCGCCGCATGGTCAAATCCCTGCTGCACATCCCCACCGTGCGGGCCCGCCAGCTGGCCGCCAACGGCGAGCAGGAGGCGTACATCGCCGGGCTGGAAGCGCTCTATGGCATCACCGTTGAGCCGCCGGCCGCCGTCCGCTCCGAGGCTCCCGACGCCGAATGCCCGGCCAATTGGATCGCCCTTCGGGCCGACGGCACCGAAAGCGCCTAGCGACCCTCGGATCGCCAACGCGATCACGCGAACGCGTTGATCCCGGTCAGCGCGGCGGACAACGTCCATAACTTCGCCGCATCAACGGGATCTACGGCGTGCGGATCCACCCCGGCGAATCTGGCCATCGGCGAGCCGGGGTCCGTCGGCTCGGCGATATCGCAATCCTCGCAATAGACTCCGCCCATTCCCGCCAGCTGCGGGGAGGTTGCCGCCCACGTTGCGGTGGCCGCGCCCTGTGCCGGGGACTTGAACCGCGGATCCGCCTTGCCCCCCGCGTCGATCCAGCCCGCGGCCATCATCTCCTCCTTGGGCAGGTGACGTTGCAGCTCGGTCATGATGCCGCCCGGATGCACCGCAAATGCCCGGACCCCGGATCCGCGCCCCAGCCGGTCCAGCTGGACGGCAAACAGGCTGTTCGCCGTCTTGGCCTGCCCATAGGCCTTCCATTTGTCGTAGCCCGTGCCGAACTGCGGATCCTCAAAGCGGATGGCCGAGAGCTTGTGCCCGGTGGAGGACAGCGCGACGACGCGTGCCCCACCTCCCCCTGCGAGCGCCGGCCACAACAGATTGGCCAGGCTGAAGTGGCCCAGATGGTTGGTGGCGAACTGTGATTCCCAGCCCGGACCCACCCGGGTCTCCGGAGCGGCCATGACGGCCGCGTTGTTGATCAGGATGTCCAGCGGCCGGCCGGATTCCAGGAAGCGTGCCGCGAACGCCTTCACACTGTCCTGGTCCGCCAGATCAAGCACGTCGACGTCGATCCGCTGAGCCGGCGCACCCGCTTCGGCCAGGACCTGGCGGGCGTGTTCGGGCCGCCGCGCGGGTACCACCACCTGCGCTCCGGCGCCGGCCAGGGCCTTGGTGGTTTCCAGGCCGAGGCCGGAATACCCGCCGGTGACAATCGCCGTCGTTCCCTCGAGGTCCAGTCCGGAGAGGACCTCCGCCGCCGTGGAACGGGCGCCGAAGCCGGAGCCGATCCGGTGCTGGGGCGTCAATACGGTGCCCATCAGTACACCGGCTTTTCCGGCTCGACGTCCCGCACCCAGGCCAGGATGCCACCGTCGAGATGGACGACGTCGTCATAGCCGGCCGCCGTCAGGCTCGCCAGCGCCTGGGCCGAGCGGCCGCCCGACTTGCAGTGCAGCACCAGCGGAACGTCGCGCGGAATCCCGTCCAGCGCGGTCCCGGACAGGATCCCGGCCAGCGGCACCAGCGTGGCCCCCGGGATCCGGACAATGCCGTACTCCCCCGGCTCCCGGACATCTATCAGCTCAAAGACGTCCTCACCGCGCTCCCGTGCCGCCAGGCGCGCAGCCAGCTCCCTCGCCGTGATGGTGTCCCCGGGTCCGGTTCCGTTGCCGACACTATCCGCGGCCTCCGGACCGGTCCCGGGAAGGCCGCAGAACACCTCATAATCCACCAGTTCCGTCACCGGTTCCGCCTCGGGATCCTTGGCGATCCGAATTTCCTGCCAGCTGGAGGCCAGCGCGTCGAAGATCAGCAGCCGGCCCAGCAGGGAGGTCCCGACGCCGGTGATCAGTTTGACGGCCTCGATCACCATCATGGATCCTACCGCCGCGCAGAGCATGCCGAAAACGCCGCCCTCCGCGCAGGATGGAACCGATCCGGCCGCCGGGGGTTCCGGATAGAGGTCCCGGTAGGTGGGCCCGTGCCGGCCCCAGAAGACGCTGACCTGTCCGTCGAAGCGCAGGATGGATCCCCAGACGTATGGTTTGCCCAGCAGCTCCGCCGCGTCGTTGACCAGGTAGCGGGTGGCGAAGTTATCCGCCCCGTCCAGGATCAGGTCATAGTCCGCAAACAGTCCCAGAGCATTGGAGGAATCCAGCCGGAGCGGGTGCAGCACCACGTTGACCAGCGGGTTCAGTGCCTCGATGGAATCCCCGGCGGATTCGAGCTTGGCCCGTCCCACATCCGCGACCGAATGGATGACCTGCCGCTGCAGATTGCTCAGGTCGACGACGTCGTCGTCCACTATGCCGATGGTGCCCACCCCGGCCCCGGCCAGATAGAGCAGCGCAGACGAGCCCAATCCGCCGGCGCCGATCACCAGCACGCGCGCGTTTTTGAGCCGGCGCTGCCCCTCGATCCCGATCTCCGGAATGATCAGATGCCGGGAGTAACGTTCCACCTCGTCGCGGCTCAGCTCCGGCCCGGGCTCCACCAGGGCGGGAAGGGCGGTGGACGTCGGTGGCGGTGAGGTGCGCAATGTGGGCGACATACGGTTAAATCTATGCCCGCCGGGTGTGCTCAGCCATATTACCGACCGGTAGAGTGGTAGCCAGACACCGCGGCTAAGCGTGCGCCGGAGAGTGAACATGAAAGGCAGCATGGCATGAACCAGAACCATCAGAACACAGAGCTGCCGCAAAGCCGACCCCGTCCGGCCCGGCTGCCCCGCGATGAACGCCGCGCCCAGCTGCTCGCCGCCGCGCAGGAGGTCTTCGTGGCCAATGGCTACCACGGGGCGGCGATGGACGAAATTGCGGACACCGCGCGCGTCAGCAAGCCCGTGCTGTACCAGCATTTTCCCAGCAAACGCGAGCTGTATCTGGCCCTGCTGGACAGCCACCTTGCCGAGCTCTCCGACCTGCTGCTGAACGCTCTGAGTTCGACGACGGACAACAAGCTGCGGGTCCAGGCCACCATGCAGGCCTATTTCGAGTTCATCGCCCGGGACGACCAGTCGCATCGACTGGTCTTCGAATCCGACCTGGTCAATGATCCGGACGTGGCCGGGCGGCTGGAGAAATTCAATGCCACCTACGCGGACGCCATCGCCAACGTCATCGCCGAGGACACCAAGCTGCCGCATATAGAGGCCACGCTGCTGGGCCGTGCCCTGGCCGGCATGGCCCAGGTCAGCGCACGCTACTGGCTGGAAACAAACGGCAATCTTGACCTGGAAGTGGCCAGCGAACTGATTTACCGTTTAGCTTGGCGCGGAATAAGCCGGTTCCCTAAAGAGTCATAGACTAAACATAGATGTGAGGGGCCCAAGGCCCCTCCGGCACCAGCTCTGCGGCCACGCCGCAGGAATGAAGGAGACACCCGTTGGAAATCAAGATCGGCATCCAAAACGTTGGCCGCGAGATTGTGCTGGACTCCGCACAAACCCCCGAAGAAGTGGCCAAGCTGGTCTCCGACGCACTGTCCCAGGGTTCTGAGCTGCGCCTGATCGACGATAAGGGCCGCATCATCATTGTTCCCGGCCAGTCGCTGGGCTACGTCGAACTCGGGGCCGAGGAATCGCGCCGCGTCGGTTTCGGCGCCCTGTAGGCCTGACGTGGTTGACCTGGTAGTCATTGCCCTGCTGGCCATCGGCATCGGAGCCGTCGTCTGGTCTGCCGACAGGCGGCACGACAAATACGGCGTCCTGCTTCCTTCCGGCATTGCCGTGGTCGCGGCGCTGCTGACCTGGATCATCGCGGTCTCGGCCGGGCTGAGCTACCAGCCGGGCTGGACCTGGGTCCCGTGGATCGCGTCGCTGGTTGCGGCCGCCCTGGTATCCAAGGTCGCCTCCCTGACGCTGGGCCGCGGCCGGGCTGCTTACGACACGGCCCACCTGACGGCGATCCTCAGGCGCTAGCTGCGTCCGACGGCGTCGGCGGTCGAGCCTGTCGAGACCGGGATCTCGACAGGCCCGACCAGCGGGACCTAACCGACGCCCAGGTATGCTTCCTTGATCGCCGGGTTAGCCAGCAGTTCCTTGCCGGTTCCGCTGTGGGTGATCTCCCCGGTCTCCAGCACAAACCCCCGGTCCGCCCGGGCCAGGGCCTGGTTGGCGTTCTGCTCCACCAACAGCACCGTGGTGCCCTGTTTGTTGATCTCCGTGACAATCTTGAAGATCTGCCGGATGAACTGCGGAGCAAGGCCCATCGAGGGCTCGTCCAGCAGCAGCAGTTTCGGACTGGACATCAGCGCCCGGCCAATGGCCAGCATCTGCTGCTCACCGCCGGACATGGTTCCGCCCAGCTGCTTCTGGCGCTCAAGCAGGCGCGGGAAGAGGTCAAAGACACGTTCGAGGTCCGCGCCCATGCCGCTCCTGTCCTTGCGGCCGAACGCCCCCATGTCGAGGTTCTCCAGCACCGTCATGCCGGGGAAGATCCCGCGGCCTTCCGGTGCCTGGGAGATGCCCCTGACCACGCGGATGTGGGCCTTCATTTTGGTGATGTTCTCGCCGGCGAAGGTGATGGAGCCGCCGGAGGGGTTCAGCAAGCCGGAGATGGTTTTCATCGTCGTCGTCTTGCCGGCACCGTTAGCTCCGATCAGGGAAACGATTTCCCCTTCGTTGACGGTGAAGGACATTTCCCGGATGGCCTGAATCCGACCGTAGTGTACGGAAACCTTATCGAGTTCAAGCAACGTCATCTTCGGGCTCCCCGAGGTAGGCGGATATGACCTTCGGATCCTCGCGGATCACCCGCGGCTTGTCGTCCGCGATCTTCTTGCCGAACTCCAGCACCACAATCCGGTCCGTGACACCCATGACCAGCTTCATATCGTGCTCGATGAGCAGCACGGTATAGCCGTCGTCCCGGATGGTGCGGATGAGCGCCATCAGCTCCTCCTTCTCCGCCGGGTTGAAGCCGGCGGCCGGCTCGTCCAGGCACAGCACCTTCGGGTCGGTGGCCAGCGCCCGGGCAATCTCCAACCGGCGCTGGAACCCGTACGGCAGGTGCCGGGACAGGAACTGGGCATGGTCGGCGATGCCGACGAACTCCAGCAGGGCCATACCGCGCTCGATGGCGGACTTCTCCTCCCGCACATGGGTGGGCAGGCGCAGCAGCGCCCCTCCCACGCTGGTCCGGTGACGGGCGTCAAGGCCGACGACGACGTTTTCCAGGGCTGTCATCTCACCAAAAAGCCGGATGTTCTGGAAGGTCCGTGCAATGCCGCGCCGCGTGATCTTGTGCTGGGCCAGTCCACCCAGCGACTGTCCTTCCAGCAGCACCTTGCCGCTGGAGGGCTTGTACACGCCGGTCATGGCGTTGAAGCAGGTCGTCTTACCGGCGCCGTTGGGTCCGATCAGGCCGAGGATTTCCCCCCGGAGGATATCGAAGGTGACGTTGTCCAGCGCCGTCAGGCCGCCGAACTTCACGGTCAGGTCCTGCACCTGCACCAGGGCGTCGCCCACCTTGACGGCGATGGCCCGATCCGGGGCAACTTTCTCTGCGACCGCGAGATCCACGCCCTCTTCGGCCAGTGCCTCGACGTCGATCTCCGGTTCCAGTGCTTCGCTCACGTCTGGACCCCTTTCTCTTCAGGGCCGCCAAGGCCAGGGGCATTGACCCGTGGGCCTCCGCCTTCGTCCCCGCCCTTGCGGCTGAGCAGTTTATTATAGGCACTGCGCCCGTACGCCAGCAGCCGCTGCCGGGCGGGCAGCAGACCGGCGGGCCGGAAGATCATGATCAGCACCAGGGCGGCGCCGAAGATCAGGAACTTGTATTCCGCGATCGCGGTGAAGCGCAGCGGAATGTAGGCCACCAGGGCCCCACCGACGATCGCGCCGACCTTGTTTCCGGTGCCCCCGAGGACTACGGCACACAGGAACAAAACCGAGGTGACGACGTCGAATTTCTGGTTGTTCACAAAGCCCACCTGGCCCGCAAACAAGGCCCCGGAGAGGCTGCCGACCGCCGCGCCGATGACGAATGCCCACACCTTGTACTTGAACGTGGGCACGCCCATGATCTCCGCCGCATCCTCATCCTCACGGATGGCGATCCAGGCCCGGCCCACGCGGCTGCGTTCCAGGTTGCCGGCCAACAGCAGGATGATGATTATCACCGTGATCGTCAGCCAGTACCACGGGGTGCCGCTGGAGTTCAGGAAGATGGCGTGGCCTGTGGAGTCGGTTCCCGGCGGGTGGCCGACGTTCTGGAAGCCGACCTGGCCCTTCATGGCGGGAATGATTGTCGCCAGGATGCGGACGATCTCACCGAAACCAAGCGTCACAATGGCGAGATAATCGCCTCGCAACCTCAGGGTCGGAATACCCAACATCACACCGAAGAACATTGCCACGCCCATCGCCACCGGCAACGTCCACAGGTACGGAATGTGCACGTACGGGGAGTCCGGACTGGTCAGCATGGCGGCGGTGTAGGAGCCGACGGCGAAGAAGGCCACGTACCCCAGATCAAGCAGGCCTGCGTACCCGACAACGACATTCAGTCCGACGGCCACGAGCGCGTAAATGGACATCTGGGCACAGGCCAGCTGCCAGTTGTTGCCCGGCTCGGTGGTGATGAAGGGCGGGTTGACCACCGGCAGCAGGTAGGCCAGCACCACAACGATGATCAGGAACAGCCACTGTTTTTGCCGCGGCAGCGCGTTCCAGCGGTCGCTTATGCCGGAAAACCAACCTCTTTTTCTGCCGCTGAGGGACTCACGGTCAACGGAATCCTTGCTGGATTCCGCCCCTGGCATCAGTGTGGGGCCTTCGGTGGTACTCATGCCTTGCTCCTTCCAAGTGAGCTTCCCAGCACGCCTTGCGGGCGAAGGATCAGCACCAGGACCAGGACCAGGAAGGCGACGACGTCGGTCCACTGCGAGTTACCCAGCAGGATCTGTCCGTAGTTGCCGATCAGTCCAAGCAAAAGACCGCCGACAAGGGCGCCGCGGACGTTGCCGATGCCTCCCAGCACCGCCGCCGCGAAGGCCTTGATGCCCAGGATGAACCCGCCGTTGTACTGGACCCCGGAGGGGATCTTCATGACGTAGAACAGCGCCGCGGCTCCGGCAAGGATGCCGCCGATCAGGAATGTGGTGATGATGATGCGTTCCTTGTTCACGCCCATCAGGGTGGCCGTGTCCGGATCCTGGGCGACGGCCCGGATACCTCGACCGGTGCGGGAACGGCTGATGAACATGTCGATGACGATCATCATGATCAGCGCCGCGACCACGATGACGATCTGCTGCGAGTTGATAATCGTGCCGAACACATCAAATATGGGCGTGGGCCGGAACATCGTCAGGGCTGCCTCGGGGCTGGGGCCGCGCCAGATGTACAGCAGGTACTGGATGGAAAAGGAGACGCCGATTGCCGTGATTAGGAACGCCAGGCGGGGGGCGTTCCTCCTGCGCAGTGGTCGGTAGGCGACGCGCTCCACGATGACAGCCGTGAGCGCCGAGGCGATCATCCCCACCACCAGGGCCAGGAGCAGATTCGCGACAATGGCCCAGAACCCCAGGTGCGGGACCGAAGGGCCGAAGTTCAGCGCACTCAGGGTGAACCACACCCCGAAGCAGCCCATGATGAAGACTTCCGAGTGGGCAAAATTAATGAGGTTCAGCACGCCGTAGACCAGCGTGTAGCCGAGCGCGACTAGGGCGTAGATGGATCCGAAGGTCAACCCGTCAAAGGTTGCACTCCAGAAGTTTTGGGCCAGGGACGGAACATCAAAGTTGATCCAGTCGCTGTCCGTCGGCAGAGCCGTAAGAATTGAGGTGAGCATTGGCACATCCTGGTTCAGTCATGCTCCCGGCCAGCACTGGCCGGGACAGACAGTCGGTACATTGCGGTCCTGGCGCGGTGGCCGGGAAGGATGGAACAGCAAAGAGAATGCTGCGGGGTCCACCGATGCTGACCCCACAGCATTCTCCTTCTGTGGCTGACTACTCGCCGATCGGGCCGATCGGCACAATCTTGCCATTTTCAACCTTGTAACCGTAGACCGTGGGGGCCTGGAGCTCGCCCGTGGCGTCCCACTTGTAGTGCTTGCTCAGGCCGTCCTTGTCGTACGACTTGACGTAGGAGAGCAGGTCCGCGCGGCTCTGCTTGCCGGCGTCGATGCCGGAGAGCAGGACCGTGGCGGCGTCATAACCTTCAATGGAGTAGGTTCCGGGGTCGGCGCCGTTGGCCAGCGTCTTGTACGCGGACGCGAACGTCGGGATCAGCTCGCCGGGGATGCAGGGGCAGGTGAAGTATGCGTTGTTGGACGCGTCGCCGGCCTGCTTGATGAACTGATCATCCTTGACGCCATCGGGACCGACAAAGGTTCCGGTGAAGCCCTTGGCGACAAGCTGCTGGTCGAAGGGAGCGCCCTCCGCGTAGTAGCCGGAGTAGAACACCGCATCAGCCTTGGCGTTGATGATCTTGGAGATCACCGCGGAGAAGTCCTTCTGCCCGGTGGTCACCTTGTCCGTACCGGCCAGGGCACTGCCCAGGGCGGCGGAGGTGGAGGTTCCCAGGCCGATGCCGTAGTCCGAGTCGTCCTGGACCAGGTAGACCTTCTTGGCGGACAGTTTGCCGGTCAGGAACTTGGCAGCTGCCGGGCCCTGGACCGCGTCGTTACCCAGACCGCGGAAGAACGTGGTCCAGCCGTTCTTGGTCAGGCTCGGGTTGGTGGCCGACGGCGTAATGTGGACCAGGCCCTTCTGCTCGAAGATGTTGCCGGTGGCCTTGGATTCGCCGGAGAACGGGAGCCCGACGACGCCGATGATGTTCGGCTCGCTGACGATCTGTGTGACCGGGCCGGTGGCCTTGTTCGGGTCACCTTCGGTGTCGAACTTCTTGAACTGGACCTGGCAGCCGGCGTTGGCCTGGTTGTGCTGGTTGATGGCCAGCTGGATGCCGTTGAAGATGTTCACGCCCAGCTGGGCATTGGGACCGGTCTCCGCGCCGGCATAGGCCAGTGTGGTCGTCGACGGACAGGTTCCCTTGCCGTCCCCCGCGGGGAGCGCGGCGTCGGCCGGCGTGTCGATCTTGGTCAGTGCGGGGATGTTCACCTTATTGGCTGCCCCTGCGTTGTCCGAGGAGGTACCTGTCCCGGCCTGGTTGGCGCAGGAGGACAGCAGCATGCCAAGTGTGGCCGCTACCGCCATCGTGGTGATGACTTTCTTTTGATACATAGGTTTGCCTTCCGAGCCGCATTTCGATGCGTGCTGGCACCCTTGCCGGCACGCTCATTTCCGAATATGTTCCCTGAGACTACAGCCAACATTGTGCCTTAGAACACAATTTGGCGAATAAAGATCAGGTAACGGCTTGAGACTACCGAATTATCCGCCACAGAACGGGGTCCTTGCTGTTAAATCCCTGTAAACATGCTAGGAAGGCCGGGCGCCCGGAGGAGGGACACAACTGCCCGCCGTCCCGAAGGGGCGGCGGGCAGTTGCAGGCTTTGGGCTGTCAGGCGCCCAGCCGGGCTGCCAGATTCTCATCCAGGGCGCCGAGGAATTCCTCGGTGGTCAGCCAGGCCTGGTCCGGACCCACCAGTGCGGCCAGGTCCTTGGTCATCTTGCCGGATTCCACGGTCTTCACGACGACGTCCTCCAGGGCATCCGCGAAGGTGCTGACGTCCGGGGTGTTGTCCAGCTTGCCGCGGTGGCGCAGTCCACCCGTCCAGGCAAAGATCGACGCGATCGGGTTGGTCGAGGTCGGCTTGCCCTGCTGGTGCTGGCGGTAGTGCCGCGTCACGGTACCGTGCGCGGCCTCGGCCTCCACCGTCCTGCCGTCGGGGGTCATCAGGATCGAGGTCATCAGACCCAGCGAGCCGAAGCCCTGGGCCACCGTGTCCGACTGGACGTCGCCGTCGTAATTCTTGCAGGCCCAGACATAGCCGCCTTCCCACTTCATCGCGGAGGCCACCATGTCATCGATCAGCCGGTGCTCGTAGGTCAGGCCGGCGGCATCGAACTGGTCCTTGAACTCGGCGTCGAAGATCTCCTGGAACAGGTCCTTGAACTGGCCGTCGTAGGCCTTCAGGATGGTGTTCTTCGTAGACAGGTAGACCGGATAGTTGCGCTGCAGACCGTAGGCGAAGGAGGCGCGGGCAAAGTCGCGGATGGAGTCGTTGAAGTTGTACATACCCATGGCCACACCGCCGCCGTCGGGGTAGGTGACCACCGTCTGCTTGATTTCCTCGGAGCCGTCCGTGGGCGTGAAGGTCAGCGTCAGGGTGCCGGCGCCGGGGACCTTGAAGTTGGTCGCGCGGTACTGGTCGCCGAAGGCATGACGGCCGATGATGATCGGCTTGTTCCAGCCCGGGACCAGGCGGGGGATGTTGGAGATGATGATGGGCTCGCGGAAGACCACCCCGCCCAGGATGTTGCGGATGGTCCCGTTCGGGGAAACCCACATCTTCTTCAGCCCGAATTCCTCCACGCGGGCCTCATCGGGAGTGATCGTGGCGCACTTGACGCCGACGTTGTGTTCCCTGATGGCGTTCGCGGCGTCGATGGTCACCTGGTCATTGGTGGCGTCGCGGTTCTGAATGGAAAGGTCAAAGTACTTCAGGTCCACATCCAGGTAAGGGTGGATGAGGCGGTCCTTGATGAACTGCCAGATGATTCGGGTCATCTCGTCGCCGTCAAGCTCGACGACAGGCCCGACTACCTTGATCTTGGACACACGGTCTCCTTGTAATCTTGGGGCGGATTCTCTTCCCCAGCCCCTACGTTTTGGAACAAATTCCGCAATTTCTCCAGAGCCAACTATGCCATAACGGCTAAAGTCGGCCCTAAACGGCGGGCCCGGAAAAGGTTGAGAGAACAGTTGACGCCCATGTTTTTGAAAAACATGGGCATCAGCTGCCAACTCAACGGGTGTCAGTGGAAGAAGTGGCGGGCTCCGGTGAGGTACATGGTCACGCCGGCCTTCTGGGCCGCCGCGATCACCTCGTCGTCGCGGACCGATCCGCCCGGCTGGACGACGGCGCGGACGCCGGCGTCGATCAGCAGCTGCAGGCCGTCCGCAAACGGGAAGAATGCGTCCGAGGCGGCAACGGCACCGCGGGCGCGCTCGACGGCGGTCCCGTCCGGTCCGAGGGCCAGGCTGTTGGCGCGCGAGACGGCGAGCTTGCAGGAATCAACCCGGTTGACCTGGCCCATCCCGACGCCCACGGAGGCGCCGTTGTTGGCCAGCAGGATCGCGTTGGACTTTACGCCGCGGATGGCCTTCCAGGCGAAGACCAGGTCCGTCAGGGTTTGCGCATCCGCGGCCTCGCCGGAGACCAGCTGCCAGGTCCGCGGGTTGTCGCCCTCCGCGTCCACGTGGTCGGACGCCTGGACCAGCATGCCGCCGGATACCTGTTTGAATTCCATCGCCGGCGCCTCGTATCCCTCGGGCAGCGTCAGCAGGCGGATGTCCGCACGCTTTTGCAGCCGCTCCAGGGCGTCGGCCTCAAAGGAGGGGGCAATGATGACTTCCGTGAAAACGCCCTTGAGCCCTGCGGCCATTTCATACGTGACGGGGCGGTTGGCGGCGATGACCCCGCCGTACGCGGAGTTCGGGTCGCAGGCCTGGGCCTTGGCGTGCGCGTCCGCCACCGGGTCCGCGGCCAACGGGTCCGCCACGGCGATGCCGCAGGGGTTGGCATGCTTGACGACGGCGACGGCGGGCTCCTGGAAGTCGAAGGCCATCCGCAGCGCGGCGTCCGCGTCGACGTAGTTGTTGTAGCTCATCGGTTTGCCGTGCAGCTGGTCCGCCTGGGCGATGCCGGGGGCGGCCGACCCGTCCACGTACAGCGCCGCGGGCTGATGCGGGTTCTCGCCGTAGCGCAGCACCTCGGAGCGCTCCAGCGCGACGCCGGCGTACGCGGGCCAGCGTTCGCCGTCGTCGTTCAGTTCCTTCGCCGTCCAGGCGGCCACCGCGTTGTCATAGGAAGCGGTGTGGGCGAAGGCCAGGGAGGCCAGGCGCCGGCGGTTGGCCAGGTCGAAGCCGCCCCGCTGCGCGGCGGCCACCACGTCCGGGTAGCTGGCAGGGTCCACCACCACGGCCACCGAGGCGTGGTTCTTCGCGGCCGCGCGCACCATGGACGGGCCGCCGATGTCGATCTGCTCCACGACGTCGTCTTTCGCGGCGCCGGAAGCCACCGTTTCGGCGAACGGGTAGAGGTTGACCACCACCAGATCGAACGCTTCGATGTTTTGGTCCTTGAGCTGCTGGACGTGGTCCGGCAGCCGACGGTCCGCCAGGATGCCGGCGTGGATCCGCGGGTGCAGCGTCTTGACCCGGCCGTCCAGCATTTCCGGTGACCCGGTGACCTCCTCGACGCCGGTGACCGGGATGTTCGCGGCCGCGATCCGGGCCGCGGTCGAGCCGGTGGAGACGATGGTGACGCCGGCCGCATGCAGGCCCGCCGCGAGCTCCTCCAGCCCGGTCTTGTCGTACACCGAAATCAGGGCCCGGCGGATGGGAACGCGGTCAAGTGGCGTGCTGCTCACGAAAATTCTCCAAAGGATGGTCCAAGTAAGGGGACGCCTCAAGTTTATGTCAGGTCATCTGGGTAGTCTGTCCCCATGACGGACACCGGAAGAGATGCAGCCATGCCCAAGGACCGGCTTGGAAGGCTGGTAAACGGCGTGATCTGGCCCGGATTCATAGGCATCACGGTCCCCCGCTGGCTTGCCGCAGCCTTGGCCGACGGGCTGGCCGGGGTGGTTTATTTCCGCCACAACATCGACCCGGACTCTCCCACGCAGGTGGCCCGGCTCTCCGCCTCGATCAGGGAATCCAACCCGGACGCCATCATCGGGGCCGATGAGGAGGGCGGGAACGTCACCCGCCTACAGGCCCGGGAGGGTTCCGGAGTTCCGGGAGCGGCGGTGCTGGGGAGGCTCGACGACGTCGCCGTCACCGAGGCGGCCGGCGCCGCGATCGGAAGAATGTGCCGGGACGCGGGCATCAACCTGGTGATCGGCCCGGTGGCAGACGTTAACACAAACCCTGCGAACCCGGTGATCGGCGTCAGATCCTTCGGCTCCGATACCGCCCTGGTCAGCCGGCACGCGGCGGCCATGGTGCGTGGCATCCAGTCCGCCGGTGTCGGCGCGTGCGCCAAACACTTCCCGGGGCATGGGGATACCCTGTCCGATTCGCATACCGCGCTGCCGCGGCTGGACTTGAGCCTGGCCTCGGTGGAACGCGACCACCTGCCGCCGTTCCGGGCGGCGATGGCGGCAGGCGTGGCGGCCATGATGACCGCCCACATTGTCATCCCCGAACTTGGCGAAGCCCCGGCAACCCTGAATCCGGCCGCGGGCGACCTGCTGCGCAGTATGGGATTTGACGGGCTGCTGGTCACCGACGCCCTGGATATGGCCGCTGTCCGGGCAACCGTAGGGTCGGGTTCCGGAGCTGTCCAGGCGCTGCTGGCGGGGGCCGATCTGCTCTGCGTGGGCAATCCGGACAATTCGTACAGCGGCCGCGGCACGGATGAGGACGCCTATCGGGAGGTCCGGGATGCCGTGCTGGCGGCGGTCTCCGGCGGCATCCTCCCCATCGAGGTGCTCCGGCGTGCCGCCGGGCGGGTGGCGTCCTTTTCGTCCCGGACCCGGACCGCTGGCTCAATCCGTGAGCCCTCCGCTGCCGCCGGGTGGACCGGTCCCGATTGGACGGCCGTTGCGCGGCGGGCCTGCGACGTCGTCGAAGTGGCAGGAAATGCCCGGCTGCCGGCGGGAACCATGGCGGTGGCCTTTCTGGATGCCCGGGTGAAACCCAACATGGCCGCAGGTTCTGTACGGAACTTCTTTGCAGCCGAGCTTCCGCCGGAGATTGCGGTCCACCCGGTTACCCTTAGCGATCTGCCCGGCGTGCTGCCCGGTGTGCTGCCCGGCGACGGGGAGGCGACCTCCCCCGAGGCGCCCGCGTGGGTGGTTCTGGTTGATTCCCTGGCTGATACCCGCCAACGGGATGCCCTGGAGGCAGTGGCCCGGGCAATACCAACGGCCATCTGCATCAATGCCGGCCTCGGTGTGCAGGCCCTCGCGCTGGACGCCCGGCCGCCGCTGACGACCATCAACTGCTACGGAGCCTCAAGGGTCACCGCCCGCGCGGTCGCCGCCCTTCTGACCGGTCCATAGTGGCACCGGATCCTACATATCAGTGGTTGTGGACCGTCCCTGTCACTGCCTGTCGGGTGGTCTCCAGTGCGCTGGTGGTTGCGTCAAAACTCAGCTGTGCAACCCCCACAAACATGCAGTCCACCACGGCGAGCTGGGCAATCCTGGAAGCCATCGCTCCGGCCCGGAACGCCGTTTCGCGAACCATCGTAAACAGGTTGTAGTCCGCCTCCCCCGCCAGTGCAGAGGACCGGGAGTTCGTCACGGCCACGGTGGTGCCTCCGGAGGCATTGGCCCTCCGAAGGAATTCCAGCGTTTCCCGGGTTCCTCCGCTGTGGGAAAACGCAATCGCGATGTCCTGCGGCCCCATCAGGGACGCACCCATCAGAGCATCATGCGGATCGTCGAAGGCGCTGACATGGCGCCCGATCCGAAAGAATTTGTACCGGAGGTCATCCGCCACAATGGCCCCGGCCCCGACGCCGTAGAGCAGGATTTTCGGCGCCTGATCGATCTTGGCAACCACGGCGGAGAGGACCTGCAGGTCAAGATTCTGCAGGGTCTCCTGCAGCCCCAATGATTCGGTAAACCGCACCTTCGCCACCGCGTCGGCCAGGGAGTCATCCGGACTGATGTCCTCGCCGAATCTGCGCGCCTCCGGTACCGCTGCAGCTTCCCGGCCGATTTCGGTCGCCAAGGCAAGGCGCAATTGGACGTACCCGGTGAATCCGATGGACCGGCAGAACCGCACGACGGACGGTTCCGAGGTCCGGCATTTTTCCGCCAGCGCGGAGATCGTCAGCCGCAGCACAACACTGGGGTCGGCAACAATCACCTCGGCAACCCTTTTGGCCGACGGGGGCAGCGATGGCAAAACGGAATGAATTGTCGACTGGATGCTCATCCGTGACCTCCTTTGAATTCGTCCCTGCTGTCTTGAATTTGTCTCCGCGGTATGGGCCAGTTCATGCCGCATGATGACATTGGTTGCAGTCCGCTGTGGAGCCGTAACGACCAACCGGTCGGACGCAGTCTGCGATACTGAGTTACATACATATTTATAGACTCGTAAATACTTTACAAGTCATTCCAGGGAGGGTCCCATGGCCACTATGGACGAGCATGCTTCGCTCCGGGCGGAGCTGGGCGGGCTGGTAACCGAGTCCTCCAATGAGCGGTTTGCGGACCTGGCCTCGATGGACACGGCGCAGCTGGTTGCAGCCATGAATCAGGAAGATGCCACGGTGCCGGCCTCTATCGGAAAGGCGGCGCCGGTAATCGCGCGGGCCGTAGACCGGATTGCCGATCGCATGAGCCGGGGCGGCCGGCTGATCTATGTGGGCGCCGGCACACCGGGCCGAATCGGAATTTTGGACGCCAGCGAATGCCCGCCCACGTTCGGCACGGACCCCTCCCTGGTCGTCGGGGTGATCGCCGGGGGCCGGCGGGCCATCCAATCCGCCATTGAGAATGCCGAGGATGATGCCCCCGCAGGAGCGGCGGATATGGCCGCCCTGGAATTAACCGATCGGGACTCCGTGATCGGGATCTCGGCCTCCGGCCGGACCCCCTACGTTCTGGCGGCCGTGCAGGCTGCGGCGGCCGCGGGCGCATTGACCGTCGGCTTCGCCAGCAACGCCGGGTCGCCGCTGGGACGTGCGGCAGATATTGCTCTGGAGATCGAGGTCGGCCCCGAGTTCCTCACCGGATCCACGCGACTGAAGGCCGGCACAAGCCAAAAGCTTGTCCTGAACATGATCAGCACCATCACCATGGTCCGGTTGGGCAAGACCTACCAGAACCTGATGGTGGATCTGCGCGCCACGAACGAGAAGCTCAGGGTGCGCAGCGAACGGACGGTCATCCGGGCCACCGGCACCGATCCGGCAACGGCAGCTTCCACCCTTGATTCCGTCGGCGGATCGGTGAAGGCGGCGATCCTGGTGATTATGACCGGGCTGTCCCCGGACAAGGCAGCCGCAACCCTCCGCCAGCACGGCGGTCACCTTGACTCCGCGATCCGGGCCGACTGACGGCGTTTCACTTCCGGCGCCGGTGTGAGAGGACGCTGCAGTCAGTTGGAGCAGTCAACGGCCACGGCAAGAGCCGCACAGACGTCCCGCATGCGGGATTCGGCCAGCTGGCCTAACCGGCTGACGAGAACTCCAACCGAGACACTCTCGACCGAGTCCAAATTGACCGCCGATCGCCGTGGGATTGGATCCTCCGCCGGGTCGAGGACAACCTCACTGGCAAGCCCGCGGATAGTTGTCGTGCACGGCGCGACGAGCGCCCGTCTAAGCCGCGGGATCGCGGCATCACGTGATAGCACGACGACGGGGCGTCGGCCGATCTCCGCCAACTCGCACCACCACACCTCGCCGCGGGCCGGAAGGTCGATCACGAGGCAGCTGCCGCTTGTCGAAACGAGGCCAAGTCGCCCCACTCGTCCGGCTCGTTGGCCGGGTGCTCGTCGTAGGCACTGTAGCTCGCGTCGACCTCGGCAGCGCGATAACGAAGGAGCAGCGCGGCGAGCGCCTCGTCGATAAGCGCGGCGTCGGTGAGACCCGAGCGAACACTTCGTGCGGTGCTCAGGAGCTCCGCATTAACCGTGGTGCTCAATCGTGTGCGGTTCATGCCATTAGTATGCCACGGCCGCGAACAGCGGGCATCGTCCACGCCAGCTGAGCGGCGGTGGCGCTGCTGCCGGCTGTTCCTTCCAGCGGCAGGACCGGACCACAGACGTAGGCATGCCCGGAGGCCGCCTCGATGACCTGGCCCAGCAACGCATAGCCCAGGTTGGAGTACTCGTGCCCGTTCCGGGCGCTCTCACCAGCCGGATGCCCGCCGCCAGCAGTGATCCAAACGCTCCGCTGGACAGGCTTTCCTGGCGGTCCGACCGGGGATCATCGGTTGGCAGACCGGCGGACATGGTCAGCAGGTGCCGGATGCTGGGGTGGAAGTCGTGGGGGCCGGGAGTGGCGTCTGGTCCGCTCGCAGACCCTGACCGTGGAGGCCCGGCCTCTATAGTGAACTGAGCTGGGCGCTGGGCGCCTCCGACGGCCACATCATCACCAAACACGTGCTGCCGGCGGTGATGCCCCTGGTGCTCGCCAACACCACGCTGACCGTAGGCTTTGCCGTGATCGCCGAATCGACGCTGTCCTTCCTGGCTGGGCGATCCCGGCAGCACCTCCTGGGGCTCAATGCTCAAGACCGCGCTGGATACCGGCGCGGCCACCGGCGGATACTGGTGGTACGTGCTGACGCCCGGCATCGCCATCGTGATCGTCGTTTTGCCCTTCACCCTGGTGGGCCGCGCCGTCGAATCCGCCATCAATCCCACCCTGAGAGGCCGCTGATGCCAAGCCTGGAATTCAAGGATGTCCGCGTCACTCCCGGATCCAGACCGACCACGGTCCGCCTGGGCGCACTGGTCAAACTGCTCAGCGTGGTTCCCACGAATAACGCCGCCGCGCACGACCGTGGTGCGGCGATGGGTGCCCAAGCATGAGCGGCACGGAACGGCTGGACGTTGCGGCTGCCGGGCCCGCCGAGCCCGGGCTGGATCCCATGCCGGGGCTGGGGCCGCTGCGGCCGGGCGATCGGGTAGCGCTGGTGGCTACCGCCGGAGAACCGGCCGCCGAACAGCTGGACCGCGCCATCGGGTTGCTCCGGTCCTGGGAGCTGGTACCTGTCCCCGGCGATCATCTGCAGTCCAAACATCCCCGGGCGTCCTACCTGGCCGGGACCGACCGGCAGCGCGCGGAGGATCTGCAGCGCGCCTGGTGCGACCCGTCACTGGCGGCGGTCTTCGTGGTCCGGGGCGGCTACGGGGCGGTCCGGCTGTTGGATATCCTCGACATTGACGCTCTCCGGGCCGCCGGGCCCAAGCCGCTGTACGGCTCCTCGGATGCGACTGCCCTGCATGAGTTCTGGGCCGACGAGCTGGACTTCCGCACGTGGTTCACCCCGATGATCGCCACCGGGGCCCTGCTGGACGATGCCGCGGCCACCGCCAGCCTGCGCCGGGCCGTGCTGGAGCCCTTCTCCGGCCGGGTGTTCACCTCCGCCGATGCCCAAACGCTGGTGGCGGGCACCGCGCGGGGAACCCTGACCGGTGGAAATCTCGGCCTGCTCGCGATGACCATCGGCGCCGGCGGTAAACCCAAGCCTTCCAATAGCGGACGGATCGGCCTGCTGGAGGATATTACCCAGGACGTTTACAAGCTCGACGGCCTGCTGACCACCCTGCTGCGGTCGGGATGGTTCGACGGTATGTCCGGGCTGGCTTTGGGGTCCTGGAAGGACTGCGGTGAGCTGGCCGAGGTCAAGGCCTTGTGCGCCGAGCTGCTGGCTCCATTAGATATCCCCCTGGTGTGGGAACTGGGATTTGGGCACGGCCCCGCGGCACAGAGCATCCCGCTCGGTGTCCCCGCCGTCCTGTGGGCTGATGACTCGCCCAGGCTCGTGCTGGAATGATGCCGGTGCTGATGCGGATGCTGGTGCGGCACCCATGCTGACAGACAGGCTCGAAGCGATCCTGGCGCAGGCGGTGGCGGAGGGCATCACGCCCTCGGCCGTGAGCCAGGTAGCCATCGACGGAGACCGGCAGCCCGCCGTCGTCGTCGGCGATGCCGTCCGCTTCGGCCCCGAAGGGACCGAGCTCCGGGCACCCCAACGAACCCCTGCCTCCGCCGGCACGCTCTATGACCTGGCCTCGGTCACCAAGGTATTTACCGCCGTCACCGCCCTGACCCTGGTGGACGCGGGGATGCTGGAACTGGACGCACCGCTGGGGCGCTGGCTTCCCGGCTTCCGGACGGGCGGCAAGGAATCGGCCACCCTGCGGCACCTGATGACCCACACCGCCGGCCTGCCCCCGGTCTGGTCGGGCTGGCGCGCTCCCCTCGAATCCGGTCTGTCCTTCGACCGGTCGGCGCTGCTGGCGGACCTGATCGCACTGCCGCTGGCTGCCCCTCCCGGGACGGTCTTCGAATATTCCTGCGTCGGATTCAATACGATCATGGCCCTGGCCGAGGCGGTCACCGGCCGGGTGTGGCCGGAGCTGGTGACGGAGCGGGTATTGGATAAACTGCCTGCCGGCCTAACCTTTGCGCCCGAACACCAACGCTGCGCCGCAACCGAATACCAGCCCGAATTTGGCAGGCAGATGGTCCGCGGAACTGTCCACGACGAGTCCGCCTGGGCGCTGGGCGGCGCTGGCGGAAATGCCGGGCTGTTCGGCACGGCCGGCGCTGTGCTCGACTTCGGCGAGTCCTTGCGGGCCGGTCTGCCCGGCATTCTCTCCCCCGGCACCGCCGCCGAAATGTGGCGCGACCAGCTGCCTCAAACGCTCGGAACTCGTGTTCGGTCGGGCGGTCCCGGCTACGGGCACGGACTGGGCCTGCGGATCGGACAGCAAGCCTGGATGGGAAGAGCCGGTGCCACGGCCCGAGGGCACAGTGGCTTCACCGGAACCTCCTTTCTGGTAGACAAGCAGGCGGGCATCACGGTGGTCCTGCTTACCAACCGGGTCCATCCCCGACGGGATCGTTCCGATGTGCAACCGCTGCGCGCCGCCATCGCCGATGCGGTCTATTCCTCCCTTTCCTAGTACCTAGTCACCATGGGTGCCGCCTTATGGCGCAGGAGCGTGTGGAGGTCCTCCAGCGTCCACCCGGCTGACCGGAGCCGCTCCCCAGCCCCTCCGTCCGTCGCTGCCCATGACCTCGACCAGGACGGTCTCCAACTCGACCGCACTGCGGATGGCCGTGGTGACCAGCCGACCAAAGGCAGCCGGACGCGGTGGACCATAAGCGGGCTCGGCAATGGCACGGCAACCCTTCCGTAACTGGACTACGTTCACGAGTCCAGTTTAGTAAGCGATTTTCTCCGACCCCAGCCGGCGCAGGACCCTAATTAGCAGTTCCCGCTCGGCCACTTTGATGCGCTCATGCAGGGTCTCTTCGGTGTCTCCGTCCTCCACGGCGACGGCGGTCTGGGCAATGATCGGACCGGTATCCATGCCCGCATCCGCGAAATGCACCGTGCAGCCGGACACCTTGACCCCGTAGGCCAGCGCGTCGCGGACGGCGTGCGCGCCGGGAAAGGACGGCAGCAGGGCCGGGTGGGTGTTGACATACCGGCCGGGGAATGCATCGATGAAATCCGGAGCCACGATGCGCATGAAGCCGGAGGAAACCACGTAGTCGGGCTCGTAGCCGGCGACGGCTGCCAACAAGGCTGCGTCCCAGTCCGAACGGCGTGCGTAGTCCTTAAAGTTGACCACGAAGGTCTCAAGGCCAGCCGCCTCGGAGCGCTCGATCCCCGCGGTGCCGGGCCGGTCGGCGCCCACGGCGGCAATCTCAACCGGCAGCTCCCCCGCCTCGATGGCGTCGATGACGGCCTGCAGATTGGAGCCGGTCCCTGAAACCAGTACAACGATGCGCATGCCACAACTTTAGGCGACCGCGCGGACCGGCCCTATTCGGCCGCGGACTCCGCGTTGTCGTCCAGCCCGGCCTCCAGGTCAACCTCGCTCGGCTGGCGCTCCAGCCATGGCCCGGCGGCATAGCCGACGACGACGCCGGCGGCCACTTCGGCTCCCACCCAGACCGCCGTCGTCAGGGGGTTCGGCCCGAGGTCCGTCAGCCGTCCGATGCCGGCCGAGCCGTGCGCCAGCCAGGCCAGCCCACCGGTCATGATCGCGGCAGCGGCGCCGGTGACGCAGCCCAGGACAAGGGTGGAGACGGATGCCGTGAACCACCGGATTTTGACCTTGATGGAGAGCCATTCGTCGAAGTGGTTCTCGCCCTCACGCAGGAACCACCAGCCGGCCAGGGCACCACCGAGCACCGGGATGATCATCGCGACAACGCCCCAGGAGAGCTGGCCCACCGGCAAGGCACCCAATACGGGGATGGCGGGAACCGGGGCCACCAGGGTGCCCAGCGGCGAGACCGAGGAGCCGATGCCCAGCGCAAAACCGGAACCGGAGGCCCAGGCCAGCACCCAGATCACCAGGTTCGGCGCGAAGCCAAGCTGCGCGAGTGTCAGGACCGAGCCGCCCACGGCACCGCTCTTGAGCCCTTCATATACATCGACAATGTCCGACCAGTGCCAGCCGATGTCCACCACCAGGAGCAGTGCGGACAGCGACAGGGCCGCAGCCAGGGCCACCAGCCCGGCGCGCACCGCCGACCACAGGTAGGATCCGGCCCAGCGCGAATGCTGGCTGGTCTTGGCAATCCAGTCCGCCGCGTCCACGCCAATCAGCCGGCCCCAGCTGCCGGCTTCGCGCCGGGCGCCTATGATCAGCCCCAGCCCAACGGGGATAAGCGGGATCAGCGCACCGAGCAGCACGTCAGCGTGCGCCTCCGGGATGCTGCAGACGAACGCCGTTCCCAGCCCGGCGGCCGCGTAGGCTGCCAGCGCCCCCAGCAGGGCCTGCCAGAGCTGGTCCGTATAGGACGCTCGCGCCAGCCGCCGGCCGGCGCGCCAGGAGAGCAGGAACGGAATCAGCGTCAGTCCCAGCGGGATCAGGCTGAGCGTTCCGCTCTGGACCGAGGCGGAACTGGGCCCGTCGTTGAACGTCAGGGTCAGCGGCACGCCATGGATGATCAGCCACGCCTGCCCGGCCAGCTGGGCCAGCGCATCCGGCGTCCGGTCCCTGAATCCGTCCGCCCACCAGACGGCAACCAGCGGCAGCACCATCAGCACGGCGGAGAAGATCGCCGCCTGCGCGGATTCGAAGACGCCCTGCAGCCACAGCGGCATCGGAATTCCTCGTTGGCCCCCTTGGCCCGCTGTCAGTTTCATTGCTTTCCATCGTGCCATGGGGGCCGCGCTGCGGCCGTCAAGCAACGCCGACGACGGCGGCCCTGACAAGGTGAAAGCGGTCGTGGCCGAAGCAGGTTGTGCCTTTCATCGTGAAAGCCGGAGCTTTTGGTCCCCGACGGACGTAAAATGTTGCTGTTGACGGTGCGTGGAAACGCTGCAGAGGCGCACGCAACATCAGCGCCCGTGCGGCGCGATGCCGTCCGGGCAGGCTTTCGGGTCGGAGGAGAAATGACCAGCGCTGCTCACCTGCCCGGCGCTCATTTTGGACAC
>JALYYI010000104.1 GCA_030946705.1 Actinomycetota bacterium | reverse complement strand
GGGCCGCTGATGGCGGTTGCCATGGTTAGACCGTCCGGCGTGCCGCAACCGAATGATTGACGGCCGATTTGTCCTGGGACAGCCCGACGCCCAGCAGCAGGACAGCGCTGGCAAGGTGCAGCACGTTGTCCGCGCCGTTGAGGGCGATGATGTTCAGCGAGCTGTTCAGCAGGAACAGTCCCACCAGGCCCACCAGCAGGTAGACGGCACCCACCGTGGTGTTCACGGACTTGGCCGCCGGGACGGATTTCAGTCCCCCGGCGAGCAGTGCCGCGCCGATCAGCAGGTGGATGACGTTGTGCAGAGGATTCACCGCGAAGACGATGAGATTGGACCCCTGGGTGGCGAAGAAGCCAATGCCGGAGGTGACAAAGAACCCCAGAACGCCAACCAAGAGGTATACGGCACCAAAGATCGTAGCGATGAGTTTATTCGGTGAGGTACGCATGATTCCTAACCTTCCATATCTGCGGGTTCCGCCATGTTGCGGGCCCCGAGGTGTTCGAAGTTCCAGGCGGAACTTTCACCTGTAATTCGCAGCACGGAAGATGCCGGATGGGATGGATGCGCGGAAATTTTCCGGAGGCGGGAGGAGACGGGGAACGACGGCGGTCAGCCGGGGTTCCGGGGCCCCCGCACCAGCAGCGGTTCCAGCCGGAAGGGGATCAGTTCACCCATGGCCAGCGACGTATCGGTGCGCTCGACGCCGTCGCACGCCAGGATCTTGCCGTTGATCCGGAAGAGGTCCTCGGCGTCGGTGGAAACCACCCGGACCAGCAGATCGGCGGAGCCGGCCAGCCCGTAGGCCTCCAGGACCTCCGGGATCTCGGCCAGGGATTTGGCCAGCGCGCCGAGCTTCTGCTGCTGGACGTGGATGGAGATGAAGGCCATCAGCGGATACCCCAGCGCGGCCGGATTGATCCGGCGCTCAAAGGACAGGAAGACGTTCTTCTTCTCCAGCCCGGCCATCCTGGCCTGCACCGTGTTGCGGGACAGGCCCAGTTTCTGGGCCAGCGCGACGACGGTGCGGTGGGGGTCTTGCGCCAGGGCCATAAGCAGCCGGGTGTCGGTGCCATCCAGGGGTTGCATAGTGCGCAAGGTTAGCACGGTCGCGATGGCAGAGATAGAGCATAATGCTCAGTCTGGAGGTGATCGGTTGTGCCGCATGGTCTATGTGAGTATCGTCACAATACATATGGGCAACGGCGTCCATAGTCGGCCCGGGTCAAAAACCGGGGTCGGGACGGAGCCTGGATCCACAAGATCCCGGCCCAGACCGGACGATGTGCAAAGGTTGCGTGCAGCTGTGTTGAGTGACGAGAAGGGCCCCAAGCCGGGCCCGATGGAAAACACCGGTAGTTCCCGGGCGGCCGCCCCGGAGGCTGGAGACGGGCAGGCCCCCGGGCTCGGCTTCCTCCAGCTGATCACCGCTGACGGCCAACGGGTCAGCAGCCCGGAGCTGGATGCCTGGGTCCAGGATGTGACGGACCAGGAACTGTGCGGCCTCTATGAGGACATGGTGGTCATCCGCCGGATCGATACGGAGGCCACGCACCTGCAGCGCCAGGGTGAGCTGGCCCTTTGGCCGCCGCTGCTGGGCCAGGAGGCATCGCAGATCGGCTCCGGCCGGGCACTGCGGAGCGACGACTTTGTGTTTTCCAGCTACCGCGAAAACGGCGTTGCCTACTGCCGCGGCGTGGACCTGACGGACCTCATCCGCGTCTGGCGCGGCAATGTTTCCTCCGGCTGGGATCCGTTCGGGATCAATATGGCCACCCCGCAGGTCATCATCGGCGCCCAGACCCTGCATGCCACCGGTTACGCGCTGGGCATCCAGACCGACGGCGCGGATGCCGTGGCCATCGCCTACTTTGGCGACGGGGCCACGAGCCAGGGCGACGTCAATGAGGCCATGGTCTTCGCCGCCAGCTTCCAGGTCCCGGTGATCTTCTTCTGCCAGAACAACCACTGGGCCATTTCCGAGCCCGTCGGCCTGCAGACACACGTCCCACTCGCCAACCGCGCCCCGGGCTTCGGCATTCCCAGCCTGCGCGTGGACGGCAACGATGTCCTGGCCGTACTGGCCGCCACCCGGATTGCGCTGCACCGTGCCCGCACCGGCGGCGGTCCCACCTTTATCGAGGCGGTCACCTACCGGATGGGCCCGCATACGACGGCGGATGATCCGACCCGCTACCGTGACGCCAACGAACTTGAGGACTGGGCCGCCAAGGACCCGATCAGCCGGGTGGCGGCCCTACTGGAGAGCAAGGGCTTGCTGACCGCGGACCTGCAGGCGGCCGTCGCCGCCAAGGCCGACGCGGTCGCCAAGGAAATGCGCGCCGGCTGTATCAATCTGCCGGAGCCCGCCCCGATGGACGTGTTTGCCAATGTCTACAGCACACCCAATTCGTGGCTGGACCGCCAGCGCGAGCACTATTCCCGCTATCTGGCCGGTTTTGAGAGTACCTCCGCCGCCAATGCCGAAGGGAGCAAATGATGTCCACCATGACATTCGGCCGCGCTATTAACGCCGGCCTGCGCAAAGCAATGGAGGATGACCCGAAGGTGGTCCTGATCGGTGAGGACATCGGCAAGCTCGGCGGTGTCTTCCGCATCACCGACGCGCTGCAGAAGGACTTCGGCGGGCACCGCGTCATCGACGCACCGCTGGCCGAGTCCGCGATCCTGGGCACCGCCGTCGGGCTGGCTTACCGCGGCTACCGTCCGGTCTGCGAGATCCAGTTCGACGGGTTCATCTACCCCGCCTTCGACCAGATCGTCTGCCAGGTGGCCAAGCTGCACTACCGGACCCAGGGCAAGGTCAAAATGCCCATTACCATCCGGGTCCCCTTCGGCGGCGGCATCGGTTCCCCTGAGCACCACTCGGAGTCCCCGGAGGCCTACTTCACGCACACCTCCGGCCTGCGCGTGATCAGCGTTTCCAACCCGCAGGACGCCTACACGATGATCCAGCAGGCCATCGCCAGCGATGATCCGGTCCTTTACTTTGAACCCAAGCGCCGCTACCACACCAAGGGCGAGGTGGACGAGAGCCTTGACCTGGCGCTGGCCCTGCCGATGGAGAGCGCGCGGGTGGTGACGGAGGGATCGGACGTCACCCTGGTGACCTACGGGCCATTGGTTCCGACCGCCCGCGATGCCGCGCTGGCGGCCTCGGACGAGGGCGTGTCCGTCGAGGTGATCGACCTGCGCTCGCTGGCGCCGATCGACTTCGCCCCGATCGAGGCCTCGGTCCGCAAGACCGGCCGCCTGGTCATCACGCACGAGGCGGCGCAGTCCGGTGGCCTGGGCGCGGAGATCGCGGCCAGCCTGACCGAGCGTTGCTTCAACTACCTGGAGGCCGCCCCGGTGCGCGTGACCGGGTTCGACATCCCGTACCCGCCGTCCAAGCTGGAATCGCACCACTTGCCGGACCTGGACAGGATCCTGGACGGCGTGGACCGGGCGATGGGCCGCCCGAATTCACTCAGCGGGCTGGAAGGCTGACGATGATCAGGGAATTCAAGCTGCCGGACCTGGGCGAGGGCCTGACGGAGTCGGAAATCGTGGCCTGGAAGGTCGCCGTGGGGGACCGGGTCACGCTCAACCAGATCATCGCGGAGGTGGAGACGGCCAAGGCCGTGGTCGAGCTGCCCTCCCCGTATGCGGGCGTCATCGCCAAGCTGCACGAGCAGCCGGGGACCGTAGTGGAGGTCGGCTCGCCGATCGTCTCCTTCGAGCTGGAGCCGGATCCGGCCTCCGCCGGGGTGGGGTCCCCGCTGGTTGACCAAGCGAGCGCCAGCGAGCGCGCGGAGACCTCCGCCAGCAAGCGCATCCCGACCCTCGTCGGTTACGGTGCCGAGGCGGAAAAGGGCGGCCGGCCCGCCCGCCGGCAGCGCAACCCTGCTGCGTCAGTCGAGCCCCTGGAGACCAGAAACGGTGATCTCGACAAGCTCGATCAGGGTTCGCCCGTCCCGGCCGAGCGTCCGCGCTCGACGCCGCCGGTGCGCAAACTCGCCCGGGACCTCGGTGTGGACCTGACTGTGGTGTCCGGAACGGGCCGCGACGGCCTGATTACCCGCGAGGACGTCCGGTCCGCCCTGACCCCGTCCGCCAGCTACGGAGCCGACAGCTCCCCAGCTGACGTTGCCCCGGCGGCAGGTGCCACCGGCACCCAGGCCGGGATCGCCGTCGTGGTCCGCCCCGCCGGAGAGCGGGAGACGCGCACACCGATCAAGGGCGTCCGCAAATACACCGCGGCGGCGATGGTGGCCAGCGCCTTCACCGCCCCGCATGTCAGCGAGTTCCTCACCATGGACGTCACTCCCACCATGGAGCTGCTGGCCCGGCTCAAGGCCAGCCGCGCGTTCGCCGGTTACAAGCTGACGCCGCTGACCCTGGTCGCCAAGGCGCTGTGCATTGCCGTGGGGCGCCAGCCGTCGGTGAACTCCCGCTGGGACGAGGCCAATGCCGAGATCGTCACGATGAATTACGTGAACCTGGGCATCGCCGCCGCCACGCCACGAGGGCTGATGGTGCCCAATATCAAGGATGCGCAGGCCATGACCCTGACGCAGCTCTCCACCGCCCTGACCGAGCTGACGGACACCGCGCGGGCGGGCAAAACCCAGCCGGCGGACCTGTCCGGGGGCACCATCTCCATCACCAACATCGGCGTCTTCGGCATCGACGCGGGCACGCCGATCCTGAATCCGGGGGAGGCGGCCATCCTGGCCATCGGCGCCGTGCGGCGGCAGCCGTGGGGGTACAACGGCGAAGTTGCGCTGCGCCAGGTGATGACCCTGAGCCTGTCCTTCGACCACCGGCTGGTGGATGGCGAGCAGGGCTCCAGGTTCCTCGCGGACATCGGCTCGATCCTGGCCGATCCGGGCATGGCACTGACCATGGTCTGAGGCCGCGGGGGGAGCCTTCGTTGAGGCGTGAGATTGTGACGTATTGGCGGCTTTTTGGCGTCTTTTTGGCGTCATTACCTCACGCCTCAAGCGGGGAGTTCGCCGCCGTCGTCCGTGATCGATCCCGCCAGGCCGTCGAGGATCAGGTCGAGCCCGAACTCGAACTCGTTTCCGAAGTCATAGCCGGGCTGGAGGACGTGTTCGGTCGCCAACTCGACGAGATGTGGATACTCGCCGGCGGCGAACATGTGCACCATTGGTGCGGCAATATCGGCGACGGTCTCCGGGCCGTCGAAGGGCAAAGCTGCCTCCTGCAGCGCGAATCCGTAGATGTAGCTGTCCAGCAACGCGTAGGCGTGGGCTGTCATCCTCACCGAGAAGCCCGCGGCGCGCAGGATCCCCAGGGTCGCGTCGTGGTGTCGCAGCGTGGCGGGGCCGGGGGTGGCTCGCGACTCCAGGAGTCCGATCGCCCAGGGGTGGCGCCTGAGCGCCAGACGGACAGAGTTTGCCCGCCGATGCATCTCCGGCCGCCAGCCGCCCTTGGTTGAGGGCAGATCGATCTCGCTGAAGACGAGATCGACGATGCTGTCGAGGATCTCATCCTTGTTCGCGACGTAGTGGTACAGCGACATCGGCTTGGCTCCGAGGGCCTGGGCGAGCGAGCGCATGGTCAGCGCGCCTATGCCCGACGTGTCCGCGATGGCGACGGCGCTGCGCAGCACCCGCTCGCGGCTGAGGGGGATGCGTTCCTCGGGGTTTTCACGCATTTGTGTCGACATGGTGATAGGAGTCTATAACATCCCCGTACTTAGTACGGGAGGCGTCTGTACTGGGTATCTGTACTAAGTATCGGTACTAGGTATCTGAACTAGGTACTGGAGGCCACCGGCCACCGGCTGGCAGGGAACCAGCCCGGAGGAGCGGGAGGAGCCGGAGGAGCCGGGCCGGGTGTCCGGGGGTGCTAGGAAAGGAGGCCGGCGCGGGCCATCGCTTCAAGGACCGGGCGGGCCGTCCTGGCGTCGACGTTCCGGCCGTGGCTGCGCGCGCTATGCGGGGTTGAATTGATCAGGCCGAACGCCGCCTGCACCTTCAGGCGCAGGACAGCGGGTTCCACTTCGGGCTGGATGCGGCCCAGCAGGCCGACCCAGACTGCGATGTAGCTTCGCTGCAGGGTCCGTACTGAGGCCTGGTCGTCGTCGACGAGGCTGGCCAGTTCCCGGTCCTGGACGCGGATAACATCGGGGTTGGACAGGGCGAAATCGACGTGGAATCGGATCAGCCCGCGGAGCGCGTCGTCGTCGTTGGCGGCCTCGTGGATCACGGCCCGGCCGCCCTCCAGCAGGTCCTCGCTGACTCCGACCAGGAGTGCGGCCAGGACCGCCTGCTTGCCACTGAAATGCCGGTAGACCGCAGGGCCGCTGACGCCGGCGGCTGCGCCCAGATCCTCAATGGAGACCCGGTTGAAGCCGTGCTGGGCGAACAGCTGCGCGGCGGCCCGGAGCATGGCCTGCCGACGGTTGGCCTTGGCCCGGCTGCGCAGGGTGGCCCGGCTGCGCAGAGTGGGCGGGGTGGACAGGGTGGGCTGTGGGTCGGGACCGGCCAAAGCCGCGGGGATGTCCTGATATCCGGGCGCGGCTAAGATTGCCCGTTCGGCTCGGGCCTCATTCGGGTCAGCCATGCGGCTTCCGGTCTCGTTTTCCTGGCTCATTCCACCCTCTGTGTTGGACACCACAGTTAATCCAGACTAACCTAAATCTCAGTTAGCGGATACTAACCAAGCTGCAAAAGGATCCCGTCCGGCCCTGGCTCAGACCAAGTCTCAGGCCAGGGTGGTTTTGGCGGGAAACGGAAAGTTGTCGATGGAGACGATCGAAAGCCGGGTGGACACCAGCGGTGCCGCCTATGCCGAAAACGAGGCCGCGCAGCGCGCGCTGGCGGATGACCTCAGGTCGCGCCTGGCCACGGCCGCCCTGGGCGGTCCGGAGCGCTCCCGTGAGCGCCATCTGGCCCGCGGGAAGCTGCTGCCGCGGGAGCGGATCGACCGGCTGCTCGACGACGGCAGCCCGTTCCTGGAGATTGCGCCGCTGGCCGCCAACGGCATGTACGGCGGCGACTGCCCCGGCGCCGGGGTAATCACCGGAATCGGGCTGGTGCACGGCCGGCAGGTGCTGGTGATCTCCAATGACGCCACGGTCAAGGGCGGAACCTACTACCCGCTGACGGTGAAGAAGCACCTGCGCGCGCAGGAAATCGCGCTGGAGAACAGGCTTCCGTGCATCTACCTGGTGGATTCCGGCGGGGCCTTCCTGCCCAAACAGGATGAGGTTTTCCCGGATAAGGAACACTTTGGCCGGATCTTCTACAACCAGGCGAGGATGTCCGCGGCGAAGATTCCGCAGATCGCCTCCGTGATGGGCTCCTGCACCGCCGGCGGTGCGTATGTTCCGGCGATGAGCGATGAGACGGTGATCGTGCGCAACCAGGGCACCATCTTCCTGGGCGGGCCGCCGCTGGTGAAGGCCGCGATCGGCGAAATAGTCACCGCCGAGGAACTCGGCGGCGGGGATGTGCATTCGCGGATTTCCGGTGTCACGGACCATCTGGCCGAGAACGACGAGCATGCCCTGCAGATTGTCCGGGACATCGTGGCCACACTGCCGCCTCCCACCGCCCCGGCCTGGGACATCGGGACCAGCATCGAGCCGACGGCGGATCCGCGGGAGCTTTACGGAGCCGTGCCCACGGACCTGAACACACCCTATGACGCCCGGGAGATCATCGCCCGGCTGGTGGACGGCAGCAGCTTCCATGAGTTCAAGGCCAACTACGGCACCACACTGGTCACCGGCTTCGCCCGGCTGCACGGCCATCCGGTGGGCATCGTAGCCAACAACGGGGTGCTTTTCAGCGAATCCGCGCTCAAGGGCGCGCACTTCATTGAACTCTGCGACCAGCGCGGAATCCCGCTGATCTTCCTGCAGAACCTCTCCGGCTTCATGGTTGGCAAGGACTACGAACAGGGCGGCATCGCCAAGAACGGCGCCAAAATGGTCACCGCAGTGGCCACCGCCCGCGTACCCAAGCTGACCGTCGTCGTCGGCGGTTCCTTTGGCGCCGGGAACTACTCCATGTGCGGACGCGCCTACTCGCCGCGCTTTTTGTGGATGTGGCCGGCCAGCCGGATCTCGGTGATGGGCGGGAACCAGGCCTCCGCGGTGCTGGCCACCGTCAAGCGCGAGCAGATCGAGGGACGCGGCGGCGAATGGTCGCAGGCGGAGGAGGATGCCTTCAAGGCCCCGATCAAGGCGCAGTATGAGGACCAGGGCAGCCCGTACTACTCCACCGCGCGGCTCTGGGACGACGGCGTCATCGACCCCGCGGATACCCGCACCGTGCTGGGCCTGGCCCTGGATGTGTGCGCCCAGGCCCCGCTGCCCGAAACCTCCCTCGGCCTCTTCCGGATGTGACCAGATGACTACATCAGCTATACAGACAACCGCCCCGGCCACGTTTGAGGGCGCAACCTTCAAGACGGTCCTGGTGGCCAACCGCGGCGAAATTGCCTGCCGCATTATCTCCACGCTGCGGAAGATGGGCATCCGCTCCGTCGCCGTCTACAGCGACGCGGACGTCGATGCCCGGCACGTGCGGCTGGCGGATATCGCCGTGCGGATCGGCCCGGCCGCGCCGCAGCACAGCTACCTGGACATCGACGCGATCCTGGCCGCCGTCAAGGCGACCGGCGCCCAGGCGGTGCACCCGGGCTACGGTTTCCTCTCCGAGAACCAGAACTTTGCCCAGGCGCTCGCGGACGCGGACGTCACCTTCATCGGCCCCAGCGTGCATGCGCTGAACATGATGGGGGACAAGATCCGCTCCAAAAACCATGTGATGGCCTATGGCGTGCCGGTGGTTCCCGGCATCGCGCAGCCCGGCCTGACCGACAGTGCGCTGCTTGAGGCGGCCGACGGCGTCGGCTACCCGCTGCTGATCAAGCCCTCCGCCGGCGGCGGCGGCAAGGGCATGCATGTGGTGGAGCGCGCCGAGGATCTGGCCGCAACACTGGTCACCGCCCGCCGGGTGGCGGCGTCCGCCTTCGGCGACGACACGCTGTTCATGGAGCGGCTGATCGCGAAGCCCCGGCACATCGAGGTCCAGGTGCTGGCGGACAGCCACGGCCAGGTGATCCATCTGGGTGAGCGCGAATGTTCGCTGCAGCGCCGGCACCAGAAGGTGATCGAGGAGGCGCCGTCGTCCCTGCTGGATCCGGCCACCCGGGCGCGCATCGGCGAGGCGGCGTGCAATGCCGCGCGCAGCGTGGGCTACAGCGGCGCCGGAACGGTGGAATTCCTGGTCTCGGACCAGGCACCGGATGAGTTCTTCTTCATGGAGATGAACACCCGGCTGCAGGTGGAGCATCCGGTCACCGAAATGGTCACCGGGCTGGACCTGGTCCAGTGGCAGGTGCGCATTGCGGCCGGGGAGGAACTGACTCTGGCGCAGCAGGACGTGCTGCTGACCGGTCACGCCGTGGAGGCCCGCGTCTACGCGGAAAATCCCGAGCGAGGCTTCCTGCCCACGGCCGGGAAGGTGCTGGCCCTGGCCGAGCCGTCGGGGGAGGGGATCCGGGTGGATTCCTCGCTGCTGGAGGGGCTTGAGATCGCTTCCAACTACGATCCGATGCTCTCCAAGGTGATCGCCTGGGGAGCGGACCGGACGCAGGCGCTGGCCCGGCTGGACCGGGCGCTCGCGGACACCACGGTGCTCGGCTTCGGCACGAACATCGAGTACCTGCGCCTGCTGGTGACCGACGACGACGTCCGGGCCGGCCATCTTGACACCACGATGATCGAGCGCAAGATGCCCTCGCTGACCTTCCGGCACGCGGACAACGCGCTGCTGGCGGCCGCAGCCCTGCACCTGCACGCGCAGAGAATTGCATCCGGCGGCCCGGCGCACGGGCCGTGGCGTTCGCCGAGCGGCTGGCGGCTGGGGCAGCGCCGCCCGGTGGACTACGATCTGGCGCTCAGCGCCACGGAATCCGTGACGGTCAGGCTCTCCGAGGTGGGGACCGGCGACGACGGCGGCCAGCTCAGCGCCGCCGTCGTCATCCGCAGCGATGCGCAGGGCGAGACCGCCCCGACCCGGGCGGTGCTGCACACCTCGGGCGGGCCGCAGGGAACCGCCCGGATCGAGTACGACGGCGTCACCCGCACCATCGCGCTGGCCCGGGACGGGGGCACGCTCTGGCTGGGCGAAGGCGGATTCAGCTGCGAACTGCGGCTGCGCAGCCGCG
>JALYYI010000162.1 GCA_030946705.1 Actinomycetota bacterium | reverse complement strand
CATCCGACTGGTCCAGGTAACCCACGTGCACGCCGCCGCGCACGGTCACCCGGCCGGAATCCGGGCTCTGGCGCTGGGCCAGCAGGCGCATCAGGGTGGATTTGCCGTCGCCGTTGCGTCCGACGATGCCGATCCGGTCCCCCTCTTCCAGACCCAGGGTGACGCCGTCCAGCACGACGCGCGTCGCGAATTCGACCGAGAGGTTTTCGCCGCCAAGAAGGTGTGCCACGCTTCAACTACTTTCGAAAGGAATCAAGGCCATCAATGCTACTCCGTGAATGCCGGCCCGATTCGCGTCCGGAAACTCCGGTCCCGTCTAGTGGACCCGGTCGGAGATGACTTTGCTGCCGTGCACCGGTCCATGTACAGCGATGGCGTGATGGCCCTCGGCGCTGAGCAGTTCCGCCAATTCCCGCGCCTGTTCCTCGTCCCCGGCCAGCATCGCGATGGTGGGGCCGGATCCGGACACCAGTGACGCCAGCGCGCCGTGCCTGGCGCCGCCGTCGAGCACGTCCAGCAGCTGCGGGGCCAGGGCCACCGATGCCGGCTGCAGGTCATTGACCAGCACGCCTGCCAGGGCCAGCGCATCCCCCGCGCGCAGGGCCTGCAGCACCACGGGGTCAACCTGGCCGACGCTCTCCGGCTCCGCCGCGGCCCTACCCGGGCGCTCCGGGGCGGCACCGAGGTCTTCGCTCCCGGCCGCGGCGCGCAGACGGTCCAGCTGCTCGTACACGGCGGGCGTGGAGAGCCCATAGTCCGCCTGGACCAGCACCCAGTGCAGCTGGGCCGGAGCCAGCGCGGGTGTCAGCTCGTCACCCACGCCGAGACCGACGGCGGCGCCTCCGAGCAGGGCGAAGGGCACATCGGCGCCCAGCTCGGCCCCGAGGTGGGCGAGCTCCTCCCGGGACAGTCCGCTGTCCCAGAGCGCGTCGCAGGCCAGCAGCGTGGCCGCCGCATCCGCGGATCCGCCGCCCATGCCCCCGGACACCGGGACCCGTTTGGTGATTTCCAGATGGACCCCGGTGGTGTGTTCGGTGACCTCCGCCATCAGGTTTGCGGCCCGCACGGCAAGGTTGCGCTCATCCAGCGGGATACCGAGTTCCGCGGCGGTGCGGCCGCTGTCCTTGAGGCTGACGGTCACACCCGGTTCGGCCGTGCTGGTGGCGGCCACCTCCTCGTACAGGGACACCGCAAGGTAGACGCTGGCCACGGGGTGGTATCCGTCGTCGCGCAGGGGTCCCACCCGGAAGGAGACATTGATTTTTCCGGGCGCCTTGACCCGGACGGTTCTGGCGGCGAAGGACTTCCGCACGGAGCTCATAGCTTCCAACTTAGGGTACGGGTCAAGCCGCGACCAACTGGTGCCGCCACACGCCGCCACACGCCGGTTCCTGGCGGCGGCCGGCTCAGGCCAGCAGCGGAAGCTTGGCCTCGGCGATCCGGGCGTAGGCGGCAATGTCAATGACCTCGCCGCGGGCGCTGGGGTCCACATTGGCGGCCAGCAGGTAGCGTTCCGCCTCCGCGGCGCCGCCGGCCCAGCCGGCCAGGGCGGCCCGCAGGGTTTTGCGGCGCTGGGCGAACGCCGCATCGATGACGGCGAAAACCTCCGCCCGGCTGGCCCGTGTGACGGGGGGCTCGCGGCGGCTGAAGGACACAAGCCCGGAGGAGATCTTGGGGGCGGGCCAGAAGACGTTCATCCCGATGACACCGGCCTTGCGCATCTGTGAGTACCAGGCGGCCTTGGCGGAGGGCACGCCGTAGGTTTTGGAGCCCGGACCGGCCGCCAGCCGGTCGGCGACCTCGTCCTGGACCATCACCAGTCCGTGCTGAAGCGACGGGAAGTGCTGCAGCAGGTGCAGCACCACGGGAACGGCCACGTTATAGGGCAGGTTGGCCACCAGGGCCGTCGGCTGGGCGGGGAGCTCCAGTACGCGCATCGCGTCGGCGAGGACCACGTCCAGGTTTCCGGCCAGCTCCGGACGGAAGGCGGCCACGGTTTCCGGCAGCTTGGCCGCCAGCACGGGGTCAATTTCGACGGCGACCACGCGGGCCGCGGCATCGAGCAGACCCAGGGTCAGCGAGCCGAGTCCGGGGCCCACCTCCAGGACCGTTTCCTCCGGATCAAGCCTGGCGACCGAGACGATCCGGCGGATGGTGTTGCCGTCGATGACAAAGTTCTGGCCAAGCGACTTGGTGGGGCGGACGCCGATCTCCTCGGCCAGCCGCCGGATTTCCGCGGCACCGAGCAGCGGCTGCACCCGGCCCGACGGGTGGTTCGGGCGGCCGGTCTGCGGGGCGGAATCGGGCTCAGTCACCCTGCCATCGTAATGGAACCGACCGGTGTTCCTACCGGGAGGCGGCGGAGGCGCAGCCCCACGGGGACAGGCCGGCCTTGGCGTAGTAGGTGTTCGCCACGGCAATCTGCTGCTCGCGGCTGGCCTGGTCGGCGCGCGGGGCGTAGGCGCCGCCGCCGTTCGCCAGCCAGGAGCCGCTGTCGAACTGAAGACCACCGTAGTAGCCGTTGCCGGTGTTGATCGCCCAGTTTCCGCCGGACTCGCATTGGGCGATCTTGTCCCACATGCCGGCGTTCATCGCTGCCGGAGCCGCAGCCCCGGTGTTGCCGGCTGTGGCGGGATCCGCCGGGCGGTCCTTGGCGCCAACGGTAACCTTCTGGGCGACGGGTGCGGACTTCACCGTCTGTCCGGTCTGCGTCCGGCTGACTTCGCGGCCGTCGACGGTGACCACCTTGAAGCTGGTTTCCATCTTGCCCACGGCGCCGGCCTGGCTGATCTTGTGCTGGTCCTTGAACATGTTCGGATCAACGGCCTTGTCCGTCTGGAACGGGATGTCCGTGCTGACGGTCGTGCTGCCATCGGCGTTGACCCGGGAAACCTTGACGACCATGTTGTTGACCACGGGGGCTACGCCGGGCTGGGACACCAGATCCGCGGGGCCCACGGTGATTCCGGTGGAGGCCAGCAGGTCAGCCACGCTGACCGCCGTCGTCGTCTTGTCCACGCTCTTGCCGTCGGCCAGGATCTTGACAGTCTTCGGGGTGCTGATGTCGATGACATCGGAGCTGGCGAGCTGCATGTCCTTCGGCGCGGAGATTGCCGCGTTGGGGCCCAGGCCGAGCTGGCTCACCAGGTCGCCCACCTTGGCCGAGGTGGTCTGCACCGTGCTTTTGGCGCCGTCCAGGTTGACCTTGATTTCCTTCGAGGTGTTCACGGTGATGACCGTGCCGTTGTCAACGCCGCTGTCCAGTGCGGGGCTGACGTGGTCCGCCGGCCTGACATCAACGTTGGCCTTCGCCAGCACCTGGCTGACCGAACCGCCGAACGTCTGGACCGAGCCGGCCTGACCGTCAACATTCACGGTGATGGTCTTGTTGTTGCCCACAAAGGCAACCAGACCCAGAACCAGCGCGACCAGCACCAGAGCCTGCCCGCCGATTTTGACGAAACTGACCTTGCCGCCGGTCCGGAAGAACCTGCCGAAGAAATTTGCCACTGTGACCCGTAACTACTCGAGCATCCGGGCACGGGGAATGACGCACGCATCGCGGCGTGGAGGCCCGTGGGGCATCCGCGCGGTGGATTAGTGCGCCGCCACACTCTGATTTTGGGCGTGCCCGTCCAAGGCAGTTCTGTTGCACTTTGAATTGCAAAAACCTTTACTGCGAACGGCACTCCCAGCAGCCGGAAACGACTGCGCGCGGCGGCAAATCTACTGCAAAAACACTGCGCAAAAAGAGTGAAGTTATCCGTAGGCCTTCCCCGACCCCGGCTAACAGTTACCCATCGTAACCTAACCGTGATCAATTAACCAAGGGCGCACTATCGGACAAGTCGGCCACCGGCCGGTCCGCGGACCCAACTTGGGCGCGGAAAACGGGCGAAAATCCGCGGAACACCCGGTTAAAGGCCGGTCAGGCGCGGCTGCAATTCGAGGACGGTGACGGGGTTTTCAGTCCCAGGAACCGTAGACGGCTTCGGTGTTGGCAGCGAGGCGTTCACCGATTTGTGATAAATCAACCGCCAGCAGTTCGGCCATCGCACGGACCGTGTAGGGCACCATGTAGCTCGCATTCGGCCGGCCGCGGAAAGGATGCGGCGTCAGGAACGGCGAATCCGTTTCCACCAGCACCAATTCGGGGCGTGCCACGGCCAGCGCGGACCGCAGGTTGACCGCGTTCCTAAAAGTCAGGGTGCCCGCGAAGGACATGTACCAGCCGTTGTCGTTGCAGATCCGCGCCAGCTCCTCGTCGCCGGAGAAGCAGTGGAAAACCACCGTTCCGGGTGCCCCCTCGGAGCGCAACGTCGCCACCACGTCGTCGTGGGCGTCGCGGTCGTGGATCTGCAGGGCCAGACCCAGCCGCTTGGCAATATCGATGTGCCGGCGGAAAGCGTACTGCTGGTCGGCCAGGCCGGGACCTTCGGTGCGGTAGTAATCCAGCCCGGTTTCCCCGATGGCCCGGACCCGGGGATGCCCGGCCAGCTGCTCGATGTCGATCAGCGCCGCTTCCAGGGTTCCGGCGGCAGCCAGTTTGGGGGCATCGTTGGGATGCAGCGCGACGGCGCCCAGCAGCCGGCGGTCCAGCTCCAGTGCCGCGACGGTATAGCGGGACGATTCCAGGTCGGTGCCCACCTGGACGGCTCCCTTCACGCCCACCGCCTCGGCCGCATCCAGCGCGTCGGTGATGGCGACCTGGACCAGCCCGGCACGGAAGTCCAAGTGGGTGTGGTTGTCCATGACAGGCACCGGCAGGGGCTCCGGGGCGGGAGGATATTCCAGATTCCGGCGCTGGCCACCGACCGCAGAATCCGGCTCGCCTTCCTCCCGGGCAGCGGTCCGGTAGGGCTGGGGAATCTGATCGGTGCACATAGCAGGCAATTTTAGCGAGCCGGGCGGGGCGGACAGAGCGCGGTTGAGCTAGTAACGTGGGTCACATATAAGTCCATGGCCCAAGGATGCGTCCCCGCAGGACCCCCGGCGGCCACGCCAGCACGCCCGAAAGGCTCCCGATGGATTCAGAGAACCGCACCATGGTCCACGATGCCTTGCCGGATCCGACGCTTGGGAAACGGCCCAACTCCACCGGCCCGGCCATGACTGCGGCGCAGTTCCACGACGCCAGCCGGCGGATCCTGGCGGTGATCAATACTGTGATCGATGGCAAGGCGGGGGCGGCGGAGCTTGCCCTGACCGTCATGCTGGCGCAGGGACACCTGCTGGTGGAAGACGTTCCCGGGGTGGGCAAAACGATGCTTGCCAAGACCTTGGCGCGCACCATCGACTGCTCGGTCAGCCGCATCCAGTTCACCCCGGATCTGCTGCCCTCCGATGTGACCGGCGTGTCCATCTACAACCAGTCGACGGCGAAGTTTGAATTCCGTCCCGGCGCCGTCTTCGCCAACATCGTGATCGGGGACGAGATCAACCGGGCCTCCGCCAAGACGCAGTCCGCGCTGCTGGAATGCATGGAGGAGCACCAGGTCACCGTGGACGGCACCTCCTACCGTCTGGCGGAGCCGTTCATGGTGGTGGCGACGCAGAATCCCATTGAAATGGAAGGCACCTACCCGCTGCCCGAGGCCCAGCGGGACCGTTACATGGCCCGGATTTCGATGGGTTATCCGGACGCCGCTGCGGAGATGGAAATGCTGCAGACGCATCAGTCCGTCTCGCCGCTGGAGACCGTCACCCCCGTCGCCTCCGGGCAGGAGGTTGCCGCCATGATCAGCGTGGTCCACGCGATCTATGTCTCCACCGCGGTGAAGGAATACACGGTGGCGCTGGGCCGGGCCACCCGGGAGTCCCCGCTGCTGCGGCTCGGGGCCAGCCCGCGGGCGCTGTTGCAGCTGCTGCGGGCCGGGAAGGCCTATGCCGCCCTGCGCGGCCGCGATTTTGTGCTGCCGGACGATGTGGTGGCCGTGGCGGACCCGGTCCTGGCGCACCGGATCATTCCGGACCGCAAGGCGGCCAGCTCGGGGGAAACCCCCTCCAGCATCATCGCCGGGATCCTGGCCAAACTCCCGGTCAACGGTGAGTCCGCGAGCGGGCGCAGGTCCGCCGCCCCGCGCGGCTAGCCACCGTGGACTTCGGCTGGTTCCCGCACCGGTTCCTTCGGCCACGCGGCTGGGGGGTGGTCGGCGCGGGCGTCTTTGCCCTGCTGCTGGCCCAGGTGATGGGCCGCCGGGACCTGCTGGCCCTGGGGGTGTTCCTGATTTCGCTGCCGCTGATCGCGGTGCTGGGAATCCGCTGGCTCAAACCCACCTTTGCCGTCTACCGCGAGTTCTCTCCCGCCTCGGTGGAAACGCAGTCCACGACGACGGTGAACCTGGCCGTCGGCGGGACCGGTTTCCCGGGTGGCCGGGTGAGCATGGAGGAACAGCTGCCACCGCGGTTCGGCGAGCCGCCCTCCTTCTTCTATCCGGCCCGGATGACGACGGCTTCCGGGCTGAGCCGGTACGTTTACCATCTGCGCTCGGCCAATCGCGGGCAGTTCAGGATTGGGCCCGTGACGGCCGAGTTCAGCGATCCGTTCGGGCTGAGCATGCACCGGCATGAGCTGAACGGTTCGGACCTGCTCACCGTAACGCCGGCCGCCGTCGAGCTGCCGGACACCACCATGACGGGGGCCCGCGGCAACGACGGCATCACCACCACCCGGCAGCGCGCCAACCCCAGCGATAACGATGTGATGACGCGCGAATACCGGCACGGGGACCCGATGCGCCGGGTGCACTGGCCTGCCACTGCCCGGCACGGGCAGCTGATGGTGCGCCAGGAAGAGTCGGTCACCACCCCCGAGGCGACCATCCTGCTGGACAGCCGGCTCAGCGCCTACGCCGGCGGCCTGGGCACGACGTTCGCCACCCCCGGGCCGGACGGCAGGCACCCCGAGCTGGTGACCAACGAGAACTTCGAATGGACGGTCGTGGCGGCCATGTCCATTGCGGGCCACCTGGTCGAGCGGAATTTCTCGCTGCGCCTGCTCGATGATCAGGGCAGCCCCGGGTTCCACCGGTCCCGGTCCGCACCATGGCCGCTGGAGGAAAACTATGAAGGCGCCGCCGGGTTGGCGGCTGTGGCGGATTCGCTGGCCGCCATCGAGCTGACCGGCACCGCCGTGCCGAGCCGTCCGGGGCAGGGCGCCGCAGTCCAGGGTTCCGCGCCTCACGACGGCGGCCGCGCGGCCTTTGGGGAATCCCTGCTGGAGAAACTGACCACGCACCGCCAGCGCGGGCCGCTGATCGCCCTGCTGGGCCACATCAGCGCGGCAGAGGCGAGGACCCTTGCCCCGGCGGCCGAGTTCGGAGCCAATGCCTTCGCGATCGTGGTTACCGAGCGGCCGCAGGACGCCCGCCCATTGCTGGAGGCGCTGCGGATGGGCGGGTGGCGGGCCATCGCCGCCAACAGCAAGACCTCGCTGACATCCGCATGGGGCTATTTTGACGACGTCCAGTTCTTCGCCGCGGCCAGCGGCAGGACCGCCGTGGATGCACGACGCGCCCCGACCGGGAGCGACCTGCCATGAGCGCATCCACGCACTACCGCCGCCCCGCGCAGCGCGGGTCCGCCCCCGTCCGGGAGGGATCCGCACGGGTGCCCCGGCAGCCCGTTGGTCCGATGCCGTGGGTGATGGCCGGGGCCGTCTTTGCCGGTGTGATCGGCTGCGCGCTGGGCCTCGATGGCGTACTCCGGGGGTGGGCCTGGCTGTTCTCCGCCGTCATCACCGTCGGAGCCGTGCTGCTGGTCACCGCCGCGGCCCGCGCGATGCGGCTTCCCGAGCCGCTGGTCCCGGTGCTGGGCCTCGCCGCGCTGGGCGCCATGCTGACCCTGCAGTTCTTCAGTTCCACCGCCTTCCTTGGCCTGGTCCCCACCAAGGCCACCCTCGACGAGCTGGGCCCGCTGCTCCGGGTGACCTCCGATACCGTGATCGGCGGGGTTGCCCCGGTGGAGCCGCTGGACGGCATCCTCCTGGTGATTTGCGCCGGATTGGGTCTGGTGGCCCTTCTGGCCGATTCGCTCGCGGTCAGCCTGACCATGCCGGCCAGCAGCGGGCTGAGCCTCCTGGCGGTGCTGCTGATCCCGGCGCTCGTCACACCGGACAGCGTCGGAGCGCTGGGATTCGTGGCCGGTTCGACCGGCTACCTGCTCATCCTCGGCTGCAGCCAGTGGTTCGCGCCCCACGGCCAGGCCAGGCCGGCCGGCACCCGGACGGGAGGGCAGCTGAGGCGGGCCGCCGGCATTGGCGGGGCCGCCGTCGTCGTCACCCTCCTGCTGCCGCTGGCCATTCCCGGCTTCAACAGCGGCACCTTTCCGGAGGGCTCGCATTTCAACCCGTTCGGGAAGGTCTCCGGGCTCAACCCGATGATCACCCTGGGTAACGACCTCCGGAACCCCAGCGCGCTGGGCCAGATGACGTACGCGACGGACTCCGCCACCCCGGTGTACCTGCGCTCCGCAACCCTGGAGGATTTCCAGGGCGACTCCTGGGAGCCCAGCAGCCGGCCGGATGAACGACGGCTGGATCCGAGCCGGATCAACGACGACTTCTCCACCGCGGCCGTGATCAACGGCATCCTGACCACGACGCGAATCGACTCCCAGGATTTCAGCAGCCCGTGGTTACCCGTCCCCTACGCCCCGCTGAGCGTCCGGGGGCTGCTGGGCAGGTGGACCTGGGACCCCGAAACGCTGACCATAGCGGCCCTGGACTCGAACACGCTGCACCAGACCTATGTGGTCCGCAGCGTCATGCCCCAGCTCACCCGGGCCAGGCTGGAACAGGTGGTCAGCCCGCCGCGGCCGGCCCTCGATCCGCAGTTCCGGGCACTGCCCAAGAACACGCCGGACATTATCAGGTCGACGGCTCTTTCTGTCACCGGCAGGGCCCCCACTCCCTACGATAAGGCCATAGCCCTGCAGGATTTCCTGCGCGGGCCCGAGTTCACCTACTCGGAGCAGACACCGCTGAAGGAGGGCTATGACGGCAGCGGGATGGACGTCGTGGCCAAATTCCTCCAGGTCAAGAGTGGTTACTGCGTCCACTTCGCCGCGGCCATGGCCGTAATGGCCCGGGAGGCCGGCATTCCGAGCCGGATAGCCGTCGGCTACGCGCCCGGCAGGCTGACCGGCAAGAAGGTCAATGTCGGCGGCCGGCAGCTGACGGAATACAGCGTGGACGGACACAGTGCCCATGCCTGGCCGGAGCTTTACTTCGAGGGGCTGGGCTGGGTGCCCTTTGAACCGACACCGACGCGCGGCCAGGTGCCGGCCTACGCGCTGACGGCGAATGTACCGGGCCTGAACGCCGGCAACCCGGGCGACTCGCTGCTCCCTTCGGGCGCCGCGACCGGTGCGGCGTCACCGGCGCCCGCGGGCGGACCGCTCTCCGGGCCGGGCGCCTCGGCGTCCGGCCAGAACGGCGCTGTGGCGCGGACTTTTTGGCTGGTGGCGGCGGGGGCGCTGGCGCTGCTCGTCCTGGCCGCGCCGTACCTGAGCCGGACCGGGCTGCGCCGGCGCCGGCTGGCCGTTTTGCGGGCGGCGTCCGCTTTTCCGCCGGGCCCGGCTGGTCCGGCTGGGCCGGCGGGCCGGAGCCGACCACCCCTCGGTGGCCCGCCGACTGCCGCAGTCGCCTGGGCGGAGCTCCAGGACCTGGTCTGCGACTACGGTCTGGATCCGGTTCCCAGTGACACACCCCGGGCGTTTGCCGACCGCCTGCTGCGCAGCCCCCTGGTTGGTGGTGCGCCCGGTGGCAGTGGTGCGGTTGGTGGCGGTGCCGAAGGAGGTCGTGCGGTTCGTGCGGGTGGCAACGGACGGACTGGAGCGCCTCAGTCGGTGGAACGGCTGCTGACCCGTTATGAGCGCAGCACCTATGGACCGCCCGCCGGGACCGCGGCCTGGTCCACGATGAACGTTGCCGCGGAGACGGCGGGGGGCCTTCCTCGGGATCACGATGCCGGCGCCGAGCTGGCGGCAATCCAGACCAGCCTGAGGCGGCAGGCGACCGCGCTCCGCCGGCTGCGCGCCAGGCTGCTGCCGCCGTCGACCCTGCGGCGGTGGAAGGGCTGGTGGGACGAGAGGCTGGACCGGCCGGCCCGCTCGGTGGCCCGGCTGAATCCGGCGCCGCCGCTGCGCCGGCTCGGGCTCGGGCACCGGCTCCGGCACCGAAACGAGGACTGAGCGGACGGCCGCGTAGGAGACTTTGGCCGGAACCGGATGTTTCGGGCCAAAAACGCCTCAGACTCCTACACGGACATACGCTCCTCCGGGTCCGGTGCGGACGGCACGCCGGGCGGATACCCAGGGTGCCGTCCGCGGTCGAACGAGGAGCGGTCGAATCAGGAGGCGTACGGGTCCGCGATGCCGATGTACTGGGTGTAGAGGTACTCCTCGATGCCCTCGAGTCCGCCCTC
>JALYYI010000147.1 GCA_030946705.1 Actinomycetota bacterium | reverse complement strand
GCGCCACCTTTTCAGGTGACGCGCCGCCGTCGTCGGGAAGCCTGCCGTCGGGAGGCCTGCTGTCGGGAAGCCTGGCGTCGGGAGGCCTGGCGTCGGGAGGCCTGCCGTCAGGCCCCGGCCGGCAGGGCGTCCGGAACGTGGGCCTTGCTGTTGCCCGCAAAGGTGAACTTGGCGTCGTCACCCTCACCTTCCACATCCACGACCACGATTTCGCCGGCCTTGATCTCGCCGAACAGGATCTTCTCGGAGAGCTGGTCCTCGATCTCGCGCTGGATGGTGCGGCGCAGCGGCCGGGCACCCATGGCGGGATCGTAGCCGCGGGTGGCCAGCAGCACCTTGGCCGCGGTCGTGAGCTCGATGCCCATGTCCTTGTCGTTCAGCCGCTTCTCCAGCTTGCCGACCATCAGGTCCACGATCTCGATGATCTCGTCCTGGGTCAGCTGCGGGAAGACCACGACGTCGTCAACACGGTTGAGGAACTCGGGGCGGAAGTGCTGCTTGAGTTCCTCCGTGACCCGGGCGCGCATCCGGTTGTAGCCGGTCTGGGTGTCCGTGCCGGACTGGAAACCGGTGGCAACGCTCTTGGAAATATCCCGGGTGCCCAGGTTGGTGGTCATGATGATGATGGTGTTCTTGAAGTCCACCACCCGGCCCTGGCTGTCCGTCAGGCGGCCGTCCTCAAGGATCTGCAGCAGCGAGTTGAACAGGTCCGCGTGGGCCTTTTCCACCTCGTCGAAGAGCACCACGGAGAACGGACGGCGGCGGACCTTCTCTGTCAGCTGTCCGCCTTCTTCATAGCCGACGTAGCCGGGAGGGGCACCGAAGAGCCGGGACACGGTGTGCTTTTCCGAGTACTCGGACATGTCCAGGGTGATCAGGGCATCTTCTTCACCGAAGAGGAATTCCGCCAGTGCCTTGGCCAGCTCCGTCTTTCCGACGCCGGTGGGGCCGGCGAAGATGAACGAACCGCCCGGACGCTTCGGGTCCTTCAGACCCGCACGGGTACGCCGGATCGCCTGGGAAATCGATTTGATCGCCTCGTTCTGGCCCACCACGCGCTTGTGGATCTCGTCTTCCATCTTCAGCAGACGGGTGGACTCTTCCTCTGTCAGCTTGAAGACCGGAATGCCGGTGGAGTTCGCCAGCACCTCGGCGATGAGTTCCTCATCAACCTCGGAGACGTCGTCCAGGCCGCCGGACTTCCACTGGCGCTCCTTTTCGGCGCGCTCGGTGATGAGCTTCTGCTCCTTATCCCGGAGCGCGGCAGCGCCCTCGAAGTCCTGCGCGTCAATGGCGGATTCCTTCTCCCGCTTGACCTCCGAGATGGTCTCATCCATCGCCTTGAGCTCCGGCGGAGCCGTCATGCGGCGGATACGCAGCCGTGCGCCGGCCTCGTCGATCAGGTCAATGGCCTTGTCCGGCAGGAAACGGTCGCTGATGTAGCGCTCGGACAGGTTCGCCGCAGCCGCCAGCGCACCGTCCGTAATGGAGACGCGGTGGTGCGCCTCGTAGCGGTCCCGCAGGCCCTTGAGGATCTCGATTGCGTGCGCCACGTTGGGCTCGGCGACCTGGATGGGCTGGAAACGGCGCTCCAGCGCGGCATCCTTCTCAATGTGCTTGCGGTACTCATCCAGCGTGGTGGCGCCGATGGTCTGCAGCTCGCCGCGGGCCAGCATCGGCTTGAGGATGGAGGCCGCGTCGATGGCGCCCTCGGCCGCGCCCGCACCGACAAGGGTGTGGATCTCGTCGATGAACAAGATAATGTCCCCGCGGGTGCGGATCTCCTTGAGCACCTTCTTCAGGCGCTCCTCGAAGTCACCGCGGTAGCGTGAACCGGCGACCAGGGAACCCAGGTCAAGCGTGTAGAGCTGCTTGTCCTTGATGGTCTCAGGCACGTCCCCGCGAACAATTGCCTGGGCCAGGCCCTCGACGACGGCCGTCTTGCCCACACCGGGCTCCCCGATCAGGACCGGGTTGTTCTTGGTGCGCCGGGAAAGCACCTGCATGACGCGTTCCATCTCATGCTCGCGCCCGATCACCGGATCAAGCTTGTTCTCCCGCGCGGCCTGGGTGAGATTGCGGCCAAACTGGTCCAGCACAACGGAACCGGCGGGGGTCCCCTCCTGCGCGCCGCTTCCGGTGGTTGCGGGTTCCTTGCCCTGGTAGCCGGAGAGCAGCTGGATGACCTGCTGGCGGACGCGGTTCAGGTCGGCACCCAGTTTCACCAGCACCTGCGCGGCCACGCCTTCGCCTTCGCGGATCAGGCCCAGCAGAATATGCTCGGTGCCGATGTAGTTGTGACCCAGCTGCAGGGCCTCGCGCAGCGAGAGCTCCAGCACTTTTTTGGCGCGCGGGGTAAACGGGATGTGCCCGCTGGGCGCCTGCTGGCCCTGGCCGATGATCTCCTGGACCTGTTCACGCACGCCGTCAAGGGAGATGCTCAGGGATTCGAGGGCCTTGGCGGCCACACCTTCACCCTCGTGAATGAGGCCGAGCAGAATATGCTCCGTGCCGATGTAGTTGTGGTTGAGCATGCGGGCCTCTTCCTGGGCCAGCACGACAACACGTCGGGCTCGATCGGTGAATCTCTCAAACATTTCGCCACACTCCTAGCTACTGCGTACTTTGATGCTACGCAGGTCGCAGGCTCCGTGGGGGCATGTTCGCCACAGGGGAAATATGACGCCGGCCGAGCCAACGGTTCAGGGCGGGATATTTGCCCCTCGTCATCCGTTGGCGCGGTGGTACGCTTCCTGGATTTCGGCCTGGATGCGCCCGCGTTCCCGCACCTCGTAGCCGTTTTCGCGCGCCCACTGGCGGATCAGCCCAACGTCCTGGCTCCGGGATGCGGCCGTCTGACGCCCCTTGGGCGCCCGGCCGGTGATCTTGCGGCCCTTCGCGAGGAACGGATCCAGCGCTTTGCGCAGGTCCCTGGCGTTGGCTTCGGAAAGGTCTATCTCGTAGCTGACCCCATCGAGGCCAAAGCGCACTGTTTCATCCGCGGAGCCGCCGTCGACATCGTCAACCAGAATGATTTTTATTTTTTGTGCCATCAGACAATCCCTGATTTCTCATAGTCGCAATGCATTGCGGCAAACCTTTACTAATACGAGTATGAGGGGAAGGTGCTTTGGCGTCAAAGGGAAATTTAATGCGCTGTGCAAAAAGCCGGGCGGAATTACTCCGGCTTTTCCGCCGCCTCGCGTTCCGCGCGGGCCAGCGCCTCCCGTTCGGAGCGGTCGGCGTTGAAAATCGCCTTGATGGCAAAGTAAAAAACCACGCCGACGGCAACGGACGGGACGATAACAGCCAGGTAATCCATGTATTTCAGCTTCTATTCGGGTTTCATGAGGGGGAAGAGAATCGCCTCGCGGATTCCCACCCCGGTAAACAGCATTACCAGGCGGTCAATCCCAAGGCCAAGCCCGCCCATCGGCGGGGCACCGTATTCCAGCGCGCGCAGGAAATCCTCGTCAAGCTGCATTGCCTCCGGGTCACCGGCGGCGGCCTGCAGCGACTGTGCGGTCAGCCGTTCGCGCTGGATCACCGGATCCACCAGCTCGGAGAAGGCGGTTCCGGTCTCCTTGCCGTCGATGATCAGGTCCCAGGCTTCGATCAGCCGGTTGTCCTCGCGGTGCGGGCGGGCCAGCGGCTGCGCCGACGGCGGGTAGTCGCAGACAAAGGTGGGCTGGATAAGCGTCGGCTCGACAATCTCGCCGAAGAGCTCAACGACCAGCTTTTCCGCACCCCAGTTTGCAACCACCTTAACCTCGTGCCGGGCGGCGATATCCCGCAGCACCTCAGCGCTCGTCTCCGGGGTTATTTCCTGCCCGACACCGTCCGAGAGTCCCTTGTATACCGGAAGCCAGGGCCAGTCGCCGTCGAGGTTCACGGTTCCGCGCGCCGTCTCAATGCTGCGCGAGCCGGCCGCATCCGCGCAGGCCAGGATGATGCGCTGCATCGTCTTGGCCATGGTGAACTGATCGCCGTAGGCCTCATAGGCCTCCAGCATGGTGAACTCGGGGCTGTGCGTGGAATCCACACCCTCATTGCGGAAGATTCGGCCCACCTCGAACACCTTGTCCAGGCCGCCGACGACGGCCCGCTTGAGGTAAAGCTCGATCGCAATGCGCAGCGTCATCGGCTGGTCGAAGGCATTCAGGTGGGTGCGGAACGGGCGGGCGGAGGCGCCGCCGTGCACCAGTTGCAGAATGGGCGTCTCCAGCTCGATGTAGTCCTCGCCGTGCAGGGTATCCCGGATGGCCCGCACGATCCTGGAGCGGGTTTTGACCTGCTCGCGCGCCTGGTCGCGGACAATCAGGTCAACATAGCGCTGGCGCACGCGCATTTCCTCGGACAGTTCCGCGTGCAGCACCGGCAGCGGCCGCAGCGATTTTGAGGCCATCTGCCAGAAGTCGGCCATGACGGACAACTCGCCGCGCTTGGAACTGATCACCTCGCCATGCACAAAGACGTGGTCGCCCAGATCCACCAGGGCCTTCCAGTCCGCGAGCGCCTCCCCGCCGACCTTGGCCAGGGACAGCATTGCCTGCAGCCGGGTCCCGTCGCCGTCCTGCAGCGTGGCGAAGCACAGCTTTCCGGTGTTGCGGATGAACACGACGCGGCCTGTGACGCCCACCAGGTCGCCGGTGGCCTCGTCCGCCTCCAGGTGGCCATAGCTGGCCCGGATCTGCGCCAGGGAGTGCGTCCGTTCGACGCCGACCGGGTAGGCCTGCCCCCCGCGGGCCAGCAATTTGGCGCGCTTGTCCATCCGGATCTGCATCTGCTCCGACGCTTCGGCGTGGGTCATTTCAGCCTTAGGCTTTGGGTATCCGGCGGCGGGGAGGGTTTTTTCTTCGGTCACGGGATCTAAGTTTAGTCGGTCAAACTGGGTGCCCGCCCAGCCGGTCGGGCTGGTCAGTAGCCGAGAGGCATATTGTCGATCAGCCGGACAGGGCCCACCTTGGCGGCAATCAGGGCCAACGCCTCACCGGTGAAAGGCGTTTCGCGGCAGTTTTCCGCCCGGATCTCCAGTGTTGCCGGGTCCACCACCTCGAAATAGTCCAGCCCCACCAGCGGTTCGCTTTCCACCAACTCGACGGCGGACTGGGGGTCCAGCGGCTCGTGCCGGTCCGCGCGGCCCCGGAGCAGCCGCAGCGCGCGGGAAAGGACCAGGGCGGCCTCACGCTCGTTGCCGGTCAGGAACCGGTTGCGGCTCGAGAGGGCCAGGCCATCCTCGGCGCGCGCGGTCGGCACCGCCACGATCTCCACCGGAAAGTTCAGGTCCGCCACCATCCGACGGACCAAGACCAGCTGCTGTGCATCCTTCTGGCCAAAGTACGCACGGCAGTCCGGGACCGCGAGGGCGCCCGCGGCGGGAAGGCAAAGGTGCAGCAGCTTGGCCACCACCGTGAGCGCCCCGTCGAAGTGGTCCGGCCTTGAGGCACCCTCGTACTTCTCGCCCAGTGCCCCGGCGGTGATCCGGACCATCGGCTCGCCGTTGGGGTACATCTCCTGCACCGGCGGCGCGAAGACCAGATCCACTCCCTCCGCCTCCAGCAGCGCCAGATCCGCGTCCAGGGTCCGCGGGTAGCGCTCCAGGTCCGCCGCCTCGCCAAACTGCAGCGGGTTCACGAAGATGGTGGCGATGACGACGTCGTTGCCGGCAACCGCCGCCCGCGCCAGTTGTGCGTGGCCGGGGTGCAGGGCACCCATGGTGGGGACGAGCCCCAGCGAACCGGCACCCTTGGAGACGATGAGCGCGGAGCTGGTTGCCTTGAGCGCGGCGCTGTTGGTGACAAGTTGGATGGCCATTGTCAGTCGCTTTCCTTTTCGGATTCAGCTGTTTCGGATTCGGCTCTATGCGGCTCAAGGGCCAACCGGATGCCCGCCAGCTGATCGGTCCGGAGCAGCCCGCGCCGGGCGGCCCGAGCCGCGGTGGCCTCCGCCATGGCCGTGTAGGCGGCCAGGATGTCCCCGCCGGCGTCCTGCGGTGGCCCGGCCAATCCATATTCTTGCAGGGCATCGGTGTGGGCCGCGACAGTACCAACGTCGCCCCGTGCCACCGGCCCAGTCAGCGCGGACTCGCCGGAGGCCAGCGCGTTGTCCAGCGCGGCTTTGAGCAGCGGGCCGAGCATCTGCTCCGGTGCCTCGACGCCAATGTCGCCGAGCAGCTGGCAGGACTGGGCCACCAGGGTCACCAAGTGGTTGGAGGCGTGGGCCAGGGCTGCGTGATAGAGCACCCGGTCCCCCTCGGCAATGACGACCGGTTCGGCACCCATCTCCACGACCAGCGCCTGGGCTATCGGCAGCATTGCCGGATCCGCGGTCACGCCGAAGCTGCAGTCCGGCAACCGCGCCAGGTCCAGCGACATGCCGGTGAAGGTCATCGCCGGATGCAGCGCCAGCGGAATCACACCGGCGGCCCGCGCCGGGGCCAGCACGCCGGTGCCGTACCGGCCGGAGGTGTGCGCCACCAGTTGCCCCTGCTGCCAGGCCCCCATCGCCGCCAGGCCGGCAACCAGCGAGGGCAGCGCGTCATCCGGCACCGCCAGCAGCACCAGCTCGGAGCGCTCCACGATGTCCGGAATCTCCAGCACGGGAACTCCCGGCAGCAGGTTCTCCGCCCGGTCCCGGGAGTCCTCCGACACGGCGGATACCCCGACGACGGCGTGCCCGGCAGCGCGCAGGGCAGCTCCCAGCACGGCGCCGACCCTGCCGGCACCAATGATGCCGACGCCAAGCCGGCCAGGTTTAATGCTCATATTGCGGGAAATCATTCCTGATAGTCGGAGAACCGTTCGGGGAGTGGGCTCCGGCCGCCGGCGCCGCGGGCTGCGGCATCATCCAGCGGTCCGGCCGCCCGATCCGGCGCGCCTTGGCAGCCCGGGCCGACTGCTCCGTGAACAGCCGGGCCGCGACGACGGCGTCCAGGTGATGCACCACCGGCCGCACCGGACCGGCGGTGGAATGCAATTCAAAGTCCACCAGGCGAAGCCGGCGCATCAGCGGCCCCTGGAAAAGGCTCAGGGACTGCGTGCGCTCGTGCGGGACCACCTGCAGATGGCGGAAAAACACACCGTGACGGCACAGCAGCGCGGTTTCTGTGGATCGGAAGGCGTTGCGCCGCCAGGCCAGCGGATCGATCAGCCGGGCGCGGCGCGGGGAATGCAGGAACCCCTGGTCAGCACCGGATCCCTGCAGACCGGCGGTGAACACCTGCACGGGATTTTCGACACCAGGATCGGGAAAAACCAGCCCCAGCACGGTCATAACCTCAGGCAGGGTACCCGCCGGCAGCAGCACCGTCCGGCCGCCGTGGTCCCTGTGGTCTGAGCCGTAACCGGCCACGTTGACGTGCACCCGGTACCAGCCGAAGATCCGCCATAACGGATTCTGCGCTATTCCGACCGCCTGGACCCGGCCGGGGGGAATGGTTTGCGCCCTGGTTTCCAGCATTCCGTAGTGCAGCCGGATCCCGTCCGGAGAGAGAGCCAACCGGAAGTTGAAGTCGGTGCTGAAACTCTTCCAGTACGCCGCACCGATCGCCAGGACAAAGGGGATGAACGCCACCAGCACAGCCCAGGAGCGGCTGGCCAGCACGGCTGCCAGTAACAGCGCCGCGACCACCAGCACGGCCACGGAAATGCCGGACATCACAGTGGCACCGGCGATCCGGCCGGCCGAGAGCTGCAGCACCAGATGTTCCGGAGCCTCCGTGACCACCATGGGCTGCTGCGGATCAATGGCCACGCCGGCGGCCCGGGCCAGAATGGCCGCACGCAGCCGCTTGGCCTCGTCCAGCTTCAGGAAGGAAAGCTTCATGGCGGATTTCCCCGCGTCGGCGACCTCGAATTTCAGCTCCGCCAGCCCAAATATCCGCGCGAGCAGCGGCTGTACCACGTCGATTGCCTGCACCCGGTCTATCCGGGCCTGGCGCTGCTGGCGGAAGATGAAGCCGCTGTTGATCCGCACGTGGTCATCGGTGACCTGGTAGCGGGTGAAATACCAGGACAGGAAAAAGGCAATACCGAAAACGACGACGGCGCCGGCCACCACCGCGATGATCAGCCAGGCGGGCGGGCCCTGGGGCCCGTACCGGCCGCCGGAGGAGGCCGAGCGCAGCAGGTCCTCGAAGGAGTTCCGGCCGAAGATCACCATGACACCCACCACGGCCACCCAGCCTCGCACCATCGGGGAGACCGGATGGACCCGGTGCCACTGTTCGGCCGAATCCGTGCGCAGGACACCCATGCTCACAGGCCGGCCAGCTTTGCCTCACCAAGCGCGGACAGCTGCTCGCGCAGCCGCGCCGCTTCCTGGGCCGGCAGCCCTTCCAGCACCGCATTGGTGCTGGCCGAGGCTGTATGCATCTTCACCGACGCCAGCCCAAAGGCGCGCTCCACCGGACCCACGGACACATCCACGTACTGCATCCGGCCGTAGGGGACCACCATCACCCGCTGGAAGAAGATCCCGCCGCGGATCAGCAGATCGTCGTCGCGCTCGGCAAAACCGATGGCGCGCACCTGCCGTGGAATCAGCAGCAGGCGCCAGACCATGGCCAGCAGCACCACCACGGCCAGGGTCCAGGCCAGCCAGCCGGGAAAGTCCGCCCACGGCCCCAGCACCTTGAGCGCCAGAGGCAGCGAGGCCACGATGACGGCGATCAGCGCGCCGATGCCGCGCTCGATCAGGCGGACGCTGATCAGCTTTGGGGAGACGCGGCGGAAATCGAGTCCGGCGGGGTCGATCGGCTCACGCATATTCTTCCTCGCCGCTGCTTGCCGGCTTCGGGGACGCCGGCGGCGGTCCCTCTTCGGGCGGGATGCGGCAGAACCGCTCCACCAGCAATCCGACGGCCACCATGACCAGTCCCCCGCCCACCATGGCCAGCGCGAGCCAGATGACCAAGAGGTTGCTGCGCTGCGCGATGGTGGGCAGCTGGTCCACCAGAATACCGGCGTGCCAGCCCAGCAGGACGGCCCCGGCGTAGGCGCAGGCCTGAGCCAGTACCACCGTGCGGGCGGCCATGATGGGATTCAGTGCCCTCTTCCGCTTGCCGTTGCGCCAGCGCAGCACGCGCAGCCCCAGTACGAAGGTGGCGACGGCGATCAGCCCCATGGTCAGCATGGAGCTGAGCGGCAGCACCGGCGTCGGCAAACTGGCGCGGTTCGTCGCCAGGGTTGCCAGCCAACCCGCCGCGGCGGCAACCAGCGCGGTCACCAGCAGCCAGATCGGCCTGATGGTCCGCAGTGTGGTCTTCATTCTTCGCCTCACCCAACTAGCTTTCGCACGTACACCAACCGTACATTTATTAGCTGTTTTCTGCCCGCGTTCAGCCCTAGACGCTGCGCAGGCTACCTCCGGCGTCGACGTCGAAGCCCTCAAAATGTTCGACTCCGGCCATGTCGGCAGCCCTCGCGGCGAGCTCGCCGACGGATTCCCCGCCGAGGGTGGCGTGCGGGTCCATCACGGACCACGGGTAGAGCACAAACGCGCGCAGCGCGGCCCGCGGGTGCGGAAGGGTCAGCTTTTCATCGTCGCACACCATGTCGCCGTAGGTGATGATGTCCACGTCGAGGGTGCGCGCGCCCCAGCGTACCTCCCGGGTGCGGTGGTGCGAGGCCTCTACCGCCTGGCAATGGGCCAGCAGCTCGTAGGGGTCCAGCTCGGTTTCGATTTCAAGCACCATGTTCAGGAAATCCGGCTGGCCCGATGGCCCTCCCACTGCCTTGGTGGCCACCACCGGCGAGACGTCGCGCAGCCGCACCTCCGGCCGGTCCACCAGCTCGGCGACGGCGGCGGACAGCGTGTCGTGGCGCTCGCCCAGGTTGCTGCCCAGGGCCAGCACTGCGCGCGTGTACGCGGGGCTCGGCGGGGCCGGATCCACCGGCAGTGATTCTGCGGGCGTGGAATACATCAGCGCTCCCGGTAAATGTTGATGGTGACATCGCCGAAGGGAACCGGGATCGGTGCCTTGGGTTTGTGCACGGTGACCTCGACGGCGATGACACTGAACTTGTCCAGTATGGTGGCCGCGATCTTCTCGGTCAGCGTCTCGATCAGGTCGAAGGGCTCGCCGGTGATCAACGCGGTGATCTCCTGGGCGACCTCGCCGTAGTGGGCCGTCCGTGTCAGGTCGTCCGTGGCGGCGGCGGCGCGGACGTCGGTGTAGAGCACGGCGTCGACAATGAACGGCTGGCCATCGCGTTTTTCCTGCTCAAAAACTCCGTGCCGGCCGATCGCCTCGACGCCGGTGAGGGTGATCCTGTCCGGCCTGGCCAGCGCGCCGCTCCTCATAGGGCCACCTGGCGCGCAGCCACCTTGGCGGCGTCAAGATTGGCGGCCACGTCGTGCACGCGCACCCCCCAGGCACCCTTTGCGGCGGCCAGCGCCGTGGTGGCCACGGTCGCGTTGTCGCGCTCCTTGGGCGGGGCGGCCTTGCCGGCGGAGGTCAGCAGCGAGCCCAGGAACCGCTTCCGCGAGGTGCCCACCAACACGCGATTGCCCAGTCGCGCAAAGCGTTCCAGGTTGCCCAGGAGCTGCCAGTTCTGCGGCGAGTTCTTGGAGAATCCCAGGCCCGGATCGAGGATGATCTGCTCCGGGCCGACGCCGGCGGCGTAGAACCTGTCCCGGGCTTCCATCAGCTCGGAGATCACGTCCTCCACCACGTCGTCGTAGGCGCTCAGCGCATCCATCGTCTTCGCGTCGCCGCGCCGGTGCATCAGCACGTACGGGACCCTGCGTTCGGCAACCAGCGCCACCATGTCCGGCTGCACGCTCATGCCGGAAACGTCGTTGATCAGGCCGGCGCCGGCGTCCAGCGCCTTCTCGGCGGTGGAGGCGTGCCGGGTGTCCACGCTGATCAGCGCACCGGCCTTCGCCAGCACCTCGATCACCGGAAGGATGCGGCGCTGTTCCTCCTCTTCACCGACCTCCTCGGCCCCCGGCCGGGTGGATTCGCCGCCGATGTCGATGATGTCCGCGCCGGCGTAGATCATCCGCAGGCCATAGGCGATGGCGCTGTCCAGCGAGTTGTACTCTCCGCCGTCACTGAAGGAATCCGGAGTGCAGTTCAGGATGCCCATGACCACGGTGCGGTCGGTGGGCAGATCCTCGAACCTGGCCGCCGGGCGCGGTTCACGCAGGACCGGCAGAGGTGAGGTCGCGGGCCCGGTTCCGGGTGCTGCTGCAAGGGAATCCATAAATCGCTTTTGTTACCTTCCGAGAATCAGGCTCATGGCTTCGGCGCGGGTGGCCGGCTCGTGGAGCAGGCCGCGCACCGCACTGGTGACGGTCTTGGCGCCCGGCTTGCGGACGCCGCGCATGGACATGCACATGTGTTCACATTCGACGACGACGATGGCGCCGCGGGGTTTGAGGTGCTTGACCATGGCGTCGACAATCTGGGTGGTCAGCCGCTCCTGGACCTGCGGCCGCTTGGCGAACACATCCACCAGCCGGGCCAGTTTACTCAGCCCGGTGACGCGCCCGTTCAGCGAGGGGATGTAGCCCACGTGCGCCGAGCCGTGGAACGGCACCAGATGGTGCTCGCAGGTGGAGTAGAAAGGGATGTCCTTGACCAGCACCATTTCTTCATGGGCAATATCGAAGGTGGTCGACAGGACGTCCGCCGGGTCCTCCCGGAGGCCGGAAAACACCTCAGCGTAGGCCTTCGCCACCCGCTGGGGGGTTTCCGCCAGACCGCTGCGGTCCGGGTCCTCGCCGATCGCCAGCAGGATCTCGCGTACGGCGGCCTCGATCCGCTCCAAATCCACCGGAGCGCCGGTGGCTGCGGCCGCCGAGCCCACCGGCGCGGCCGCCGAGCCCGCGCCGGGGGCGCCGTCGTCGTCGTAGTTCCTCATCCGAGGATCCTATCCGTTATCCGTCATGCGAGCGCGGCGGCAGCTCTTCGCCGACACCACCCGGATAGACGCCGTTGGGCGATGATGGCGCGTCCGGGGCGCCGGTCAGATTGGCGTGCGCCAGCTGGTCCTGCGGGGATACCGTCTCCGGTGCCGGCTCATTGGCGGCCCGGGCGTCGCGGCGCTCCTTGTCCGTGATCACCGGCGGCACGCTGGAGACCGGGCGCGAATCCTTGGACAGCCAGACCGCGCGCAGGTCACGCTTGCGGATGTCGGTGAAGATCTTGGCAATCTCGGCCTGGTTCAGCGTCTCGCGCTCCAGCAGCTCCAGCGCCAGCCGGTCCAGCACATCCCGGTTCTCATTCAGGATCGCGTAGGCCTCATCGTGTGCCTGGTCGATGAGCCTGCGGACTTCCTCATCCACCACGAAGGCGACCTGGTCGGAGTAGTCCCGGTCATGTCCGGCGTCGCGGCCCAGGAAGGGTTCGCCGCCGCCGGAACCAAGCTTCACGGCGCCGATGCGCTCGCTCATGCCGTACTGCGTGACCATTTTTCGGGCGGTGGCGGTGGCCTTCTCGATGTCATTGGAGGCACCGGTGGACGGGTCGTGGAAGACGATTTCCTCCGCGACGCGGCCGCCCATGGCGTAGGCCATCTGGTCCAGCAGCTCGTTTCGGGTCACCGAGTACTTATCATCCTCCGGCACCACCATGGTGTAACCCAGGGCGCGGCCGCGCGGCAGGATGGTGATCTTGGTGACCGGCGCGGTGTTGCGCAGCGCCGCCGCCACCAGGGCGTGGCCGCCCTCGTGGTACGCGGTGATCTTGCGCTCCAGCTCCTTCATGACGCGGGTCCGTTTCTGCGGCCCCGCCATCACGCGGTCAATCGCCTCATCCAGTGCGCGGTCATCGATCAGCTGCGCGTTGGAGCGGGCAGTCAGCAGCGCCGCCTCGTTGAGCACGTTGGCCAGGTCCGCACCCGTGTAACCGGGGGTCTTCTTGGCCACGCCGTTCAGGTCCACCACGGGGGCCATCGGCTTGCCCTTGGCGTGCACGCGCAGGATCTGCTCGCGGCCAATGCGGTCCGGCGCATCCACCGTGATCTGACGGTCGAAGCGGCCCGGGCGCAGAAGCGCGGGGTCCAGCACATCGGGGCGGTTCGTGGCGGCGATCAGGATCACGTTGGTCTTGACGTCGAAGCCGTCCATCTCCACCAGCAGCTGGTTCAGCGTCTGCTCGCGCTCGTCATTGCCGCCGCCGATGCCGGCACCGCGGTGACGGCCGACGGCGTCGATCTCGTCGACGAAAATGATGGCGGGCGAGTTGGCCTTGGCCTGCTCAAACAGATCGCGGACCCGGGACGCGCCGACGCCGACGAACATCTCGACAAAGTCGGAACCGGAGATGGAGTAGAACGGCACCCCGGCCTCACCGGCAACGGCCCGGGCCAGCAGCGTCTTACCGGTGCCGGGAGGGCCGTAGAGCAGCACACCCTTGGGGATCTTGGCGCCAACCGCCTGGAACTTGGCCGGCTGCTGCAGGAATTCCTTGATTTCCAGGAGTTCCTCAACCGCCTCGTCCGCCCCGGCGACGTCGGCGAAGGTGACCTGGGGGTGGTCCTTGGTGATCAGCTTGGCCTTGGATTTGCCGAACTGCATCACCTTGGAGCCGCCGCCCTGCATCCGCGAGAGCAGGAACCAGAAGATGGCGCCCAGGATCACGATGGGCAGCACCAGCTGCAGGAAGCCGGCCCAGAAGTTGTTCTGGATTGGCTCGTCGTTGAACGTCTGCAGATTGGCGTTGTCAATGGCCTTGATGACATCCGCGCCGCGGGCATCAAAGAAGTAGAACTGGACGTTCTTACCGGCCTTCGTGCCGTCCGGGGTGGTGTAGTCATTCTTGAGCACAAGATCCACACGGTCCTCACCGCTAAAGATCTTGGCGGACACCACCTGATTCTTGTTCAGCAGGTCCAGGCCGTCTTTGGTGTTGATCCTGGTCGAGCCGCTGCTGGTCAGGGTACTGAAGGCGATCAGGAGCAGCGCCACCACCACAATGATCCAAACGATTGGACCCTTGAAGATTTTCTTGAAGTTCATGTGCTCGAGGCCTGGCCTCGTCCCTCCCGATCAAACAACAAATATTTCTGAGAATTCGAACGAAGCTGCACGTTCACCGTACTAGCTATACACCGTCCGCAAACTTTCACGCATAACGGACGCCAATAGTTCCCTGACAGCGGAAACGCCGTATCTTCCATTGTCCCGCGCCGTTGTGACCGGCGTCCACCCTGAGCAGAGTGGCGACTACTCGTAAACGTGCGGAGCCAGGGTGCCGATGAAGTCCAGGTTGCGGTACTTCTCCGCAAAGTCGAGCCCGTAGCCGACCACGAATTCGTTGGGGATCTCAAAGCCGACGTACTTGACGTCGATCTCGACCTTGGCGGCGTCCGGCTTGCGCAGCAGCGTGCAGATCTCCACGGAGGCGGGTCCGCGCGAAATCAGGTTGGCCCTGAGCCAGGACAGCGTCAACCCGGAGTCGATGATGTCCTCCACAATGAGCACGTGCTTGCCCATCAGGTCCGTCTCCAGGTCCTTCAGGATCCGCACCACACCGGAGGACTGGGTGCCGGAGCCGTAGGAGGAGACGGCCATCCAGTCCATCGTGACGTGGCTGTGCAGCGCCCGGGACAGGTCGGCCATGACCATGACGGCGCCCTTGAGCACGCCGACCACCAGCAGGTCCCGGCCCTCGTAGTCGGCATCGATCTCCGCAGCCAGTTCCGCAACGCGGTCCTGGATCTGTTCCTTGCTGTAAAGGACGTGCTTGAGATCCGCCTGGACGTCTTGTGAATCCACCAATTGCTCCCGGTGTCGAAGGGCTGACTTTTATATCCGCTGCTGACGGCGCTGGGCCTGCGACGGGCCCGGAATCTGGATCCGGAATCAACATACTGCCTACAGAGCGCGTCTAAACACAAGCTTCCCATAGCTGGAGCGGTCCTGCGCACCGGAACGGTTCCGCGGCTGGCGGCTCGCGCTGACTTTTCCGGCCAGCTGCACCGGACCGGCGGAGCCACGGCGCGCCAGCAGCGCCTCGGCGGCCAGCAGGCGTTCGAAGCTGGGTTGCTCGCCGCCAAGTCCGACGACGGCGAGCGCCAGTACACGCTGGCGCAGCGACGGCGGCAGTGCGCGCAGTGCCTCCTCCGGCAGCCGGATTTGCTCCGGCGGGGTGAATTCCGCGAGCCGCTGGAACTCCGCGGCGGCCAGCTGGTCCAGGTAATCGGCGTCCTGGGCCAGAATCCGGGCCGAACGGTACAGGGACTGGGCAATGCCGGGGCCCAGCTCATCTTCCAGGAAGGGGAGCACCCGGGTGCGCACCCTGGAGCGGGTGAATGACGGGTCCGCGTTGGTCGGGTCATGCCAGGGATCAAGGCCTTCGGCGGCGCAGATGGCGAGGGTTTCGGCGCGCCGGAGGCCCAGGAACGGGCGGACGTAGATCCCCCGGCGCTCAGGCATGCCGGCCAGCGAGCGCGTGCCGGAACCCCGGGCGAGCCCCAGCAGCACGGACTCCGCCTGGTCGTCAAGGGTGTGCCCGAGCAGGACGGTTCGCGCTCCGGACCGGGCCGCCGCCTGGTCCAGGGCGACGTAGCGGGCATACCGGGCGGCCGCTTCGGGCCCAACCCCTTCGTGGAAAACCGTGGCGGTGCTGATTTCAACCGGTGCAAGGCCAAGGGTGCGCAGGACTTCCGCCGTTGCCTCGGCGACCTGCGTGCTGCCCTCCTGCAGCCGGTGGTCCACCACCACGGCCCCGATGCGCAGCTGGCCCCGCCGGGCAAAGAAAGCGGCGACGGCGGCCAGCGCCAGCGAGTCCGGGCCTCCGCTGCAGGCGACCAGGGCCAACGGGGCGTCCGCCGCCGCGCCCGAAGCCGCCCACGAGATGGGAATGCCGAGGGAATCGGCGAGCATGTTCCGGGCCTTGCCCACGACGGGCTTCAGCCGGGCGCGCGGTCGAGGAAGCACTGGTGCTAGAGTCCCATCCGCTCAGCCCACAGGTCCGGGTTGTGGATCTCCTGCTCGGTGGGCAGATGGTCCTCGCTGGTCCAGACTTTGTTGAATCCGGACATCCCGGCGCGGGCAACCACGGCACGGACAAAGCGTGCGCCGTCGCTGTACTGGCGCATCTTCGCGTCCAGGCCGAGGAGGTTGCGGATGAATTTCTCCACGGCGCCGCGGTCCTTTCCGCGGGCGTTGAAACGCTGGCGGATCGTCTTGACGGTGGGCACAATGGTGGCATCCACCGCGTCCATGACCACGTTGGCGTGGCCCTCGAGCAGGCTCATCACCGCCGTCAGGTGTGAGAGCGCGGCCTTTTCCGCCGGGTCCTGCAGCAGCTCCAGCAGACCGCCGCGGTGAGGGATCCCCTCAAGGCGGGGTGCGCCGTCGTGCGCCGCGGACCTGCTCGGCTGGCCGATGCCCTTGCCGGTCAGGGAGCGCAGGGCCGCGGCCACGCGGTCACTGAGGTTTTCCGCGTCCCCGATCAGCAGGCCGCTGAGCTTTTCGATCTCGGCCAGCATGTGGTGCCGGAGCCAGGGCGCGGCCGCGAACTGCACGCGGTGCGTCTGCTCGTGCAGACAGACCCAGAGCCGGAAGTCGGACGGGTCCACGTTGAGCTCACGCTCCACGGAAATGATGTTCGGCGCCACCAGCAGCAGGCGTCCCGCCCCCGGTGCCGCGTCCGTCCCCACGGGGGCCTCGGCCAGCGCGGCGAACGGGTCATACTGGCCCAGCACTTTGCTGGAAAGGAACGCGAGCACCGCGCCGAGCTGGGCGCCGGTGACCGTCCCGCCCAAGGCCAGACTTGAGGACTTCAGCTGCGCCGCCTGCTTCTTCGCCAGCTGCTCCAGGGTGGACCCCATCAGCACCGAGAAACTCTGGGTATTCGCTTTGGCCCAGGAGGCACGGTCGACGATCAGGACCTGGGAATCGCGCAGGTCGCGGGCCGCCTCAAGGCCGGTAATGTCATGCACATAGGGCACGGACCGCTCCGCCATCCGGCGCAGATCCGCCACCGCCGCGCCGATTTCGGCGCCGCTGAGCACCGGGCCGGCCGGGGCGAGCCGGGCGGCGGTAGAAGCCGCGAGGTCCCAATTGATCAGACTGGGCCGGTCGGCGCCGGGGGTGGGCTGAGCGGTGGTGTTTGAATCCATAGTCTCCATGACATCACACAACGCTTGGCATTGGTCAGGTGCAGCCGCAGCCGGCCAGGATGGTCGCGGCCCTGTCGATGGCCGGTTTGGCCTGTTCGCTGCCGCCGCTGAAGTCATTGCCGATGAAGGAGAAAACCAGCAGCCTGCCGTCCGTGTCCACCACGTACCCGGTCAGCGACAGCACGGCGTTGAGCGTTCCGGTCTTGGCACGAACCAGCCCCGCCCCGCCGACCGTCGTCCGGTCAATGTACCTGTCCCCCAGCGTCCCGCTCAGCCCGGCGATCGGCAGTCCCAGCACGCCCTTGCGGATGTCCTGGCTCGGGCTGGTCAGCATGATCTTCACCACCTGCGTCAGCTGTTCCGCGCTGACCCTGTCATTGACGGCCAGCCCGCAGCTGTCCCCCATCACCAGCCCGTCCGTCCTCACGCCCAGGGAAGCCACGGTTTCCTTGACGGCGGCGGTGGCGCCGGTGAATGACCCTGGTTTGTTCATTGCCAGGGCAGTGAGCCGGCCCATAGTTTCGGCCACGTAGTTATCGGAGGCCTGCAGCATGTACGCCACCTGCTCGGCCACCGTGGCCGAGGCAACCTCGGCCAGCGTCTTGGCTCCGCCGTCGGCCTTGGCCCGCCGCACTCCCGTGGCGACCTGGACGCCGTCGGACTTCAGCTGCGCCGCGAATACCGCCGCAACGCTCATCGCCGAATCCTGCGGCCGTGCTCCCACCGACGCTGCCGGATCCAGGCGGGCGCCGTAGAGGGCCATCGGGAACACCGGGGCAATTTCGCCCGCCTCCACGTCGCCCGGCAGCCAGTTCGGGTTCAGTGACGGCCCGGTGAAGAGGGTGTCGTCCACGGCGATGCTGACCGGTCCGTTGACGCCGGCGGCCTTGAGCGCCGCAGCCGTGCCGGCCGCCAGGGTTGCCACTCCGGCGTGCCCCACCGTCTGGCCCGGCTGGCTCACATCCTTGCCCAACAGGACGTCGCCGCCGGCCTGCAGCACGATGCTGTTCGGATCCGCACCCGCAAGCACCTTGGTGCTGAGCCGCCGGTCCGCGCCCACGTTCTTCAGGGCGGCGACGGCGGTGAGCAGCTTCAGGTTGGAAGCCGGAATCTTGGGCGCGGAGGCGTTGCGGCTGTAGAGCACCGTCCCGGTGGCCGCATCCTGGACCAGCGCCGAGAAGTTCCCGCCGCCGTTGGCCACCAGCGTGGATTCCAGCTGCTGGGACAGGGTGGCCGGATCCGGCACCGGGGCGTTGGTCGACAGCGGATCGATGCCGTTGAGGGTACTCAGCGAGGTGGGAAGCTGCTGGGCCGCGGGCAGGCGGTTCGCCGGAACGGACTGCGCCGGACCGGTCGGGCCGAAAACGGAGGCCAGGTTCATGCCGACCGGCACGGCCAGCGCGGCAAGGACCAGGACCAGCAGGACCGTCGTCAGGACCTTTGACGTGCGGCTCATGCGGTGGCGGTCCTTCGGTGACATGGGTGGGATCCGGCGGGGCGGCGCCTAACGGACGGCAACGGCTGCCGGCAAAGTTTCGGCTCGGCAGTTGCGCCCACTATTCTTCATATTAGACGGAATGCCGGTTCCGCTGCGCGCCGCGGTCGGGCCGTAACAGGTTTCGTGCCCGTATTCCGATGATCCGTTTGTCCCGCCCGGCCGGTTCGCGCCGGCCAATCTACTGCTGAGGAGCATCAGATGAAGCATGACGTCACCATTGAGATCCCGCGCGGATCCCGCGTCAAATATGAGGTTGACCACGAAACCGGCCGCATCCGGCTGGACCGCGTGCTCTTCACCTCCATGCAGTACCCCACGCACTACGGCTATTTCGATGACACGCTCGGCGAGGACGGCGACCCCCTGGACGCGCTGGTGCTGCTGCAGGATTTCGACCTGCACCCGGGTGTGGTGGTGGAGGCGCGCCCGATCGGCGTGTTCAACATGACCGACGAGAGCGGCGGCGACGCCAAGATCCTCTGCGTCCTGGACGACAAGCGCTTCGACCACATCCAGGACGTCTCCGACGTGGATGAGTTCCTGATCAAGGAAATCGAGCACTTCTTCAGCCGTTACAAGGACCTGGAGCCCGGCAAATGGGTTAAGCCGGAGGGCTGGGCGGACCGCGCCGCTGCCGAGGCCGAGCTGGAGGCGTCCATCAAGCGCTTCGCCGCCGAGAGCCACTAACCTCCACCAGCGCCATGGCCACGTTCTGCGCAGCGCTACAGCAGGCTGCGCAGGATGTGGGCCACGCCGTCGTCGTACACTGACGCCGTCACCTCGTTGGCCGCCGCGCGGACCTCCTCCGCGGCCTGGCCCATGGCCACCCCGCGGGCCGCCCACGCCAGCATTTCGATGTCATTGCTGCCATCGCCCACGGCCACCGTCAGTGCAGGGTCCCAGCCCATCCGGACGCGCAGCTTCTCCAGCGCCGAGGCCTTGGTGACGCCGGCGGCCGCAATGTCCAGCCAGGCCGTCCAGCCCACGGAGTACGTCACTCCCTGAAGACCGCAGGAGGCAATCGCGGCCGCGAAATCGTCGGTGCTGCGCTCCGAGCTGTTGACCACGACGCGCACCGCTTCGGCATCCAGCAGGTGGTGGAAATCCACGCCCCGGGCCTCGATGCCGAAACTGCGGTCCTGGAAGCGTTCGGTGGACAGGAAGTTCCCCTCCGAATCTTCGAGCGCGTAGCGGGCACCGGGCAGCCGGTCCCACAGCACGGTCAGCGCCGGGCGGGGGTTGAACGTTTCCCGGCGGATAACCTCATAGCCCCATTCCAGGGCCGGATCCAGCCGGATGGTGACACCGCCGTTGGAGCAGACACCGTAGCCCCGTTCCAGGCCGATCTGCGCGATCACCGGAAGCAGCGCTCCCAGCGAACGCCCGGTGGCAATGATCACCTCATGCCCGGCGGCGACGACGTCCCGCGCCGTTTCGCGGACGGTCTCGCTCATGTGCCCGTCGTGGTCCACCAAGGTACCGTCGACGTCCAGGGCGATCAGATGTTTTGTTTGGTTATTCCTCTGGTCATCGGTGCCAGAGACTGGGGATTCAGTCAATGTTGTCATCTACACAGTGAAACAGATGCCTGCATCAACTGCATAGGAATCCGGTAACACAAATCGTGAACCGGCGGTGAATTTTCAGAGAACCGGAAAGACCTCGAGGCCGCCCAGGTAGCGGCGCAAGGCCGGCGGCACGTTCACGGAGCCGTCCGGATTCTGGTGGTGCTCCAGGATCGCCACGATCCACCGGGTGGTGGCCAGCGTGCCGTTGAGGGTAGCAACCGCGCGGGTGGCGCCCTTACCGCCGTCGTCGCCGGCCATCCGTTCGCGGATGTTCAGCCGGCGGGCCTGGAAGGTGGTGCAGTTGGAGGTGGAGGTCAGCTCGCGGTAGGCCCCCTGGGTCGGCACCCATGCCTCGCAGTCGAATTTGCGGGCCGCGGAGGTCCCCAGATCACCGGCGGCCGTGTCGATCACGCGGTACGGCACTTCAACCTTCGCCAGCATCTCCTCTTCCCATCCGAGCAGGCGCTGGTGCTCCCCATACGAATCCTCGACGGTGGTGTAGGTGAACATCTCCACCTTGTTGAACTGGTGGACGCGGATGATGCCTCGGGTGTCCTTGCCGTGCGAGCCGGCCTCCTGGCGGTAGCAGGAGGACCAGCCTGCGTAGCGCAGAGGGCCCGCCGAGAGGTCCAGGATCTCGTCCCCGTGGTAGCCGGCCAGCGCGACCTCGGAAGTGCCCACCAGGTAGAGGTCATCTTCGGCCAGCCGGTAGATTTCCGCGTCATGCTTGACGTCGAAGCCGGTACCCGCCATCGTTTCCGGGCGCACCAGCGTCGGCGTGATCATCGGAATGAATCCGGCCGCGATCGCCTGGTCCATCGCCAGCTGCAGCAGTGCGATTTCCAGCCGGGCGCCAACGCCGCGGAGGAAGTAGAAGCGGGAACCGGAAACCTTGGCGCCGCGCTCCATGTCGATGGCGCCGATCAGCTCGCCGATCTCCAGATGATCCTTCGGCTCGAAACCCTCGGCCGCGAAATCGCGCGGCTTCCCCACCGTCTTGAGCACGATGAAGTCATCCTCACCGCCCTCGGGTACACCGTCGGAGATGAGGTTGGCCATGCTGCGGACCAGCGCATCCTGCTCGGCCTGCGCGGCGTCGGCCTCCGCCGAGGCAACCTTGACCCGGGCAGCCAGACCCTTGACCTCGGCCAGCAATGCCTGCTTCGTCTCCCCCTTGGCCTGGGCCACCCTTTTGCCGAAGGCGTTCTGTTCGGCCCGCAGCGCCTCATAGCTGGTGATCGCGCTCTTCCGTGCGGCGTCGGCGGCGATGATGGCATCCACCACGGAGGTATCGGCACCGCGGGCCTTCTGGCTGGCACGGTACTTTTCAGGATATTCGCTGAGGTCTCTAACATCGATCACCGTCTAAGGGTATCCAATGCGGAGCCGTCCTTGGAGCCGCGTCCGCGGGGGAAGGCCAGCCCGCTATTGTTAGAGCATCATGCCAACCTGGGTCCTCGTCCTTATCATTGTGTGCGCGTCGATCATTTTCCTGACGGCCAGCTGGTGGGGAGTGCGCAAATTGCGGCAGATGCACAACCGCAGCGCGGTCGGGGACACTCCGCACCGGGCCCCGGACGGGCAGCAGAAGCTCGCCGTCATCCTGAACCCGATCAAGTCCGGTGCCAACGACGCGCGGACCTACATTCTGCGGTCCGCCGCCCTGGCCGGCCTGCACGAGCCGCTGTTCATGGAAACGACGGCGGCGGAGCCCGGCTACGCGCAGGCCCGGCGGGCGCTGGAATACGGGGCCGACGTCGTCCTGGTGGGCGGCGGCGACGGTACCGTACGCGTCGTGGCGGAGATCCTGCGGCACACCGGGGTGCCGATGGGCGTGATTCCGCTGGGTACCGGAAACCTGCTGGCCCGGAACCTGCAGATGGACATCAATGACATCCACGGCAATGTGCAGACCGCGCTCTTCGGCCAGCAGCGCCACATCGATACCGCCACCATGGCCCTTGAAAACTCGGTCACCGGCGCCAGCTCCATTCACACGTTCCTGGTCATTGCCGGCATCGGAATGGACGCGGAGGTGGTCGGTGATACCAATGCCAGCCTGAAGAAGTCCCTGGGCTGGCTGGCCTACAGCGAGGCCGGCGTGCGGCACCTGCCGGGCCGGCGGAAGAAGATCAGCATCGGCCTGGGTGACGCGGAAGCGCAGCAGCGCAAGGTCCGCAGTGTGCTTTTCGCCAACTGCGGACTCCTGCCGGGCGGCATCGATTTCATTCCGGGGGCACTGATCGACGACGGCCTGCTGGACGTGGTGGTGGTCAGCCCGCGCAGCGCCTTGGGCTGGATCGCGGTGGGCGTCAAGGTCCTGCTGCGGCACAACCGCCGGCTGCCCGTGATCGATTTCTACCGCACGCCGAGCGTGACCATCCGCACGGCGGTGCCGGAGGAAACGCAGCTCGACGGCGATCCGTCGGGTAAGGCGACGAAGGTCACCGTCGCCGTCGAGCCCAAGGCGCTCCTGGTCAGGGTCAAGGGGTAGCCGTCAGGGGGCGGCCGGCCGGGGCATGCCCGGCGGCGGCTCCGGCCGCCCTATTCCGGAGCGTCCGCGTCGTCGGTGCCGGCGTCGTGGTGGACCTGCTCCTGGATCAGCTGCTGTTCCTCGCTGAACCGGCGGTCGTTCGCCTCATCCGCGTCGTCGCCCACTGAATCGTCGGGTTCGTAGCGGCTGCTGGGATTGACGATAGTGCCGTCTCCTGAGCGGTCCACCGGCAGTCGCGCATTAGTGCTCATGGCAGTCCCCTTTCCAAGGTTTCATGCCCTTTCACAGGGTAAGCACAGCATACTTACCCAAGCTGAATCCCAACAGCGCCCATCCAGACAGCGCCCATCCAGACAGCGCCCAATCCTGACACCGCCGTTAGCCCTGGTCGCGTCCGGTCAGGATCCGGTCCACCCACATATGCGCCGCACGGAATGCCTCATCGCTGGTGTAGGGCTCGACGACGGGAACCTGGGCGTCTGCGCGCGGATAGGAGCCCAGGAAGCGCAGATTCGGGCTGATCCGGTGCAGCCCACTGAGGGCATCCGCAACGCGCGCCTCGGATATATGCCCATCCGCGTCCACACTGAAGAAGTAATGTCCCAGGAATTGTCCGGTCGGGCGGGATTCGATCCGGCTCAGGTTGACTCCGCGGGAGGCGAACTGGTCCAGGATCTGCATGAGTGCGCCGGGCCGGTCCTCCGGCAGTGGGATGGAAACGGTGGTTTTGTCCGCGCCCGTGGGTTCGGGCAACAGGCCCGGCCGCCCCACCAGCACGAAGCGGGTCACCGCCCCGGAGTTGTCCTCGATCCCGGCAGCCAGGACGGCCAGCTTGGTCCGCTCGGCAACGATCGGCGCGCAGATGGCAGCCTGGTAAGCCGGATGTTCGCTCAGCAGTTCAAATGCGGCGGCGGCCGTGGAGTTGGCGGGGAAATGTTCCACCCCCGGCATGTTCGCCTCCATCCATTCCCGCGTCTGTGCCCAGGCGTGCGGATGCGTCCCCACCCGCCTTATGTCTTCGCGCCGGACCCCTTCACGGGCCACCAGCACAAAGCTCACGGGCACAATCGCCTCGCGCAGGATCCGCAGCTCCTGCCCGTTGGCGATCGCATCCAGCGTCGCCGAAACGCCGCCCTCGATCGAATTCTCGATCGGCAGCATGGCACCGTCGACTTCCCCGGAGCGCACCATCGCCAGCGCGACCGCGGCACTGGCGGATGGGATGCGCCGGGCCTCGGCCGCCCCGGGGACCTGGAGCAGCGCCGCCTCGGTAAAGGTGCCTTCGGGGCCCAGGAAGGTGTAGCTGAGGGTGGAGGTGCCGCCGTCGGACGTCATCAGAGGTTGCCTTTCGGGGTCAGTGGACGCGGGGGGCTTCACCGGTTTCGGAGACCATGGGCAGCTCCGCATCCTGCCAGGCGCCCATGCCGCCGGTGACGTTGACCGCGGAGTAGCCGCGGGCGACCAGCCAGGCGGTCACCCGGGATGACCTGCCCCCGCCGCGGCAGATCACGTTCAGATCCTGGTCCGGGTCCAGCTCGGCCAACCGGTCCGGGATTTCATCCACGGGGATATGGAGGGCGCCTTGAATATGCCCGGCGTCCCATTCGTGGTCCTCGCGGACGTCGAGGATCTTCGGCGCTGGCGTCCGGTGCCCCACCGTTTCAACATCCACATTGGTAATGTCAGCCATGATCGCGCTCTCCTACTGCTCGAGGGTGATTTCTGCCCCCAGCCTATCGGGAGGGCGCCGCCGCCGCGGACCGGAAGAGGTAACAAATGACTGCCGACCAACCGACCATTCTCGCCACCTCGGGCGGGTACCGGCCCGGATACCGCACCCGGCTGGAGTTTGGAGCCCTGGTGCACCACGCCGTCGAGCTCTCCGGTGCCTCCGGCAGGGCGCCGCGAATCACCCATCTGGGCACCGCGAGCGGGGACCAGCGCTGGTTCAACAATGAGCTGGATGAGGCGGCGCGCGTCGCGGGATTCTCGCTGACGCATCTGAACCTGTTCCCCATGCCGAATCTGGAAAACATGGAGGAGCATCTGCTGGGCCAGGACGTCATCTGGGTTAACGGGGGCTCGGTGGCCAACCTGCTTGTTCTGTGGCGGATCCACGGCCTGGACGAGGTATTCCGCCGGGTGTGGCAGTCGGGAGTGGTGCTGGCGGGCATCTCGGCCGGCTCGATCTGCTGGTTCAACGGTGGCACCACAGACTCGTTCGGGCCCGAGCTGCGGGCGGTCAACAATGGGCTGGCCCTGCTGCCCTACGACAACGGCGTGCACTACGATTCGGAGGACCGGCGCCGCCCCCTGGTGCACCGGCTGGTGGCCGACGGAACGCTGGGGGAAACGCACTGCACGGACGACGGCGTCGGACTGGTTTACCACGGAACACGCCTGGTGGAGGCGGTTTCGGAGGTTCCGGGCAAGGGCGCCTACATTGTCAGCCGGGCCGCCGGCGAAGGCCCGGATCCGGTCGCCGTGGAGGAGCGTCTGGAGCCCCGGCCGCTCCCCGGCATATGACTCACAGCATCGAAGATGCAAAAATGGGGTAAATGAGCACTACAAAAACCTCAATCCCCGATGCGGGATCGTCTACAGACAGATCTTTTTTCGGCCAACCACGAATGCTCCTCAACCTGTTCAGTGTTGAACTTTGGGAGCGCTTCTCCTACTACGGCATGCAGGGCATTCTTGCCTACTACATGTATTACACCGTCACCCAGGGCGGACTCGGCATCGACAAGGCCGTCGCCGTCGGCATCGTCGGCGCGTACGGCGGAGGGGTCTACCTCTCCACCGTCCTCGGCGCCTGGATCTCCGACCGCCTGCTGGGCCCGGAGCGGGTACTGTTCTTCAGCGCCGTCATGATCATGGCCGGCCACGTGGCCTTGGCATTGTTACCAGGCGCTGCAGGCCTGGCCGCCGGTCTTATCCTGGTCGGCGTTGGCTCCGGCGGGCTCAAGGCGAACGTCACCTCGCTGGTCGGTTCCCTGTACCGCGAGAATGACGACCGCCGCGACGCGGGCTTCTCCATCTTCTACATGGGCATCAACGCAGGCGCCCTGATCGGGCCGCTGATCACCGGTGCCCTGCAGAGCAGCATCGGCTTCCACTTCGGCTTCGGCGCGGCCGCCGTCGGCATGGCCATCGGTCTGACGCAGTACGCGCTGACCCGCAAGAACCTGCCGGAAGCGGCTCACCACGTGCCCAACCCCTTGCCGCGAAGCCGGTTCGGAATGGTTGTCGGCATCGCCGTCGCCGCCGTCGTCGTGATTGTGGCCGCCATTCTGATGGGTCTGATCACCGCGGCCAATCTGAAGTGGGTCATCGTCGGCCTCGTCGTCGTGGCCACCGTCGGGTACTTCGTGGTCATCCTCTCCAGCGCCAAGGTCCATGACGTGGAACGCAGCCGCGTCTATTCCTTTATCCCGCTGTTCATAGCTAGCGCCGCCTTCTGGTCCCTTTTCCAGCAGCAGGCCACCGTCCTGGCGATCTATTCCGACGTCCGGCTGGACCGCAACCTCTTCGGCTGGGAGATGCCGCCGAGCTGGGTCCAGTCCATTAACCCGATCTTCATCATCATCTTCGCCGGTGTCTTTGCTGCCATGTGGACCAGGCTTGGCCGCCGGCAGCCGACGACGCCGATCAAGTTCGCCATCGCCCTGATAGTGATGGGTCTTGCCTACCTGAGCTTCATCCCGCTGTCCGGCATGAAGTCGGTGCCGATGCTGGCGCTGATCTGGATTCTGTTCCTGTTCACGATCGCGGAACTGATGCTCTCCCCGGTGGGCCTTTCGCTGGCCACCAAGCTTGCGCCCAAGGCATTCCACACCCAGATGGTGGCGCTGTTCTTCCTCTCCGTGGCCCTCGGAACCGCACTGTCCGGCGTCTTCGCCGGCTACTACAACGCGAAGAACGACGCTCCCTACTTCACCGTCATCGGCGGGGCGGCGATTATCCTGGGCCTGCTGCTGGTGGTCTGCGTGAAGCCGATCAAGCGGCTGATGGCCGGGGTCCACTGAGGCCTGTCCGCTTGAAACTGATTGCAGTGCATGCAGTGTTTCCAAAGCATGCACTGCAATCAGATTTCTGCAGGCACAACCGCGGGGCCGCGCGCCCGTTGGCCTACTGCCGGTAGTAACCGTTATTCGCGGAGTTGAGCACGAAGACGGTGAACAGAATCCAGGAGATAACGGCGAACGCCAACGCCACGTAGCCAAGAATCAGTCCGGCGATAGCAAAGCCTTTGCCTTGCGGCATCTCGCGCTTCAGTGCCAAATGGCCCGTAACGATGGCGGCGATCTGCGGCAGGATGAAGAACCCGAACCCCACAACGGAGACGATCCCGAGGATCAGGCTGGCCAGGCTCAATGGTTTGGGCTGGGCTGCGGCGTAGTATCCCGGCTGGCTGTAGGGGGAACCGCCGTACTGGGAACCATATGGGGACGGAGGCTGCTGGTCATAGGGGGAAGGCTGCTGTTGGCCGTACGGGCCCTGCCCATAGGGTCCCGGCTGGGAGTATGGGCCGGTCGGCTGGCCGGGCTGGCCATACGGCCCCGGTTGGCCGGGCTGGCCATTCGGCCCCGGTTGGCCGGACGGGTCCTCCGGTTGGCTGAATCGCCCCGGCTGGACCGGATTGTTCGGGTCCTGCGGCGGGGTGAAGGGACCCTGCTGGGTCGGATCGTGCTGACCCGGATCGTGCTGACCTGGCTGATCTGACACTGCAATCTCCCCTCGCGCGACGTCCTGCTCACATGGTAGAACAGTTCGTTCCCAATCGGTTCCACTCTCTGGCATGCTGTAACAATGGCTAGCCGCGCGGGCACTGTTGCCCTTCCTTCGGATCTTGTTGACCTGACTGCCCTGCTGGACGCGTATTACGACGTCAAGCCCGACCTCGACGACCCCGGACAACGGGTGGCCTTCGGGACCTCGGGTCATCGCGGGTCCAGCCTCAAGGCCTCCTTCAATGAGGACCATATTGCCGCCATAACCCAAGCCATCGTGGAGTACCGCGCCGGGCAGGGCATCACCGGACCGTTGTTCCTGGGTAAGGACACCCATGCCCTGAGCGAGCCGGCGCAGAACACGGCGCTGGAGGTGCTGGCCGGCAACGCCGTGCAGGTGCTGATTGACGCCCGGCACGGCTATACGCCCACTCCCGCACTCTCGCATGCCATCCTGAGCTACAACCGCTCGCGGCATCCGGAGGAAACCGCCGGCCAGGCGGACGGAATCGTCGTCACTCCATCGCACAATCCGCCCGGCGACGGCGGTTTCAAGTACAACCCACCGCATGGCGGGCCAGCGGACTCGGACGCCACCGGTTGGATCGCAAACCGCGCCAACGAGCTGCTCGAGAACGGTCTTCAGGGGGTCCGCCGTATTCCACTGGCGGATGCGCTGACCGCTGAGAGCACCGGGAAATTCGATTACCTCAGCGGCTACGTGGACGATCTGCCCTCAGTGCTGGACCTGGACGCCATCCGCAACGCCGGAGTGCGGATAGGGGCCGATCCGATGGGCGGCGCCTCTGTTGACTACTGGGGCGAAATCGGTGAGCGCCACAACCTGAACCTGACGGTGGTGAACCCCACCATCGACCCGCAGTGGGCCTTCATGACACTGGACTGGGATGAGAAGATCCGGATGGACTGCTCCTCCCCCTATGCGATGGCCTCTCTGATCAATCTGCTGAAGCCCGGAATCGCCGGCGGTGATGGCCGGTATGACATTGCGACGGGAAACGACGCCGACGCGGACCGCCACGGCATCGTCACCCCGGACGCCGGGCTGATGAATCCGAACCATTACCTGGCCGTCGCCATCCAGTACCTGTACACGCACCGCGAGCGGTGGCCCAAGACCGCCGGCGTAGGCAAGACGCTTGTTTCCTCCTCGATCATCGACCGCGTTGCCGCGGACCTGGGGCGGCGCCTGGTCGAGGTACCGGTGGGCTTCAAATGGTTTGTCCCCGGCCTGCTGTCCGGCGAGGGCGTCTTCGGCGGCGAGGAATCAGCGGGCGCATCCTTCGTCAAGAAGGACGGGTCGGTCTGGACCACGGACAAGGACGGCATTCTGCTGGCCCTGTTGGCCTCCGAAATCACCGCCGTGACGGGCAGGACTCCCTCGCAGCACTATGGCGACCTGACCGCGAAGTTCGGATCGCCGTCGTACGCCCGCATCGACGCCGCCGCTACCCGCGAGCAGAAGACCGCGCTCGGGAAACTCTCCGCCTCTGACGTAACTGCGACCACGCTGGCCGGCGAGGAGATCACCGCCAAGCTGACCGAGGCGCCCGGAAACGGCGCCGCGATCGGCGGGCTGAAGGTCACGACGGCGAACGCCTGGTTCGCCGCGCGGCCCTCCGGGACCGAAGACGTGTACAAGATCTACGCGGAATCCTTCAAGGGCGACGAGCATCTGAAGCAGGTCCAGGCCGAGGCAAAGGCCCTGGTGGACGCCGTCATTTCCTAGCCGGGCGAGCTCTGCGAGCGCGTGGAGGCCCGGGTGACCCGCTCAGCTGTGGACGCCGTGCTCGTGGCGGGTGTGGCTGGCCGGCTCCAGCTGGAAGGTCGAATGCTCAATGCTGACCTCAAAATGCCCGGCAACGCACTGCTGCAACTGGTCAAGCATCTGCGGCGCGTGCCCGTCGTGGAAACAACCATCGTCCACCACCACGTGCGCCGTGAGGACGGGCAGCCCGGTGGCGATCTGGCTGGCGTGCAGGTCGTGGACCGCCAGCACGTGCGGCACCTCCAGGATATGTTTGCGCACCGACACCAGATCCAACCCCGCCGGCGTCGACTCCAGGAGCACGCTCACCGTTGCCAGCAGCAGCTTGAGAGTCCGGGGCAGGATCAGCGCACCAATCAACAGGGCGACGACGGCGTCGGCCTGCAGCCAGCCGGTCAGCCCGATCACCACGGCGGCAGCGATGACGGCCACCGAGCCCAGCGCATCGTTGATCACCTCAAGGAAGGCGGCGCGCATGTTGAAGTTTCCGTCGCGCCCGCCCGCCAGGACCAGCAGTGCAATCAGGTTGCCCGCCAGGCCGATGCCGCCAAAGACCGCCATTTCCGTGGAGGCGATGGGTGTGGGATTGACCAGCCGCTGGACGCCTTCCACCAGCACCACCAGTCCGACGGCGAGCAGCACCGACGCCTGCGCGGTGGCGGCCAGCACCTCCGCCCGGGCAAAACCCCACGTCCGCCGGTCCGACGCCGGCCTGGCCATCAGCCGGGCCGCCAGCAGCGCCATGCCCAGCCCGGCGGCATCCGTCAGGACATGGGCCGAGTCAAACAGCAGGGCCAGCGAGCCGGTCAGCCATGCCCCCACCAGCTGCAGGACGAAAACCAGCAGCGTCACCGCCAGGGCGGCGGCCAGCCGGCCTTGGTGCGAGGTGCCCGTGTGCTGGGCGTGGTCATGTCCGGCCATAACCCAATCGTACTTGCCGGGCAGGCCGCCTCCGTGCCCGCCGCCGTCGGACGGAAAGATAGTCTTAGCTGGCGATTATTAGCTTCGGAAGGCAAACCAATGAGCATGCTGGGTACCAAATGGGCGGTCCACGGGGACGGCAAGACCATCAAACCGGGCGAGGTTGTCTCCCCTGATGAGCGGCTGAGCTGGCCCCGGACCATCGGCATCGGTCTCCAGCACGTCGTCGCGATGTTTGGTGCGACGTTCCTGGTGCCCATCCTGACGCACATGCCGCCGGCAACGACGCTCTTCTTCTCGGGCGTCGGCACCATCCTGTTCCTGGCCCTGACCGCCGGCCGCGTGCCCAGCTATCTGGGTTCAAGCTTCGCCTTCATCGCACCTATCATGGCAGCACAAAAGGAACTTGGTGTCGGCGGCGCACTGGGCGGCGTCGTGATGGCGGGCGTTGTGCTCGCCGTCATCGGACTGATCGTCCAGCGCTTCGGGGCCGGCTGGATCAACCGGCTGATGCCGCCGGCGGTGACCGGAACCATCGTGGCGCTGATCGGGCTCAACCTGGCTCCCGCCGCGAAGGCCAACTTCATTGCCGCCCCGGTCACTGCCCTTGTCACGCTGGTGGTGATCATCCTGGTCAGCGTGCTGTTCCGCGGAATCCTGGGCCGGCTGTCCATCCTGGTCGGTGTGGTGGTGGGTTACGTCGTCGCCCTGCTGCGCGGGGAGGTCGGCTTCAGCGCCATGGACAACGCCGCCTGGATCGGGCTGCCGCAGTTCCAGGCCCCGGTTTTCCACCTGGCGGTCATCGGGCTGTTCGTGCCGGTGGTGCTGGTCCTGGTGGCCGAGAACATTGGGCACGTAAAATCCGTGGCGCTGATGACCGGCAAGAACTTGGATCCGGTGGCGGGCCGTGCCCTGCTCGCGGACGGTCTGGCCACCACCCTGGCGGGGTTCGGCGGCGGTTCCGGCACCACCACCTACGCGGAAAACATCGGTGTCATGGCCGCGACCAAGGTGTACTCCACCGCCGCCTACTGGGTGGCCGCCGTCGCCGCCCTGGTGCTGAGCTTCTCGCCCAAGTTCGGTGCGCTGATTGCCACCGTCCCGGTTGGCGTGCTGGGCGGTGCCGCGACGATGCTCTATGGGATGATCGGCGTGCTGGGAGTGCGGATCTGGGTGCAGAACAGGGTCAACTTCTCCAACCCGGTCAACCTCACCACGGCCGCCGTTGCCCTGATCATCGGCATTGCGGACTACACCTGGACCGTGGGTGAACTGCAGTTCGCCGGGATTGCGCTGGGAACAGCGGCCGCCCTGGTGATCTACCACGGCATGAACGCGCTGGCCGCCTGGCGGGGAACGGCCACGGACCCGCAGACTCCGGAGGTCCCGGCCCCGGACACGCTGGGCCCGGAGGTCTAGAACCGTCCCGGTTCGGATCCCGTTAGGCCGGCCTCTGCACCGGGGCCCCCACTAGATCCCGTTAAGCGCCTCCACCGTCGCCAGCGCCACGTAGCGGGCGGCGTCGCGCTGCGCCTCCTCGGCGGATCGTGCCACCTCCGTTGCGCTGGCCGCCGCCACCACCCCGTGCGCCGCCAGATCAGCGGCTGAGACGGCGATCCGGCCGGCCACGACGACGACAGGCAGCCCCCTCGCGTGGGCGGCGTCGGCCACGCCGATGGGTGCCTTGCCGGAGAGCGACTGGGCATCAAGGGAGCCCTCCCCCGTGATCACCAGGTCCGCTACCTCAAGCGCGGCGTCCAGCCCGGTCAGCTCCGCAATCAGGTCGAAGCCACGTTCAATCGTGGCCTCCGTGTAGGCCAGGAACGCGGATGGGAACCCTCCCGCGGCCCCGGCGCCGGGGACGTTGATGTCAACGCCCGTGGCGGAACGGAGCACCGAAGCAAGGTTGCGCAGGCCCGCGTCGAGCAGCTCAACGGCGTTCTCATCGGCGCCCTTCTGCTGGGCGAAAACGTGTGCTGCGCCGTTGCGGCCGTACAGCGGGTTGTCCACATCCACGGCCATCCGGATCCGCACGCCGCCCAGGCGGGGGTCCAGGCCGGAAGCATCAACGCCGGCAACATCGCCGAGCGAGCCGCCGCCCAGCGGCACCAGGTTCCCGTGGGTATCGAGCAGCTGCAGCCCAAGAGCGCGCAGCGCACCCGTGCCGGCGTCGGACATCGCCGATCCACCCAGGCCAATGATAAGTTCCGTCGCCCCGGCGTCCAGCGCGGCCGCAATCAGCTGCCCGCAGCCGTAGGAGTGCGCACGGAGCGCGTTCTCGGGCGTTGGCTCGGACAAGAGATAGCCGCTGGCCTGCGCCGTCTCGATCGCCGCCGTCGTGCCCTTCAGCGCCCAGGCCGCACCGACCGGCTTCAGGATCGGGCCGACCACGGCATTGAGCTTCTCCTCGAAACCCGCGGCAACCGCGGCCTCCAAGGTGCCTTCGCCGCCGTCGGCCACCGGCAGGGTGGTGACGGTGGCCTCCGGATAGACGCGCAACGCGCCCTCCGCCATGGCCGCAGCGGCCTCGGCGGCCGTGAGCGTGCCCTTGAACTTGTCCGGTGCAATCAGAATCCGCATGCCCCTATCCTGCCAGCCGAAGCGGCAACATCCGTCGATCGGCCAGCCAGGGTGCTCCTCAGGGGCCGCGGCTCGAGGCTCCGCCCAGCTTCCGCGGCACTTCCCTCCGTTACGACCAGAACATCTGGTGCTGGTCGGAACGGATTTCCTCCAGCAGTATCCCGATGTCTGCTGACCGTTCCTGATGCGGATACGTCCACCACTTCCCCGTCCGGCCGTTCCAGAAAAGCTGCCAAAGTCCCAGCGTCCTCAGGTAGCGAAGCCGGGCGACGGGACTGGTAATCCACTCTTGGTGCAATTGTGGCCGGAGGCTTGATCGGGCGTAGTGCTCCCTGATGGTGACGTCCCGGCCATCGACCACCATGTCCACGTACAGCCGGTCCGCCTCGGGGTCCGGCAACTTCGCTTCCACCATGGCGGCGATTTGGGTCAGCGCCCGAATCGGCACGGTGAGCTGCGCCAGGGCGAGCGAAACATCGGCGTTCTGGCCGGGAAATTCCGGGACGGCAGGCCGGCCGCCTTCCCCCGGCTCCCAGAGGCCCTTCGCAGGCTGCCCGGTCAGATCGGTTTGCGGGGGAGGCCCGAGACGGCCGGTCGCCGGGACAGTCCGAGGCACGATTGCGCTCCGCCGTTCCACCACGGTCCCGACCGGCCAGTCGGCGACCAGATCGGCGAGGCTGTTCCCCAGGTCGGTCGCGAACTCTGCGGAGAAGTCCTGTGCCTGGAAACCGGCACGCATCGCCGCCAGGTATTCCGCCCGTCCAACATCCGGCAGGTCGGCGACCACGGCCGTGGTGGATATTTCCTGCGAGACCAATCCCACGAACACCCTGGCGCAGCGGCACGCATCCGGACCTATTTCGCCGACGCGGCAAGGAGGGAAAACAAATACGAGTTCGCCTTCCACCGCCGCGCAACAATCGTTGTCGCGCTGACCCTGGGTCATCGCGGTTGCAACCAGCACTTTCATTGGAGCCCCTTTGCTCGAACCGATGGTCCCGGTGTACCAGCAGGGACCGACATTCTTCGCCGTCGATGACTGAGCGAAGCTAGCTCCAGTAGCCGCGCTCCCGCATCACAGCCGCCAGCACATCGGCCCGGTCGGTCATGACGCCGTCCACACCAAGGTTGAAGAGCCGGTGCATCAGCTCCGGGTCATCGACGGTCCATACATGCACCCTGAGCCCCAGGGCATGGGCCCGGGCCACTGACCCTGGTGTCACCACGCGGATGAATTTGAACTTCAGCGGGACCTGCAGGCAGTCGACGTCGGACAGCAACCGCCGCATCAGGAACCTGGGCAGCCAGGGACCCAACAGCACAAAAGCCGCGATGCCGGCTTGACCGGCGGAACTGGCCGTACGGCGGGAGAGGCGCCGCAGCACGGCCCTTCGGCGCCGGTCCGAAAAGGAGGCGACGCAGACCCGGTCGTGGAGTGAATATTGTTCAATGGCGGCCGCGACGGTTGCCACCGATCCCTGGTCCTTGACGTCCAAATTGATCCGGACTCCGGGCAACGCCGTGACCATTTCCGCCAGGGTGGGGATGGGTTCCCGGCCATTGATGCGCGCTGCGGCCACCTGTCCCGCCGTCAGCGCGGAAATCGCGCCGCGGACGCCGGTGACCCGGTCAAGGGTGGCATCGTGGAAAACCAGGGCAACCCCGTCCGCCGTCGTATGGACGTCCGTTTCCACGTAACCGTAGCCGAGCTCAATCGCGGCGCGGAACGCCGTCAGCGAATTTTCCAGCCCTTCCGTGGAAAAGCCGCGGTGTGCAATGGCCACCGGCCGGTCGGAGTCAAGATACGGCAACGCGCTCACGGTTCAACGGTACTGGATGGGGGCATCCATGACGCAGCCACCCGGCGCAGCCACCAGGCGGACGCAGGCGTAGGAGTATTCGGCGCAAACCTGCCCAATCCGCCCGATTCCGTTCCAGACTCCTGCGCGCCCGATCGCTCGGCCGCCGGGAAGTGCACAAACGCGACCCTGAACGCCCCGGCCGGGGCTACAGGGCGGCGAGCCGGCCTTCCAGCACCTGCGCCACCCCGTCCTCGTCGAAGTGCGGGGCCTGCAGGTTGGCTGCGGCCCGGGCGGCACGGTGCCCGCTCGCCATGGCATAACCGGCGCCCGCCCATCGGAGCATCTCGATGTCGTTAGGCATATCCCCGAAGGCCACGACGTCCTGGGCGGCGATCCCTTTGGAGGCGGCGTACTCCGCCAGCGTGACGGCCTTATTGATCCCGTGCGGACCCATCTCCAGCATTGCCGCGGTGGGCGCGGAGTGCGTCACCGCCAGCAGCCTGCCCACCGCCGGACGGACCACGGCCAGGAACTCATCCGCGGTCCCCTCCCGGGTGACGGCCAGGAATTTGACCACGCCGGCGGACTTGTTCAGTGTTTCTTCCAGAGGCCCGGGCGCAACCTGGGACAGCAGTTCGGGCGACCCGGGCTGCAGGAATCCGGGCTCCAGCTGGAATCCATCCAGCGTCTCGGCGGCAAAAAACGCGTTCGGGACCAGCTCCTTGATGATGCCGCGGGCCTCCAGCACGGTCGCCATGGAGAGCAGGTGCGACGAGATGACCCTTTCGCTGACGAGGTCGTAGACCACGGCCCCGTTGGAACAGATCACCGTCCCGCTGTGGCCCATCTGCTCGCGCAGCGGATCCAGCCAGCGCGGCGGCCGTCCGGTGACAAAGACAATCTCGATGCCGGCCGCCTGGGCGGCATGGAACGCGGCCACGGTGCGCGCGCTGATTTTTCCGTCGTGGCCCAGGATGGTGCCGTCCATATCACTGGCAATTAACCGCATGCTCCAAGGCTAGCCGCCGGGGCAGTGGTCCGATGCCGCACGGCGGCGGCGCGCGGACACGGCGGCGTTGGCGCGCGGACCGGCGGCGGCGGCGCGCGGACCGGTCAGCGCCCGTAGATCCCGGTGATCCGGGCCCTGGCCAGCGTGTGCATGAACAGGTTGAATCCCAGGACCGCCGGCGTCGCATCGGCCGGAATGTGCAGCTTTGCCACGTCGACGGCATGGACCACCAGCATGTAGCGGTGCGGATGGTGTCCGGGTGGAGGAGCCGCGCCCATGAAACCGCGGAAACCGCCGTCGTTCTTCAGCTGGACCGCACCCGCCGGCAGAGCCGAACCGTCCGCAGCGCCCGCGCCGGCGGGCAGCGATGTCACGCTCGCCGGGATGTTGAACGCCGCCCAGTGCCAGAAGCCGCTGGCTGTCGGGGCGTCCGGATCGTACATGGTGACGGCGAAGCTCTTGGTTCCCGCGGGGAAGCCGTTCCAGGACAGCTGCGGCGAGACGTCCCGGGGGCCGGATCCGCCGCTGCGCTGCGCCGGCGGCACCTCCTGGCCGTCCGCGAAGGCCTCGCTGGTCACGGTGAAGCTGGCGACCGCGGGCAGGTCCCTGTAGGGATCATGGGTGTTCATCCGATTGTCCTTTCCGGTTCGGTTCCGAGCCCCGGTCTGTGGTCCGCGGTTCCCGGCTTACAAATGAAGGTCCGCCCGGCGCGGCGGATTGGCTCCGGACCGGGACACGGTGACCGCGGCGGCCTTCGCGGCGTAACGGAGCACCTGACCCAGTTCCTCCGTGCTGAGCGACCGGAGCGCATCCCGCCGCTGGGCACCGTCCAGTTCGCGGTCCACCAGCGCGGACAGCAGGGCGGCCATGAACGAGTCCCCTGCCCCCACTGTATCCACGACGGCGGTTTGCGGAACAGGGGTCTGCGCCTCCCCTGCGGCGTTCACGGCCCATGGGCCGTCGGCGCCCCGGGTGACGACGACGACGGCGGGTCCCCCGGCAGCGCCGCCGATGGCCAGCCAGTTCCTGGCCGCGGCCAGCGGATCCAGGTCCGGATAGAGCCACTGCAGGTCCTCGTCCGAGGCCTTGACAACGTCCGCCAGCCGGACAAACTTCTCCGCCTCCGTCCGGGCGTAATCCGCGTCCTTGATGATGCTGGGGCGGCAGTTCGGGTCATAGGAGATGGTGGCGCGCGGATGGGCGTGCTGCACGGCCTTGAGCACTTCCGCCGAGCCGGGCCGGAGCATGGTGGCGATCGATCCGGTGTGCAGCAGCGTGGTTGACTGCAGGAGGAATCCGAGTTTCTGCTCCAGCGCCGGCAACTCCCAGTCCAGCCGGAATTCGTAGCTGGCGGCGCCGCTGCCGTCCACCGTGGCCCGGGCGATGCTGGTGGGTTTCTCGTCCGCGACCGTCGGGACCAGCACGGAATTGTCATGCAGATGCGTCGAGATCAGGGTGCCGTAGGGATCCCGTCCGAACCTGCCAAGAAACTGCACGGGATGGCCCAGCCGGGCCAGCCCGACGGCCACATTCATGGGGCTGCCGCCCACATGGGGCACCGGCTCCGCGCCGTCGCGGACCACTTCATCGACCAGGGCCTCACCAATTACCGTCAGCATGCTCCCACCCTACGTTCCGGCCGTCCACAACGTACCCACTTGTCCCGTTCGCCGACCGTCACTCCGGCGGCAGCGCAACAAGGCATTGTTCCACCAGCTCCCTGCAGGTGGCGTAGGCCTGGCTCGTGACGTCGATCAGATCAAAGTGGTCGCCCGGGACCCTGATGAGACGGGCCGCGACCGCAGCGCCTTCCGGTCCTGCGCGGGACGCTGACTCCGACGCGGACACATAGTCCCTGGACTGGCTGGGCGGGACGCTGGTGTCGGTATCCCCGTAGACCGCATAGACCGGCACATTCAGGGGCAGTTGTCGGCGCGGATCGGCCAGCCAGTACCGCTCGGGGGAGGCTTCCGGCGTGCTGCCCAGGAAATTGAGGACAGCACCGTTGCTAAGGTTCAACGCTCGGGCCTCCTGCAGGTCCAGCAGGCCGGACTGGCTCACCACGGCGGTCAGTGCCACCACCCCTGGACGGCGTCCGGGCGCCCCGGGAGGCAACTTGTCCCGGCCGGCAGCCCAAACCGCCAGGTGTCCCCCCGCCGAATGTCCCAACGCAACAACCTTCGACAGGTCCAGCCGGTGCTCCCCGGCAGCCTCCGCCAGCCTGTCGATTCCGGCCGCTACGTCCTCGAAGGTCTCCGGCCAGCCGCCGCCGTTTCCCGCCCGCCGGTATTCCAGGTTCCACGCCACGATGCCGTGCGCCGCCAGGTCCCTGGCCAGCGGCTCCCCCAGATCAGCGGCATACAGCGAGCGCCAGTAGCCCCCGTGGATCACCACCGCCACGCCGCCGAACAGGCGTACCGGCGGCAGGTACAGCTCTGCATATTGGTTCGGGTCCGTCCCGTACGCATATCGCTGCTTCAACGCCCCAGTCCTGCGCATATCCCGGTTTCCCCGCCCTCCTCGGTTCCTTGCACAGCAATCAGTTCACCGCACAGCAATCAGTTCACTGCCCTGTCATCGGTCCGTGAATACCCCTCAGACCGCGCGTAACGCTGCACAAAGTTCCGCACTACCGCAGCCGGCCGGTCCACGGTGGCCGCCCGGGCCGCTGCGCGCACCTGGTCCACCTGATCGGCGGGAAAGTATCCGGCGTGCTGGTACACCTCGATCCGGGTGAGCAGCCCCGCGACATCCAACTCGGGGTGGAACTGCGTGGCATAGACGTTCTTCTTGATGCGGAACATCTGCACCGGGCAGCCGGCTGAGGATGCCAGCAGCACGGCGTGTCCGGGCAGCTGCGAACAGGCTTCCTTATGACCGACGAAGGCCTGGAATTCCACAGGCAGCCCCGCCAGCAGCGGGTCGCGGACGCCGTCGCCGGTCAGGAAGATCTGCGCCGGCCCGATCGGTTCGCCAAAGCGTCTGTCGATCACGGCGCCCTGGTGGGTTCCGAGCGTTCCAACGCCGTAGCAGGCGCCCAAGAACGGGAAATCCATCTCCACGACCCGGTCCAGCAGCGCCGCCAGCTCATTCTCCACACGCTGCTGCGCGGCACTTTTGGTTTCCGGTGAGTCGCTGGAGTTAAAGGGGCTGCCGCCCACGATGATCCCCGAGTAGCGTTCCAGCGCCAGCGCAGGCATCGGCGCGGCTTCCAGCCGGACCCTGACCAGCTCCGACGGCGACAGGCCGCCGCAGCGCTGGAAGGCGAGGTATTCGTCGTCGGCAGCTGCGTCCTCGGGGCGGGTGGCCAACAGCAGGAACGGTTTCATGGCGCGGCTCCGGTGGCGGGTCTGCGGCCGGGGCCGGCGGCGCGGGTAATCATGCTCTGAGACTATCCACATTAACTGTCACCGTCGGGTGTTAGCGTAAAGCTACCCGCACAGGACACACATCGGAAGGCAACCATGAACACCCCCTGGGACCGGTTGGATGAGCACTTGCGCCCCGCCGTCGCTGCCAGCGTCGCGGAATTCGAGCGCATCCGGCCGCAGCTCGAAGCCATTACCCGGGACGTGGAGTCAAGCATCCGGGTGGTTTTCAGGGACTCCGAAACCCAGCCGCTGTTCGTCACCAGCCGCACAAAGTCCGTTGAGTCCTTCCGGCAGAAGGCATCCCGCATGGTGGAACCGGTGCCGGGGACGCCCGCGGCGCTGCAGTTCCCGGATCCGCTGAAGAACCTGACGGACATGGTTGGTGTCCGCGTGATCACCACCTTGCCGGGCGAGAACGCTCTGGCGGCGAACCTGATCAAGCGCCAGCGGAGCATTTTCGACTGCCGCGGAGACCGTGAAAAGGACATCGGCAGCATTGAGTCGGGCACCTACGGATATTCAAGCCGGCATCTGATCCTCCGAACCATCCAGAATGACGCGGTGCGGGAGTACCAGCTCGCCGTGGATCCTGCCGGCAGGCCAAACGGCAGCTACTTCTTCGAGTGCCAGATCCGCACCGTCTTCGCGCACGCGTGGAGCGAGATCGAGCACGACATCCGGTTCAAGGCGCAGGACCGCCGCGCCTGGAGCCCCTATTTTGACCGGCAGTTCACCGCCACGGCGGCCATGCTGGAGACGGTGGAGTCGGCATTTTCGGAGCTCCACGACCGCTATGAAACGGTTACCAGTTTCTGGGACAGCGAGGGCGAGGGTGCCGTACCGCTGACGCCCAACCGGGTCAAGGAGGTTTGGCAGACGCTGCTGCCGCACGTGGACCGCAAGTCCGACGACGACTGGGGCTGGGCTGCGGAGCTGCTGGCGGCACACGGGCTGACCCGGACCATCGAGCTGGTGGACCTGCTCCAGTCGCAGGTCATCAGCGACGTCCGCAAGGCCCTGGACCACCGGTATTCGCCCGGACCGGACAGGCTGCTGGATGATGTTCTGCTGTGGCGCTTCGGCACGGAGCACATTGACCTCACGGCCGAGCCCGCTGCGGCGGAGAGCAAGCCCCGGCGGGAGAGCCTGCAGCGGCGCTTCCAGCAGATCACGCGCTACCGGGCGGCGGGGCTCACCACGACGCAGCACTGATCGCCGGGACGTCGGTGTCGGCGTGATCCATCTGCCGTCATTCATCTGAATCCGGACCCTGCCGCAAGGTCCGGCTTCTAGGTATCCGCGGACCCGGCCTCCGGCGTGTCCGCGTCCTCATCCTGCGGCTTGGTGGTTCCGCCCCTGATGTCCGGAGCCGCATCGGGTTCCAGTGACGGGTTCCACAGCGGGTCCGACTCGGGGTCATTGAACATTCCTTGCCCGCTGCTGGGCGAGACATTGTCCGGGTCCACGTGCGCCAGCGGATTGTCCGGCTCGGCGTTTCCGTCCGCGTGGGTATCCGCGGGCGGCTTCTCTTCGGCGTCTCCTTCGCCCGGCTTGTCTTCCTCACTGACCATCAGCTCCACTGCCCTTCGTTTCGCGTTCCCCGGACTTATTCCGCTAACGTATCAGCGCTCGGGACAAGATGGAACGGCGTTTGAAACGATCGATCTCCAGCCCACGCACCGGCGGTGCCCGGCGCCGTCGTGCCGCGATGGCGCAGCCGCCACGGCGCCGGCCGGCGCTCCCCCTCAGCCGGAAGGCCGCGGTCGGAGAGCCGCCGCACCAGCATGTGCACCACCTCGTCGAAGATCGGGTCCGGTCCCACCGTGCTCAGCGGCGGATCCGCCTCCTGGCCCTCGGCCGAGTTGCCGACCCCGATGATTTCCAGGTCCTCGGGAACGCGAATACCCAGGCGGAAGGCGGCCCTGGCGGCCGCAAGGGCTTCCATGTCGTCCGTGCAGAGCAGCGCCGTGGGCCGGTCCTTCAGGGACAGCAGTTCAACCGCCATCTCGTAGGCCTGGTGCCGCTGGTGCAGTGTTGTGCGGACCAAGGCCTGGTCCACGGGCAGCCCGGAACGCTGCAGGCCCGCGGCATAGCGGCTGTAACGGCTGGGCAGGCTCCGCTCGGGCCCCTCCCCGGACCGGCGGAGGCAGCCGATGCGCGTGTGCCGGCGGGTCAGATATGCCATCGCCTCCGCGAACCCGCCCCCCGGTTCGGGTGCCAGGACATCAAAGCCTTGTGGCTGCATGGTCTCCGAAATCACCACCTGGGGAACGCCGCGGCGGGCCAGCTCCACCATCGTCTGGTCCTCAGCCAGGCTTTGGTTGATGTTGCCGAGGATAACGCCGTCGGCAGCGCCGGAAAGCATGAAATCGCGCCAGGCCTTGTGGCCAAGCAGGATCACAGGCTGATAGCCGTGCTCGGGAAGGATCCTGGCCGCCGCTGACGCCAGGGCCCGATCCCACGGCCGTTCCAGGTCCCCGACAGAGACCGCCACCATGTCCGTCCGGCCGCGGCGCATGCCGCGCGCGGCCTGGTTGGGCACATAGCCGAGTTCCCTGACGGCCGCCCTGACCTTTTCCTCCGTGGGTTTGCTGATCCGGGTGGTTCCTCCGCCCCGGCCGGAAAGAACGTAGGAAACAGTTGTCAGTGAGACACCGGCTCTTTCCGCAACGTCGCGGATGGTCGGTTTGGATCCTCTGCCCATCAAAAAAATCCCCCATTCAGGGCAAGCCCTCGGACGTGCTGCCGCAGGATGTGCCGGCGCCGCGGCGTGAGCGGTCGGAGCTGGCCCTGACGCCACTGTACTAGAACGACACGGCAGGACCATCCCGCCGCTTCAGAGGTGCGCCACGGCGGCCCGGGGCAGCCGGATGCAGAAGCTCGCTCCGTCGTCGTCCGGGTTGGTCGGCTCCACCGTGAGCCGCACGCCCAGGCGTTCGGCCAGCCGGGCGGCGATGGACAGCCCCAGCCCGCTGCCCACCGGCCGGCGGCCGGCGTAGCGGCGGAAGAGCACGCCGCGTTCAAAGGCGACGGCGGCATCCTCGGCGGTGAGGCCGGGACCGCTGTCCCGCACATCGATGGCGACGATGTCGGGCTCGCCCGGGTGCCACGGGCCCGACGGCGGGACCACGGGGGCCGCCGTCGAATATTCCAGCCGGACCTGCAGCAGCAGCGGCTTTCCCGGCGGCGTGACACGCAGCGCGTTGCCCACCAGCCCGTCGATGATCTGGCGCAGCCGCTGGCCGTCCGTGGCGACCAGCAGCGGCCCTCCGCCGGCGAGCCCCAGCTCCAGCCGGAGCTCGAGCGGCACGCCGGCCTGCGCCGCGCCGCCCCGCCATGCCGCCTCCACCTGCCCCAGCAGCGCGGCCACGTCGACGGGCTGCAGCTCCAGGACGAAATCGTCCGCCTCCAGCCGGGCCAGCTCCAGCAGGTCCCGGACAAAGCCGTCGAGGCGGTCCGTCTCCGCCGCCAGCGTCTGCCCGACCTGGGCCATCTCCGACGGCGGGATCAGCCCGTCCACCATCGCCTCCGCATAGCCGCGCATCGCCGTCAGCGGGGTGCGGATCTCGTGTGAAATGGACAGCAGGAACTCCCGCTGCCGGCCCTCGCTGGCCAGCAGCGCATGGTCCAGGGTGTTGACCGCCTCGCCCACGTCGCGCACCTCGGTGACTCCGGACGGTGCCAGCCGCACACCGCGTTCCCCGGCCGCCATCCGGCGCGCGGCCGCCGCGGTCTTCACCAGCGGGCTGGAGAGCCGGCGGGCCAGCAGGGTCCCTGCCAGCACGGCGATCAGCAGGCCGGCGGCGAGCGAGAGCAGAGTGCGCTGCAGCACCTGCGCGGAGGCCGCATTCACATCCGCCAGCGATCGGGTCAGCACAATCCCGCCGCCGCGTTTGAGCACCCGCGCCTCCACCAGCAGCTGGACGCCGGCGCCGTCGACGGTCTGCGAAATCTTCTGCCCGGCCAGCACGCTCCGCACTTCCCCCACGCTCAGGAGCTGCCCCGCGGCGCCGTTGACGGTGCCGTTCGCGGAGATGGTGGAGAGCTCGTAGTTGTCCGGTCCGAGCAGGTGCCGCTCGCGCAGGTCCAGCGCCTGCGAGGCCACCGGGGTCGCGGCGAAGGCGTCCGCCTGCCGGGCGAGCTGCTGCTTCGCCTGCTCGACGGCGGCGGCCCGGATCAGCGGAAAGGCCACCAGCCCGGTGACCAGCACGGCCAGAACCGCGACGGCGGCCGTCACCAGGGTGATCCCGCCCGCCAGCGAGCGCAGCCAGGCCCTCACAGGCGGTCGGCGCTGGCGGTATAGCCGACGCCGCGCAGCGTCCGGATCGGGCTGGCGTCCCCCAGCTTGGAACGCAGCTGCGCGACATGCACGTCAACGGTACGACCGGCGGTGTAGCTGGCCTGCCCCCAGACCGAGGAGAGCAGCTGCTCGCGGCTGAAGACCCTGCCCGGGGTGGCCAGCAGATACGCCAGCACGTCGAATTCCTTGGCTGTCAGCTCCACCGCAGCGCCGTCCACGCTGACGGTGCGGTTGTCCGGATCCAGCGCCACGGCCCCGACGCGCAGGACTTCGCTCCGCGGCCGCCCGGCGGTCCGGCGGAGCACGGCCTTGAGCCGGGTGACCAGTTCGCGCGGGGAAAACGGCTTGGTCAGGTAGTCATCGGCGCCCAGTTCCAGCCCCAGGAGCTTATCCACCTCCTCGTCGCGGGCGGTGACGAAGATGATCGGCGTCCAGTCGTCCTGGGCGCGCAGCCGGCGGCAGACCTCGATCCCGTCGATGCCGGGCAGCCCGACGTCGAGCACCATCGCCACCGGCCGCAGGTTCCGGATCTGTTCCAGCCCGGCTTCGCCGGTGGCCTCGACGTGCACGCCGAAGCCCGCACGGCTGAGGTAAAGCCGCTGCACATCGGCGATCGCACGCTCGTCCTCCACAATCAGCACCAGCCCTCGGGCCGGCAGCGCGCCTGGCGCCGTCGGTTGCTCCATGTCTCTATTGAACGCCCTGCCGGGGCCGGCCGACGGCACGCCGCCCACACTTTACCTTGCCCTTACATTCACCGAACCCGCAGCGCATCCTGCTGCGCCATAGTGAAGGCGTCACTTTCACGCAGAGCCGGTGCCATTCGGCGATCCGCCCGACAGTCCGCGGGGATCAACAGTCCGCGGGATCAATAAGGAGTATTCATGAACACCATCCCAACAGGCCCGACCGCCGCCGGCGAATCCCGGCCCCGCAGGCGCTGGCGCAACCGCACTGCCGCTATGGCGACCGGCGCCGTGCTCCTTGGCGCGGCGGTCTTCGGTGCGACCGCGGCGTCCGCAGCTGATCCGGGCCCCTCGCCTTCGGCCGGAGCTTCCTCAACGGTGGCATCGTCGTCGAGCGCCCCGGCAACGACCGGAGCCACGTCCTCGTCCAGCTCATCACCCAGTTCCGCAGCCGCCACCGACAAGGAACATGCCAAGCATCCCTTTGTCCGCGCCCTGCGGCGGGAGCTGCGGATCGGCATCCAGGGGAAGTCCGGATTCGGTGACCAAGCCCAGGCGGTCGCGTATCGTCTGATCCACCACACCGCTGCCTTCGGCAAGCTGCCGGCGAACCTGCAGTCGGACCTGTTGACCCTCGAGGCGGCCGCGGCACCGGACCGGGACGGCGCCGCGACGAAGATCAAGGACACGGCGCTCAACGGCGGTTACGGCGACAAGATCCAGAAGGAAGCCAAGGCCATCCAGACCCGGCTGGCCCAGGCACCGGCATCAGCCAAGCCGTAGCAGTATCGGTAGTGCTGCGGCAGCCGGTGCCGCAGCACTCCGGCTCCAGCAACCCGCTTCAGCTGGCCCGGTCCAGCTTCGACGGCCACCAGATGGTCCGGCCCAGGTCAAAGGCCAGGGCCGGTACCAGTAGCGAGCGCACCAGAACGGTGTCCAGCAGGACACCGAAGGCTACGATGAACGCGATCTGAGCCAGGAACAGAACAGGGATAATGCCCAGTGCCGCAAAGGTGGCAGCCAGGACAACACCCGCGGAGGTAATCACGCTGCCGGTCACGCCCAGCCCCCGCAGCACTCCCGGCCGTGTCCCGAGTGCCCGCGCCTCCTCCCGGACCCGCGTCATGAGGAAGATGTTGTAGTCGACGCCGAGAGCCACCAGGAATACGAAACCGAACAGCGGTACGGCGGCGTCCGCACCGGGGAAATGGAAGACGTGGTTGAACACCAGCGCGGAGACGCCCAGCGAAGCCGCGTAGGAGAGCACCACGCTGGCAATGAGGAGCATGGGGGCGACGACGGAGCGCAGCAGCAGCACCAGGATCACCAGAATGACGGCAAGGACCAGCGGAATGATCTTGAGCAGATCGCTTTGTGCGCTCCGGTTGGTGTCCAGCGCAACGGCGGTCACGCCTCCGACCAGGACGGAGGGATCCGCTCCGGGCAGCGACTGCCTGAGCCGGCGGACCGCCTGCTCCGCCTGGGCGGAATCGGCTTGCGCGCTCAGCGTTGCGTTGATCAAAACCTTTCCGTCCCTGCTGAGCGAATGGATCGCCGTTGGGGACGCGCCCGTTTGCGGCTGGCCTGTCCCCGCGCTGCCCGTGTACAGGCTGGCTGTGCTCACTCCCGGCTGCATCCTGGTCACCGACAGCACCGCAGCCGCCTTGGTCGAGTCGGCGACGATGACCACCGGGCTGCCGCTGCCGGCGTCGAAATGCTCGCCGAGTGCTTTCTCCCCGTTCACCGCATCACTCTTGGTCAGGATTACTTCCGATTGGGAGACACCGTTGGCATGCAGTTGGAGCACTCCGGCGCTGGCGGCCACGAGCAGGACCAGCGAAGCCACCCAGGTGGTCCGGGGTCGCCGCGATATCAGTGTGCCCACGCGGTTCCACAGTCCCGTGATGCCTTCCAGGCCTGAACGTCCGATGCGGTGCTTCTGCTCATGGACCGCGTGGTCCAGCTCTGGCCGGAACGGCCAGAACGCCACCCGCCCGAACAGCACGAGCAGCGCCGGAAGGAAGGTCAGTGAGGCCAGGAGCGCAAAGGCGATGCCGATGGCCGCAATCGGACCCAGGCTCCGGTTCGAGTTAAGGTCGGAGACCAACAGGCACAACAGGGCGATGATCACGGTCGTGCCCGAAGCAAGAATCGGCTCCCAGGCGCCCCTGAGGGCGCGGCCGATCGCCGCCCATTTGGACTCGACCAGATGAAGTGCCTCGCGGTAGCGCGCCACCAGCAGCAACGAATAGTCCGTTGCCGCGCCAATGACAAGAATGCTCAGGATGCCCTGGCTCTGCCCGCTGAGCTTGATCCACCCCCAGCTGGCGAAGGCGTAGACCAGCAAAACGGCGGCCGTCAGCGCGAAGACCGACGTCAGCAGGACCAGGAGGGGAAGCACCAGGGAACGGTAGACCGCCAGCAGGATGACGAAGACGGCTATCAGGGCCACCAGGAGCAGCACGCCGTCGATCCCTCCGAAGGCGCTGACCAGATCCGCGGTCAGCCCGGCTGGTCCGGTAACGTACGCCGTGGTCCCGGACGGCAGATTGTCCGCCACCGTTTTCCGCAACCCGGCGACGACGGTTTTCACATTGTTGGCGTCCGCGACCGGGACAATGAACTCCACGGCTTTCCGGTCCGCTGAGGGAATCGGGGCTGCCCCCAGCCTGGCCCCGAGCTCCGTATACTTCGGCAGATCCGCTTCGGGTATCTCACTGTGTGATTCCAGCACCACGATGGCCGGAATGGCCTTGGAATCAAGGAACTTTTGCTGCCAATCGCGGGCCAATGTGGACTCGGCACTGGCGGGCAGGAAACTGGCCTGGTCATTGCTTGAGACCGACGAGAGCTTCCCGAAGGTGGGGCCGCCGAATCCGGCGGCGCCCAGCCACAGGATGATGAGCGCCAGCGGCAACGCTATCCGCAGCCAGCGTTTCGGTTTCCATTCCTGCCGGTTCATCTGCGCGTCCTAACACGATCGCCAAATTCTCTTTATCATGGAACTACTCCATCAATGAGATACTCCCATTAGTGAGATACTACTGGTCTTCGGGTGTATGTCCAGCGGCGGGATGATGAAAGTATGACGATGGATCGGACCCACCTGCGGTTGCTGACACTGCTCCAGCAGTTCACCCTGGAGACGGACCGCTATGTAGAGCGCGTCAGCCTCGCGCATGGGCTGCACCGCACGGACATGAATGCCCTGGCGTTCCTGGTCCAGGCCTCGCGGACCTCGGATGTGGTCACCCCGGGAAGACTGGGCGACGCCCTCAACCTCAGTTCGCCGGCGACGACGGCGCTGCTGGACCGGCTGGACCGGGCAGGCCATGTCCGCCGGCAACGCGACGGAGCCGATCGGCGGCAGGTGCAGGTGGTCATGACGGATCAGGCGCGCCGGCTGGGAAGCAGCCTGTTTTCCCCTTTGGCTTCGCGTCTGGCCGCGGCGCTCGACGGCTACACACCTGAAGAGCGCCGGTTTGCGGAGAGATTTGTTGCAGATATGGTCGACGCGACCGTCGAAGCCCGCACCGATATCTCCGGATCCTGATGCTCCCTGCGATCATCGGGGTGGCCATCGGGTCAGCGGCGGCCGCGCTTGGACGCCCGCCCCTTGGCAGTTCCCTTGGCAGTTCCCTTCCCGGTCCCCTTTCCGGTCCCCGGCTTCCGGGAACCGGTAGTGCCCGCGGCCTTTGCCGCCGTCTTGTCGCCTCGGACCTTTTTGGGTGCGGCGTCCTGCTTGGCCTGGACCGACGGTTGCCGTGAGCTCTGGGCGGACCGGCCCCGGACGACGCCGATGAACTCCTCGATCACCGGGTCGGTCGTCTCCGTCAGCCATGCCAGCCCGACCTGCGATGGGGCGACGCCGGTCACGGGACGGTATCGCAGGGCCTTCCGGTTGAAGTGACGGGCCACCGACATCGGCAGGATCAGGATTCCAAGGCCGGCTTCCACCAGGTCCAGGGCCTCCTCGATGCTGTTGATTTCCGGCAGCGGCTTCCGCGTGCCGTTGCGGATTTCGTCGGAAATATCCCGCCATTCCGGGAAGAGCTCCGGGTCCTGCAAAAGGTATTCCGCCGCCAGTTCCACGACGGGAACCTCGTCAAAGACCGCGATCTCGTGGTCCCGGTGTGCCACCACCACGGGGATCTCCTCATACAGAGGAATGATGCTCAGCCGGTCCTTGTCCACCGGCAACCGCACCAGGGCCATATCCGCCCGGCCCTCGTGCAGCACCCGGACCTGTTCGGCCTCGGAAACGGGAAACGAGCGCAACGGGACCTCCGGCATGCGCTCCTCCCAGCGGCGGATCCATTTGCCCGGGGTCGTCCCGGGCACAAAGCCGACGGTCAGGACACGGGTTTCAGGCACGTGCCCACAGTAGCGCACGCCGCCCGGGCGGTCGCGTTCCAGCCGTTACGCTTGAACCATGAGTTCCGAACCGTCGCCCCAGTCCATGAAGCCCGACACCGCCGCCAAGAAGCTGGGCATCTACCTGCCGGCCGCGCCCGCGGAGTTCCAGGAAAACGCGATCTCCCGCGAGGACTTCAAGGCGCTGCAGGAGAACCCGCCCCAGTGGCTGGTGGAGCTGCGCCGCACCGGTCCGCATCCGCGTCCGGTCGTTGCGCAGAAACTGAACGTCTCCATCGGCGGCCTGACCCGGGCCGGGATCACGGAAGCGCTGACGACGGCGGAGATCACCGCGCTGCTGCAGGCGCCGCCGGCGTGGCTGGTCACCGAGCGCTCGGTCCATGCGAAGGCCCGTGAGGAAGCCAAGCTGTCCAAGGACCGGGAGTCCACCCGCCGACCCAAGAGCTAACCGCCGTTAATGGGCCCGAATTAACACGTGCATGGCGCCGCCGCGGGTCCGCGGTGGTTACGAGTCGGCTGCGAGGATCTTGGCCGCCGTGTACTGGCCCATCCGGACCGCGCCGTCAACGTGCTGGTAGCCCTCCGCCGCCAGGTCGGAGGAGGACCAGTAGACGGGGCCGACGGGCTTGCGCTGATCCGCGCCGTAGCGGTGCAGGCCGCCCAGGTCATAGCTGGAGGCGTACGCCCCGCGGGTCCACTCCTCGGAACCCCAGTCCGATTCGTAGTACACCACCGGGTTCAGCGCCTCGTCGCCCATGAACCCGGCCAGGGACTGCAGAATTTCCTTCCGGCGGTCCTCGGCATTGAGCGAGAACGCGTGGTCGGCCTTCTCATCCGAGATGAAGCCGACCAGGGTACCGCGGGAATCGCCGTGGTTGGTGTTGTCGTAGACCTCCTGGACCAGCGAGGAGGCGCTGAAGCCGGTGCCGGAGAGCCCGTCGGCGCGCCAGAACGGCGTCTCATAGACGGCGTGCACCTTGATGACCAGGCCCAGCGACTGGTGCTGGTGCATCTGGTGCTGGCGCCGGGGCAGCGGCGGGTCGAAGGAAACGCGGGAATACAGATTCGGCGGCACGGCCATGATGGCGAAGCGTGCCGTGACCGTGGCGGCGTCGGCGACGACCGTGACGCTATTGCCGCCGGCGGCCGCTCCCGCTGCGCCGCCCGCAGCGGCCCAGCGGATGGTGCGGACCGGGCTGCCGAGAATGACGTCGTCACCCAGCCGGGCCGCGAGGAGCTGGGAGACCTGCTGCATGCCGCCGATCACGCGCTTGTCCAGGATGAAGTCCTCGTCCACCAGGTTGGAGAACGAGCCAGCGGAGGCCGCCATCAGCACCGCCTGCAGCACGGAGAACGCGTGCGCCGGTTTGGTGAGCATGCCGCCGGCGATGAACAGGCCGATGTTGTTGCAGGCCTCCTCGTCGCCGGACTGCTGCCGGAGCCAGTGATGGAACGAGATGGTGTCCAGATCGCGGGATTTGGGATGCGCCCAGGGCTCCTCCGCGCCGATCTCCTCCGCGAGCTGGTCCAGCAGCCCGATCAGGCGGTTCATTTCCGCCTTGGTGTGCTCGCTGACCGGAAACATCTCGCCGGTGTAGCGGGTGCGGGCGCCGTCCGGGCCGATGTAGATGGATTCGCCGTCCCGGTAGCGGTCATAGGTCTTCAGGCCGAGCTCGTCCAGCAGCCCGATCAGGGCAGTCTGGTCCGGCGAGACCCACTGGCCGCCGATCTCCAGCGTGGCGCCGTCGATGACGTTGGTCCAGGTCCGGCCGCCGACCCGGTCGCGGGCCTCCAGCACGGCGACGCTCAGGCCCGCCTTTTTCAGTTCCCACGCTGCGGTCATGCCGGAGGGCCCGGCTCCGATGACGACGACGTCGCGCTCCAAAGTTTGCATTTCTTCCTCTCCGTGTGGCCCGTTTGTGACCGGATCCACTAAATGAATGACGTTCATTTACATAAGACTCTAACGGATGGGGTGCGATCACGGAAGAGGGAAATGGAATAATCTCAGCAGGCGCTGCAGCCGGCCGGGCTGCCGCACGAGGAACTGGGGACATGTCATGACCGGAGCAGCGATGCCGAAGCGCCGGGCGGGCCGGCCGCCGAGCGCCGTGCTGGCGCCGGAACATATCACCAGGGCGGCCCTGAATCTCATTGAACAGGACGGCTACAAGGGCCTAACCATGTCCGCGCTGGCGCGCCGGCTGGGAGTGGCTCCCTCGGCGCTCTACAACCACGTCACCTCGAAGCAGGATGTGCTGCTGCTGGTGGAAGACCACCTAATGGCCGGAGTGGACGTGGGCGGATTCGGCAGCGAGCCGTGGGATGAAGCCGTGCGCCGCTGGGCCTGGTCCTACCGGGACGTCTTCGCCCGGCACACGCCGCTGATCAATGTAATCGCCGTGCTGCCGGTCACCAATGCACCGCAGACCGTCACGATGTATGAGGCCGTCACCGGCGGCTTCCTGGCCGCGGGCTGGCCGCAGGACCGGATCATCGACGCGATCGTCGCCCTGGAGTCGTTTATTTTCGGCTCCGCGTTCGATGTCACCGCCCCGGCGGACATCTTCGATTCCGGCGCGTTGTCCATGGAAACTCCCCTGTTCACGGCGGCGGTCAGGACCCGGAGCACACGCAATGGCCTCAATTCCAGCGACAGCGCGTTCCGGCTGGGCCTGGAAGCCCTGCTTTCCGGGCTCCGCGCCTCGCTCGATTCGCCCGGCTGAACGGGAGCATGCAGCCCTGGCCAGAGTCCGCCGTTGTCCCTAGGCTGGAGATGAACAATGCCCGGAAATAAGCGATCCGCAGCTTCCATCCAAGGAGAGAACCATGGGTATGAACCTCAGCCACGCCGCGCTTCGGCTGTCCACCGGCGCCTTCATCCTGAACACCGGCATCGGAAAGCTGACCCTGGACAAGGAACATGCCGCCGGGCTGCAGGCTACGGCAGCCCACGCGTTCCCGCAGGTCGCGGACATCGAAACCGAAAGATTCGGCAAGCTGCTCAGCATCAGTGAGATCGCCGTCGGCGCGGTCCTGCTGGCGCCTTTCATCCCCAGCCGGATCGCGGGGCTGGCACTCGCCGCCTTCTCCGGCGGCCTGCTGCGCACCTATCTCAAAACGCCGGGCACGACAATGGCGGACGGCATCCGTCCCACCGCGGCCGGGACGCCGATGGCCAAGGACGTCTGGATGTTCGGCATCGCGGTTGCGCTGATCGTGGACCGCAAACACAAAACGGTCAAAGCCGCTGCGGTCTACCCCGCCGGAAGGCCACGAACGTAGGCGGCCTGCCCCACGTGCATCAGGCAATCGCCGATTACGCTGACCAGCCGCACGCCCAGGCTGACCGGCGGGTTCCAGGACTCGTCCACAATCCGGTCAAGGTCAGCCCCGTCCAGCGGACGGATGAACGCCAGGGTCTGCTCCAGTACGGCAAGGTGGTACGCCAGCAGCTGCTCGCCGGAGTCCGCCTTCACGCTGGAGACCTGCCGGGACGAGTGACCGAAGCCGGTGTCCGCCGGGTCCAGCGGAAACCCGAAGCGGTCCGCGAATCCCTGTGATGTCCACACCTGCTCCAGCCCGGCCGCGTCGGCGACGTGGTCGTCCTGGATGCGGCTCAGATGCCACACCAGCCACGCGATGGAGTTCCCGGTCCCGCCGGGACGCCGGTTGAGCCCCTCGGGCCCCAGCCCCTTGAGCACCGCCGCCACGGAGCCGCCGATCCGCTCAAAAGCATCGCCCAGCACGTCAGAAGACTTCATGCCAGCCATGCTCTCACGCGCGCACATCGGCTGTCATGGGTCAGGGGGTTATCATGCAAAGTGAACCCCTCATCTACAACAGCACTGGAGAACCCCCATTACAGACGTGTCCGCTCAGCATGATGTCTACTACGGCACCCCCGCGCCCGACGACGAACGGGACCTGGTAGAGGAAGCCTCCCCGGCCGCCGTCGCCCGTTTCAAAAACCGGCCCGACGTCATCCGGCACCGGGGCCGTTACGCCCTGCTCAACCGGAACAGCACACCCAACCAGGCCATGGTGGATGATCTGTTGTTCATCCGCGCCGCGCTGGAAAAGGCGGACCTGGATTACCTGCTGGTGCGCGGCAACGATGAGCGGCCCGTGATCGCCGTGGACTGGAAGGAGCGTCGCGAGCTGCGCGAGGCGCTGGTGGAGGCCTGCAGCGACGAGCCGTTTTATGCCATGACCGTCGACGCGCAGAAGAAATCCTCACTGCTGGTGGCGGACGGCGAGCTGGCCCGCAACCGCAAATCCCGGATCCTGCGCCTGTACCGTCCGCGGCTGGAGCCCGACGGCGGCCTGGCTTACGGCGCGTCGGTGGGTGTGCAGCTGGAGCTGTGGAGCTTCGAAGGGGACCAGCTGGTGCTGCCGATGGAGAATTCGCTCACCCGGCGCACGCTGCTGGCGCAGGACGCCGTGCGGGGAAGCGTGCAGCGGTACGGGCACATGTGGCCCACCATCGAGAACATGTTCGCGGACCACGCCTCGGACATCCGGTTCGATATTGATCTGGTGTTCTCCTGGGTGGACGGCAGTTCGCCGGAATACATCGCCGCCCGCCGCGCGCGGATGACAGGTGTCGTGGTGGGTGAAGGTGACGACCATGAGGCCCGCTTCCGGCAGATCGACGAGCTCAAGTATGCGCTGCGTTCCATCTACATGTTTGCCCCCTGGATCCGCCGGATCTTCGTCGCCACCGACTCCCCGGCACCCTCATGGCTGGCGGACCATCCGGCCGTGACCCTGGTGCGCAGTACGGAGTTCTTCGCCGACCCATCCGTGCTGCCCACGCACAATTCGCAGGCGGTGGAGTGCCAGCTGCACCACATCGAGGGCCTGTCGGAGCATTTCCTCTATTCCAATGACGACATGTTCTTTGGCCGCCCGGTCAGCCCGGACATGTTCTTCACCCCCGGCGGCATCACCAAGTTCATCGAGGCGGCCACCCGGATAGGCCTGGGCGAGAACGATGCGGAGCGCAGCGGCTTTGAGAACGCCGCCCGGGTGAACCGGAGGCTGTTGTGGAACCGATTCGGCCGGATCACCACCCGGCATCTGGAGCATTCCGCCGCCCCGCTGCGCCGCAGCCTGATGGCGGAGCTTGAGCGCGAATTCCCCGAGGAGTTCAGCGCGACGGCGGCCAGCACGTTCCGCGCGGCGGACAACATCTCGGTGACCAACTCGCTGTACCACTACTATGGGCTGCTCACCGGCCGTGCCGCCGTCCAGACCCGCGCCAAGGTGCGTTACATCGACACCACGGCCAGATCCGGGCTGAACTACCTGTCTAAGCTGCTCGCCAAGCGGAACATGGACTTCTTCTGCCTCAACGACGGCAGCTTCCCCGAGGTCCCTGCGGACGAGCGCGCCAGGCTGGTCACGGATTTCCTGGAGAAGTTTTTCCCCATTAAGGCGCCCTGGGAAAATTAACCGGGCGCCCCGGGAAAAGTCGGGCGCAGGTGACGGTCAGCGCGAAGCCAGGCTGCGCGCTCGGACCTGGACCGGAATCCCCGAGGTCCGCGGAGAATGCTCCGGGATGCGCACGCCGGCCGCGGCCAGCCGGCGCTGGGTCTCCTCCGCGGTGATGTACTCCCCCACCGTCGGGGCGTTGCCCAGCGGCACCACCGAGTGGACGATCGTGTGCTCGTAGACATGCACCAGGTTGAAGGCCTGCGCGCCGTCGCGGCCGCGGGTCCCGCCCACCGGCACATTCAGGTCCTGGGTATAGCAGGTCGCCGAAGCCACCGAAACCGGGATCCCGGCGAACGTGGCCGTCGTCGAGTAGTGCAGGTGCCCCGCGAGGATCGAGCGCACGTCGGATCCGCGCAGCACGTCGGCCAGCTCGGACTGCCGGCGCAGCTCCACCAGCACGGAGAGGTCCAGCACGCTGGGCACCGGCGGATGGTGCAGGGCCAGGATGGTGCCATCCGGAGCCGGCGTCGCCAGCTCATCGGCCAGCCATTCCAGCTGATCGGCGCTGAGCTCGCCGTGGTGGTAGCCGGGAACCGAGGTATCCAGCGTGATGACGCGCAGTCCGTCCAGGTAGTAGCTGCGGTCCACCGGAGCCATGTCCGCGGGCTGGTCCAGCAGCCCGGCGCGGAAATTGCCGCGGTCATCGTGGTTGCCCATGGCCCAGATCACCCGGGCCCCCATCTCGCGGCAGGCGGGCTCTACGATCCGGCGCAACTTGGCGTACGCCTCCGGCTCGCCCTTGTCCGCGAGGTCGCCTGTGAAAATGACCGCCTCCGGCTTGGCACCGGAGGCCTGGACCTCGGTGAAAAGCTGGCGGAGCCGGGCCTCGCTGTCCATCGCCCCGTAGAGGTCGTTTGGACCCCCCAGCAGATGGGTGTCGCTGAAGTGAAGTAGGAAATGACGTGGCCGTGGATGCTCGGCCTCGATGAAGTCCATTACTGCCTTAGTGGTTGGGTGGAGGCGGCGTCTCCAGTGTCCCTCTCCATTTCATCAAACCAGACTGTGGTGAATTTCGGGTAAACGCGACCGGGAGTGTTGGAAAACAAGGATCCGGTTCGGCCTGGCGACGGGCCGGACCATTCTGCTCACCGACTCCATTGCCTCGGTGGGCAGAACATGGTTCCGCCCACCGAGCACCCGCTCTCACTGAGCAGATTGATTCGGCCCGATGCCACCCAGTCCCCCGAGCGCCGGTCTTGCCGCCCGCCGCACCAATTTGGGCTGGTCCACCCGAACCTCTTCGACGGAGGCCAGCTGCAGCACCGTCTCTGCATTCTCCTTTCGCCCAACCTTGTACGCCCGCTTCAACACCCCGACGGTCTCAACCAGTGCAGTTAGGCTCAGATAGTCAGGATTTTCTGGGGTGAAAGAGCGGATCAGTCCGGAGGCCAAGGGCGATTGGACGGCGTCATTCGGCAGCAATGGCCCGGTTTATGTCCTCCACGGAGACGGGGCTGCCTCCGGCCAGCGGCTTTAAGATTCCTTCCAGCGCTGCTAAAGACGCGTGGACAGGTTCCAGGATGACCCTTCCATCCCCCGTGGGCGTAAATTCCACGATGCTCCGGGGCCGCCCGGGCGTCTCAGCGGGCGCCCTGGCTCACGCACGGCACACAGAACCGGACTTCCGGCCGCGCCTCCAGTCTTCCGCGCGGGATCGGCCGGCCGCAGCGCTCGCAGATCCCGAAAGTCCCGGCCGCCAGCCGGGCCGCTGCCGCCCGCAGTTCGGAACGCTGGGCTTCGGCGCCGGCCAGCAGGACAACATCGCGCTCACGTTCAATGCTGACAGTGGACCCTTCCGGATCATGCTCATCATCGGCGGGCGTATCGCGCCGGGCCAAGGTCACCTCCCGGATTTCGGCGTCCAGGCGCCCAATCTGCGCGTGCGCCCGCTCCATCCGCTCCTGCAGCAGCCGCCGGAAAAGCGCCGCCTCCGGATCCGCCGGCCGACCGCCGTCGGGCGTTCCTGATGCCATCCGGCGCACCTTCTCTCGGCAGGGAACCCTATCCTAGCCGCCCCGCGCAATCGCACCCGGCGCATCCCGGGCCGCCGGGAATGCCCCGGCGGCCCCTGACCTCCCTCAGCCGCCCACGCGGCCACGCGGCCCCGCGGCCACGGCACCCTAGTTCAGGTAGCCGTTCGGGTTCAGCACGTACTTGGTCGCCGCTCCCGCGTCAAACTCGGCATAGCCGCGCGGAGCATCGTCCAGGTTGATCGCCTTCGCATTGACGTTCTTGGCGATGTTCACCCGGTCGTGCAGGATGGCCATCATCAGGCCCCGGTTGTACTTCATCACCGGACACTGGCCGGTCGTGAAGGACAGCGACTTGGCCCAGCCGGTGCCCAGGCTCAGCGACAACGAGCCCTTTTGCGCAGCCTCGTCGATGCCGCCGGGATCGCCGGTGACGTACAGCCCGGGGATTCCCAGCTGGCCGCCGGCAGCGGTGACGTCCATCAGCGAGTTCAGCACCGTCGCCGGCGCCTCAGCGGCCCCCGCACCGTGGCCCTTGGCCTCGAATCCGACGGCGTCCACCGCACAGTCCACCTCGGGAACGCCCAGGATCTGCTCGATCTGCTCGCCCGGATCCCCCTTGGACAGGTCGATGGTTTCGCAGCCGAAGCTGCGGGCCTGCTTGAGCCGGTCCGCGTTCATGTCTCCCACGATCACGGCGGCCGCGCCGAGCAGCAGTGCGCTGGTTGCGGCGGAGAGCCCCACCGGTCCCGCACCGGCAATGTAAACCGTGGAACCGACCCCGACGCCGGCGGTCACGGCGCCGTGGAAACCCGTCGGGAATATATCGGAGAGCATGGTCAGATCCATGATCTTCTCCAGCGCCTGGTCCCGGTCCGGGAACTTGAGCAGGTTCCAGTCTGCGTACGGCACGAGGACGTACTCGGCCTGACCGCCCACCCAGCCGCCCATGTCCACGTAGCCGTAGGCACTTCCGGGCCGGTCCGGGTTCACGTTGAGGCAGATGCCGGTCTTGCGCTCCTTGCAGTTCCGGCAGCGGCCGCAGGAAATATTGAACGGCACGGAGCAGATGTCACCCTTTTTGATGAACTCCACCCCGGGCCCGACTTCCACCACTTCCCCGGTGATCTCGTGCCCCAGCACCAGATCCTTGGGCGCGGTGGTCCGGCCACGGACCATGTGCTGGTCGGAGCCGCAGATGTTGGTCGCGACGGTCTTCAGGATGACGCCGTGCGGAACCTTGCGGCCCACATTCGCGGGGTTGACGCCCGGGCCGTCCTTGAGCTCGAAAGTGGGGTAGTCGATGTCGATGACCTCGACTTTTCCGGTGCCCTTGTAGGCAACTGCCCTGTTTCCTGACATGGTGTTCCTCCCGATAGACGCTGCCCCGCCCGGCTGGGCGGGACCGGTAATACGCAAGAAGATTCCGGTGTAGTAAAGGCTGGCGGTCCGGCGAAGACCTATGCGGGTGCGCCGAATGCCGTAAGCGGTGGAGTTGGAGTTTGGGGTTGGGGTTGGGGCCAGTCTAGGACGGTTTCGCAAAAAGGGTAAGGCCCGGAAGTCCTACCCGGCGAGCAGCCCGCGCAGCTTCTCCAGCGAGGTGCCCCAGCCCAGGATCGAATCTCCGAAGTCAAAACGCTCGGTATGGAAGGTCTGCACGATCGTCATCCGCGTCCCGCCCTCCACCTCCTCGAGGGCCACGCTCAGGTCCGAGGCAAAGGGGAAAAACTCGTTCGGCCCGTCGTGCAGCGCGAAGCCGTTCGGCGGGTCAATCCGCGTGAACGTGGCGTTCGTCGGGAACTCCTTGCCGCCGTCGTTCATCACCATGGTGGCCGCCCACACGCCGCCCACCCGCGGCTCAATGGTCACCGTTTCGCGCGGGGTGTGCAGCTCTTCGGGGCCCCACCACTGCGCCAGTTGGTCCGGGTCCGTCCAGGCCTGGAAGACCAGGGCGCGGGGGGCGTCGAAAATGCGGGTGATGGTCAGCGTGGTGCCGACGACGACGGCGCTCTCACCGGGGCGGGCGGGCGCGGCCTGGGCGCCGCTGGTGCTGGCTTCGGCACTCCTGGGTCCGGCACTGCTGGGTCCGGCACTGCTGGGTCCGGCAACGCTGGGTCCGGCAACGTTGAGATCGGTGGTGTTGGGTTCGGTGGTGTTGGGTTCGGTGCTCATTTCGGGTTCTCCTTCTGGATTCTGTTCAGGTGTTCCTGCAGCCGGTCGAGACTGGAATCCCAGAATCGGCGGTATTTCTCCATGTACACGGCGGCCTCCTTAAAGGGGGCCGCTTCCAGCCGGCTGGACCGCCACTGGGCGGAGCGGCTGCGGGAGATGAGCCCGGCGGTTTCCAACACCTTCAGGTGCCGGGAGATCGCCGGGAGGGAAATGTCGAACGGCTCTGCGAGCTCCGTGACGGTGGCTTCGCCCTCGCTGAGCCGGGCCAAGATGGCCCGCCGGGTGGGGTCCGCCAGCGCGCCGAAGATCAGGCTGAGTTGGTCGGTGGCCATTTAGTATTTAACCTATTCGTTACTTAGCTAATGCGTTAAATATACTTTCTTTGAGGACGCCTGTCCAGACCCGTTTACGCCTACAATCGGCATATGCTCCGGAAAGCGTTCGTCTGGCTTTGCGCCGTGTCCGCAGCGGTGCTGCTCGCCGGCTGCGGACCCAGCGCGGCCCCGCCCGGGTCCTCGTCTGCCGGCAGCACCTCGCCCGAGCCATCCGCGCAGACCAGCCAGCCGCCGTCGAGCGCTGGAACCGGGATAACCTCGGGTCCGGCAGCGGGCCAGGACGTTCCGCAACTGCAGATGGACACCTCCACCGGTCCCGTCGCCGAGTCCCTGCCGTGGATTCTGACCGGTGTCGACAAGGAGCGGAACCGGGTCTACCTCTCCGCGCAGGTCAGGGCCTGCAACGAGCCCGTCCGGGTGCGGTACCAGGAAACCGCCGCGAGCATTGTCATCACGTTGGTGGGCAACGTCGTCCCGGCGGACACCGTCTGTCCGCTGCACGTCACGATCCAGACCGGCTACGTCCAGCTTCCGGACGCCATCGGCTCGCGAAGCATCGAACATGCTCCGGTCACACCCGGCCAGGGCCAGTAGCTTCACGAAGGAGCCAGGTCAGGTTCATGATCCGGGGTTAGGTCCGGGGTTAGGTCCGGGTCCCAGATCGGGATCGACCACCTTCACAGGCCATGCCCAGACATTGCTCATCCCAGAGCTAGCCTTTGGCCTCACGCTGGTTAAATGACCCCAGCAATCAGCCTCATCGTCAGTGACGTCTACTGGCTGGCCGTAAGCCGGTCCCCAGCGTTGTCTCCGGACCCCGCAGCCTTCGATTTTTCCGCCGTGCCGATCGTCGGGGCCGCACCTCCCCGGCGTCCGGTCTAAATTCTAAAGAGCCCGGTCCAATGAGGCAGATGCGGCCAGAAAGGACGCCATCATGACAGAGCACCAGGGGGGAGCGAGCAACGCACCCGCCAGCGCGCGGTCCAGCCCACACGCCGCTGCCAACGCGCTTGCCGCACGAACGCTCATCACCTACCGGCCCGCGCCCGAACTCAAACCGGTATCCGAATCCACGCTGGCCGTCCTGGGCCGGCTGCGACGGTCGGCACCGAGCGTCCTGCTCGGCCTGCTGCTCTGCGGCGCGGTAGGCCTTGCGGTGATCCAGTCCGGATCAGCGATTCAGTTCCATGTGGCAGCGATCCAGTCCCGACCAGCGATTCACGCCTACGGGGCGGCGGCCGAAATGGTGCTCCGGACCCTGGCCGGCGGGATCCATGCGCGGTTCATGGGAGCGTAGCGGTTCTGGCCCGCCCGCGGCCCGCCCGCGACGACGGCTCCACACCCACCCTTGGACGCCCAAGGACGGTGGTGCTTCCGCGCCGGGGCCGGACCATGGGGGCCTGCCGTACCCGCTGGGGTGAGTGGACATGTGGGCATTGCCGCGCGGCCGGCGGCTCCTACGGGGTATTGCGGCCGGAGGCGGTCCAGTCGGTGGCGTTTTCATAGGCGGCGGCCGCAGTGAGCACCCGGGGCGGGTGGGTGCACGGCGCCACCCGCCCGGTGTGCGGCAACTCACTGCCGGGGCGGGAATCAACATGGGACTTTCCGCGCTGTCTCGTGTGGGATCAAACCCGTGGGATCAACCAACTTCACGCAAGGGAACACAGCCGCATGAGCATCGACGCCGCCGCAGAAGCCAATATCCAGGACGAACTGATTCTGGATGGTGAAGCAGCAGGCGCGCTCTTCCTGGAGGCCCGCACGGCCAATACGTTCACAGCTGAGCCCGTCTCCAACGAGCAGCTGCGCGCCATCTATGAGCTGACCAAAATGGGTCCCACCGCAATGAATATCCAGCCTCTGCGCATCACCTGGGTTCGCTCGGCTGAGGCCCGCGAGCTCCTGGTCTCGCACATGGCCGAGGGCAACGCCGCCAAGACGGCCGCGGCCCCGATGGTGGCCATCCTCAGCTTCGATGCCGACTGGCACGAGCAGTTCCCGGTCTTTTTCCCGCATGCCCCGGAGCGTAAGGCGGCCTTCGACGGCAATGAGCCGGCCCGGCAGCAAATGGGCAACAACAACGGCCACATGCAGGCCGCGTACTTCATCATGGCCGTCCGCGCAGTGGGCCTGGCCGCTGGCCCGATGGCCGGCTTCAACGCCGCCGGGATCGACGCCGATTTTCACACCGGGAGCAGCCGCAAGACGTTTATGGTGGTCAACATTGGTAAGCCGGGCGAGAATGCCTGGCACCCGCGCCTGCCGCGCCTGGCCTTCGATTTCGCCACGACGGCGGTCTAGACCCGCAGCCCACGGCCGCGGCGGGCGCCGACTCTGGAGACTGGAGGTGAGGGCCGCCGTCGTCGTCGGTCAGCGCTGCGGGAGCTGGCCGAACATGCGTCCGGCCCCCATGAACACCAGCGCCAAGGTCCAGCTGGCGCCGATCACGACCGCGAAGCCGGTCAGCCACAGGGCGGAGGGAATACCGGTCCGCCGGGAAAGTATGAAAGCATCCGAGCTGGCCAGCTCGTTCCGACGGCGGGTGTGCACGCTGAGCACGTTCAGCCAGTCGCGGACCGAACCCACCAGGAGCGCTATTCCGATGGCCAAGGTGAACCAGCCGACGAATGTGGCGGGTGCGTACCAGACCAACAGTGACGCCGCCGCCGCGCAGGCGACCGCGATCACGGCGCCCTGGAAATTGCGGATGAACAGCAGCGTGATCAGGAACAGCACCGCGCTGACTGACAGCGCGAAGCCGGACCAGCCGTTCAGGGCCGCCCAGACCAGAGCGGTGCCGACGGCCGCCGGAGCCGGGTAACCCCAGAAGCCGGACCAGGCTCCGCTGGCGCGGCCGCGGCTGACGCTGTACATGGTGCCCGAATGGTCGAACCGCAGATGGATCCCCTTGACCAGCTGGCCGGTCATCAGCGCCGCGAACGCATGGCCCAGCTCGTGCACCACCGTGACGAACAGGCCGAAGTAGCGCCAAGTGGCCCGTGGCACGGAGACCGCAATCGCGGCGGCCAGGATGAGCGCCAGCACCGTGCCGGAGGCGTCCAGCGGAGTGCCGTGCTGGAATCCGGCGGCGATTTTGCTCCACCACTCGCCGGCAAAGCCCTGTACGTCGTTGGCTGCGGTTGTCATCGGTTCCTTGGTCTGTTGGCGGCGGGGTCTGTTGGCGGCGGGGTCTGCTGCCGGCGGGGTCTGCTGGCTGAGGGGTCTGCTGCCGGCCATCCTTCTGGCGGTCGGTTCCGCGGCGTCGGACCCGTACCGGAGCCTACCAAGGAAAGCGCAAAGCCTGCCCGGCCGTGGTCGTCGGACCCGAATCCGCAGCCCACACCTTGAAATCCGGCGGGCAAAGGAGAAAGCTGGCAGCGGGGATTAATCAAGGAGAAGGTCCATGTCCAGATCTCAGGGTGAGGCCCCTACTGGCCACCACAAACTCAAAAGACACGTCGGACCGATAGGCCTGCTGTTTGCGGGCATCGGGTCCATCATCGGCTCCGGCTGGCTGTTCGGAGCGTTCAACGCATCGGTCATCGCCGGGCCCGCCGGGATTTTCTCCTGGCTGGTGGCCGGGTTCATGATCATGCTGATCGGCCTCTGCTACGCGGAACTGGGGCCGATGTTTCCGATCTCGGGCGGCGTGGTCCGCTATCCGCACCTGGTCTGGGGCTCGTTCACCAGCTACTCGCTTGGCTTCATCACCTGGATCTCCTCCGCCGCCGTGCCGGCCATCGAGGTGGAAGGCGCGCTGACCTACGCCACCAAGTACGGCGACTTCACCACGCCGCACATCGTCAATGGGGACAAGGTCCACACGCTGACCGGCCAGGGCCTGGTGGTGGCGGTCATCCTGATGGCCATCTTCGTGGTCGTTAACTACTACGGTGTGAAGCTCTTTGCGCAGATCAACAATGTGCTTGTCTGGTGGAAGCTGGCCGTCATCATCCTGGTGATAGTGGTCTTCCTGGTCACGGCCTTCGGTACGACGACGATGGGCAGCCCTGCGAATTTCACCTCCCACGGCTTCGCCCCGGCCGGCCTGGCGGGCATCTTCACGGCCATTTCGACGGCGGGGATCACCTTCTCCTACCTGGGTTTCCGGCAGGGAATCGAGCTGGCGGGAGAAACCTCCAACCCGAAGCGCAACATCCCTCTGGCCATCATCGGCTCGGTGGGCATCACTGCCGTCATCTACGCCCTGCTCCAGCTCGCCTTCACCCTCGCCGTGCCGGGGGACCTGCTCTCCAAATCCGGCAGCTGGGCGGGACTGACCTTCACGGACGACTTCGGGCCGCTGGCGGCCCTTTCTACCCTGGCCGGGTTGACCTGGCTGGCCTACCTGCTCTACGCGGACGCGATCATCTCGCCCGCGGACACCGGGCTGGTTTACACCACCATTGCCTCCCGCGTCTCCTATGCGATGGGTCGCAACGGCAACTCTCCACGCTGGCTGGCCAAAAACAACAAGCAGGGCGTGCCTTACTGGTCCCTGTTGGTCACCTTCATAGTCGGGCTGATCATGTTCCTGCCATTCCCCAGCTGGCAGCAGCTGGTCGGCTTCATCACCAGCGCCACGGTGATCTCCTTCGGCTCCGGCCCGCTGGTGATGGCCACCTTCCGCCGGCAGATGCCCGAGCGCGAGCGCCCGTTCAAGCTCCCCGGCGGGGACACCATCCCCCTGCTGGCTTTCTACAGCGCCAACATGATCGTTTACTGGGGCGGCTGGACCACGAACTCCAAGCTGTTTATCACTATCTTGCTGGGCTACATCCTGCTGGTGGTCTTCCACTTTGTCGGCAACCGCAGCACCAAACCGGCCCTGGACTTCAAGGCCGGCGCCGTCTGGGTGCTCCCCTGGTTTGCGCTGATGGCGCTGATCAGCTGGCTCTTCGACCCCAAGACGCACCCGGACATGTTCGGCTGGGTGTTCCTGATCAACGCCGTGGTCAGTGTCGGGATCTTCTACCTGGCCCTGCGTGCGCATCTGCCGAACCACAAGGTCCAGCATTACATTGACGACGCCGAGCACGAGTCGGAGGAAGAGGACCACCTGGCCGGCGGGCACATCCGCCTGACGCCGGGGCTATAAACAACCGAGAATTTCTAGGATTCCAGCACCAGCAGCTGCGCCTGGTCCGCTTCCCAGCCGACGTGCACGTCGTCGCCGGAGGCAGGACGGACGACGGCGTCGGAGCTGAGCTGGCGCAGCTGCAGCTCATGTCCACCAACGCTGAGCCGGTGGCGGATGGTGGCGCCCAGATTGGTCGAGGAAGTCAGCCGGCCCGTACCGCCATTTTCCGTTGACGCCAGCCCCCGGAAGGTGAGGTGCTCGGGCCCGATCGACACCGCATATTTCTCGCCGCTGACCCCGCGGTCGCGGACCCGGCCGATTCCCAGGCCACCAAGATCAACCACGGCCTCGGAGCCCTTCCTCTCCAGCACGGTGCAAGGGATCAGGTTTGTAACGCCCAGGAAACAGGCCACCCAGTCCGTCAGCGGCTGGGCATAGACCTCCTCCGGCGGGCCGGACTGGACGATGCGCCCGTCCTTCATCACTACGATCCTGTCCGACATGGCCATCGCCTCGTCCTGATCATGGGTAACGAACAGGACGGAGATGCCCAGGCTCCGCTGCAGCGTC
>JALYYI010000143.1 GCA_030946705.1 Actinomycetota bacterium | reverse complement strand
GGCTTCGGCGACGGGAACGACGGAACCGCCCGGATGGGCATCGAGCCAGGGTTGGGCGGCCTCGACTGAGGCGAAGAAGTGGACCTGGCTGCAGAACGCCGAACGCACCGAACTCATGTCCTCAGGGTTGACCAGGGAGACCACGGCCGTGGCCGGCTCCACGCCGGTCACACCCGAGGCCCCGACGCTGAGCCGTACCGGAACTCCGGTGGCGTGGCAGGTGGATGCGATCCGTGCGGTTGTGCCGAGCAGGGCCGGGAAGATCAGGGTGTCCAGGGCGCACCACGTGTAGAGCTGTTCGCCGGCGAGTTCGAGGCGGTGCGGGGTGGGACGCAGGGTCAGGCCCTGCCCGACGACGCGTCCGTCCCCGTCGTACTCGGTGTCAGGGACCGCGGCCAGCGCGGCGCTGACTTCCCGCACGGTGCGACCGGCGACGGCGGCCAGGTCCCCGATACCCACGGGCTCGCCCTGCGAGAGCAGGTGCAGCAGGGGCAGCCAGAGGGCGGGTTCGATGCCGGTGCCCGGTGAGGCCAGACGGTTGGTGAGTTGGACGAATTCATTGCTCATGACAAGGTTTCTTTCTCTGCTGACGGGGTCAGTGGGTCAGGAGGCGCAGCAGGAGAGTTTGGAGACATCCGTGGTGAAGGACTGGGCGGCGATCTTGATGCCTTCGGCCATCGTCAGGTACGGGCTCCACAGATTCGCGACCTGCTCCACGGTCATCCCGGCTTCCAGGATGTAGACCCCCGCGGCGGCCAGGTCCCCGGCGTCCTTCGCAACGGCGGTGATTCCCACAATCCGTCCGGTGTCGGCGTCGGCGACGATCTTGATGAAGCCGCGGGTGTCCCTGTTCACCAGGGCCCGGGGCACGTACTCCAGGGGCAGGACCCGGCACTCGCACCGGATGCCGGCCTCGTTGGCTTGCCGGTCGGTCATGCCGACCGCGGCCAGGGCCGGGCTGGTGAAGGTGACCCTGGGAAGGTGCCGGTAATCGACCCCGCGGCCGGCGTTGTTGAAGGCGTTCTCCACCACCAGGGAGCCGTGGGAGGCTGCGACGTAGACGAACTCGCGGTGTCCGGTCACGTCCCCGGCGGCCCAGATCCGGTCGTTGGTGCTGGCCAGGGTGTTCTGCACGAGGATTTCGCCCCGGTCACCGGTCTTGACACCGACGGTGTCCAGGTTCAGGCCGTCCGTGACCGGACGCCGGCCCATGGCGACGAGCAGCCGGGTCGCCCGGAATTCCTCCTGGCCACCGGAGACCGCTGCGGTCGCGACGATCTCTCCGGTGGCCGGGTCGGTCCGCACGGCGGACACGGTGGCACGGCGGACGACGCGGATGCCCTCGTCGGCGAAAACGCCCATCAGGGCCCGGGATGCTTCGGGTTCCTCGGCCGAGGCCAGCCGGGAGCGGACCAGCATGGTCACCTTGGATCCAAGGCGGGCGAAAAGCTGGGCCTGTTCCAGCGCCACGTACCCGCCGCCGATCACCAGCAGGGAGTCAGGGACCTCCGCGAGTTCCATCGCCGTCGTCGAGGTCAGATAGTCCGTGGTCGCCAGCCCCTCGATCGGGGGCGCCCACGGGGCGGACCCGGTGGCCACCATATAGTGCGCGGCCCGGATGGACTCCCGCGCCCCGTCGCCTCCGGTGATTTCCAGGGCCGGATCGTCCTTGGTGCCGGCGAAGACGGCATTTCCCTGGCGCAGTTCCCAGCCGTAGTCCGCGATCAGGTCCACATACTTATCCGAACGCATCGTCTCCACCAGGGAACGCTTCCCACCGATCAGCCCGGCCATGTCCACTTCCCCGGCGGAGGTGCTGATGCCGGGGAACCGGTCGGAGCCGTCCAGGCCAACATGTCTGGCCTCTGCCGCGGCCAGGAGCGCCTTGGAGGGAACGCAGCCGGTATTCACGCAGGTGCCCCCGACGGTGGAACGTTCGATCATCAGGACCCGTTTGCCCAGGCTGGTCGCCCGGATCGCGGCCGCGAACGCTCCGCCGCCGGAGCCGATGACGGCCAGATCAAAATCACGTGTTGGTTCAGACATGAATCCTCCAAAGTCGTACAGCAGCGCCGTCCCGCAATGCCCGCAACGGTGCCTCGTGTATGGTTCTGCCCCAGTCTGCACCTTCCACCATGGGGGAAGGTCAAGAGTCCGACGACTGCCCCGGGCGCAGCACAGCGGAGTCCTCACCCGACCCAAGGCCACCCGGAAAAGGTGGAGCTCCCCCGGCCCGGGATGGCACGCGCGGTTCCCGTATCGGGTCTTGACCTTCCACTACGCTGGAAGGTCAAGAGCGAAATCCCCGGGACAAGAGGTACACGATGCGTATTGGCGAAACCGCCGCAGCAGCCGGCATGACGGCCAAGACGCTGCGGTTCTACGAGGACCGCGGCCTGCTGCCTGCCGCCGACAGGGCCCCGAACGGATACCGCGACTACTCCCATGGGACAGTCAGCCGGCTGGAATTCATCCGCCGCGGCCGCACCGCCGGACTGGCCCTGGCCCAGATCGGAGACATCCTCTCCGTCCGGGACATCGGCCAGGCCCCCTGCATACACGTCCGGGATTTGCTGGCCAAACAGCTCCGCGACCTCGACGCCCAGATCGCGGAACTCACAGCGCTGCGGGCAACCGTCGCCGAAATCCATGGCGCCGCAGCCGCCGGGGACCCCGCAGCCTGCGACCCCGAACGCATCTGCAGCTATCTCTAACCAGAACACAGGCCAATGCAAGTTCTCTGCTGAATTCGCCTGGCCCAAGGAGTGCATCAGCATCGGGGCAACTGCAGAGAGGAGCGTCCCTCGGCCCTCTTGATAGCGAAGGAGTTTGCGAAGAACCCCGAATTGAGAATAGCTATGCCTGCCGCGCACGGCTGCACCGCGCGGTTCCGCGGGAACCCGCCCTTGCGACGATGTCAATTTTCGAAGTCGTCTGCGTTGAGTGACCGCAATCGTCGGCTCCGCAGCCGGACAGATCAGGGTGCCCTCAGCTGTCTGTTAGTCCGCAAGCACCGGAAGGCTGCCCACGCGGCCGCGAGCAAGCGCGCAGAGCTGGCTGTGACGGCTGCGCTCTCGAGCAGCGGCGGAGATGCGTCACCCGCGGCCAGACGTACGGTGAGGATGACGAGAACTGCTGCATCGGCCGCGATGCAGACTCCGCCGATAGCTGTTGCGGCCAGCAAAGCCTGTGTTGGCGTTACTTCCGGGATCCAGCGGATGAGCGAGCCACTGGTGGCGAGCACCAACACTCCCGCAACTACCGCGGCCGCAACGAGCGGCAGCACGGGGATGGCCGCAATCAGCCCGCCGGGTAAAAATCTCCCCGACTCCGGCGCCAACAGTAGAAGCCACCAGGTGCCGACAAGCGGTCCCGTAATCAGCAGGGACCAAATATCTTTGCGGGCCTGCGCCATGGCCAACTCTCCGGCGAACGCCGCCGCGACAACGGCCGGTCGGCCAAAGTCGGCTATCGCGGCCTCAGCAGCTGAGCCGGGAGATAGGCCCTGGGCGGTGAAAGCCTCGGCGGAATCCGATATCCCTCCGCGAATCGCTTCGACCACAGCCGCCTTGGCGCGTGCGGGTCTGTGCAGCAGTCTGCGGAGGTCCGACAGATATTGGGTGACGACTTCATTGTCCACAGACGACTTCATGCCTGCCCTCCAAGCAGGGCACCCACCGCATCCGAGAATTTTACCCAAACCGCCCGTTCGGTCACGAGAGCCTGCCGTCCCGACATTGTCAACTTCGCCCTCCCCCAGTTCGATTCCAACGGCGGGAGCTTGGACGGCGCCGGTGGATTCCAGATCGGCTCGACTATCAAACCGTTCATCTTCGCCCAATGGCTCAACGCCGGAAAATCCATGAACACCGTCCTCAACGGCGCCGTCCGGGTCTACCGGGCCGGGTTCCCCTGGAGAAACTCCTGCGGAACCACGACGGGCGACTATGACCCGGCCGTCGGAGACAGCCCGCTGCCCAACGACGACGCCTACCACTACTACCCGATGACGGTGCTCAAGGGCCTGTATGAGTCCATCAATACCATCACTTTCCAGTCGGCAACGCAGCTGGACCTGTGCGATGTGCACAAAAAATGACCACAGCCGCCGGCGTACTCGACGGGCACACGAATAAGCCGTACGACGTCTCGAAGATCTCCAACCTCATCGGCTCCGTGGACATCGGCTCCGTGGACGTCGCTCCGCTGGCCATGGCAAACGGGTATGCCACCTTCGCCAGAGGCGGCGTCTACTGCAATCCCACGGCACTGGTCTCCATCACCGATGGACAGGGCAAGAAATACCCGGTCCCCGGCGCCGACTGCAAACAGGCCATCAAACCCGAAGTCGCCGCCGGCGTCACATATGCGCTAAAAGACGTCCTGACCAAAGGCGCCGGATACAACATCCCCGTCAACAAAACCAGCTACGACATGTTCGCAAAGACTGGGAACACGGACGGCAACACAATGACCTGGACCGTCGGAGCAACAGCGGGCATCGCCACAGCCTCCTGGTTCGGCAGCTACCAAGGCATCGGCCCCCAATGGGTGAACCAAAACATCATGATCAATGGAAAGTACTACGGAGTGGTCGACGGTGTCGACCTCGCCGGCGGCCAATGGGGCCGATTCATGAACGCAGCCGCCCCGCAATTCAAAACCGACGCCTTCCCCAGCCCCCGCCATCCATGCTGGGAACCACAGCCAGCCAGAACCGCAGTGGAGGCACCGTCCAGCCAACATCCCCCACCGGTCAATAGAACCCCCGGCGATTGTCCGGAGGCTGGTGCAGCTGCGTGTAGGTAAGCAGGAATCCCCTGTTTCGAAGGGATTCCACGTGCCCGAGCGGGGCCTCGAACCGGATTTCCGTCCTTGTGAACACTGAGGGATCCCGAGACCGAGTCCGTCAGGCCACAGTTTGACCGGGTCCGGAGGGAAAAGTATTGACAGTGCCAACACATCAGAACCGGCCTCAGTCCTTCACCAAGGTAACTCCTGACCAGTCACCGGTTTCCCTTGCATCCGGTGGCCACTCGACATCCATTCGTATGAAAGAATGTATGTATGGATGCAGATAACGCAGTGTGCGGCCGTGAACCGGACAGCCAATATGTTGAACTTGCCGTGGAGATCTTCAGCATGCTCGCGGATGCGACTCGTGTCCGGATCATCCTCGCGCTGCGCGACGGCGAACTGCCCGTCAGCACCCTGGCCGAGACCATCGGAAAATCCCCCGCGGCGGTGTCACAACACCTGGCGAAAATGCGGCTGGGACGCCTGGTAACGACCCGGCAGGAAGGCACCCGCGTCTTTTACCGGCTGGAGAACGAGCACGCCCGGCAGCTGGTCACTGACGCCATCTTCCAGGCGGAACACTCTCTGGGCGGCATCCCCCGCCACCATCACGCCGAAAGCACGGACAAAGCATGAACACCCCAACGGACCACACCCACACAAGCGTGGACATCCATGAACACGAGGGCCATCACCGTCACGGCCATGATGAGGCGGGCACCGACCGCCACCAACACAATGACGGACACGGGCACGGTCACGGGCACAGCCATGGGCACGACGGCGGCCACGGCCACTCCCATGAACACCCGACGGGGATCAAGGGCTTCTTCTACGGCCTGTTCGTCCCGCACAGCCACGACGCCGCGGATTCCATCGATGACGCGCTCGAAGCCAGCGAACAGGGCGTCCGGGCGGTCAAAATCAGCCTCTTCATGCTGTTGGGCACGACCATTGTGCAGTTCATCGTGGTGCTCTTCAGCGGCTCGGTCGCCCTGCTCGCGGACACCATCCACAACTTCTCCGACGCCCTGACCGCCGTCCCGCTCTGGATCGCGTTCATCCTGGCCCGCCGCACCGCAACGCGGCGCTACACCTATGGGTACGGCCGCGCCGAAGACCTGGCCGGACTGTTCATCGTCGCCGTCGTCGCCCTCTCCGCGCTCATTGCCGGCTGGCAGTCCATCGACCGGCTGCTCCACCCCCAGTTGCTGCACAGCCTGTGGTGGGTCGCCGCGGCCGGTCTGGTCGGCTTCGCCGGCAACGAGGGCGTGGCCATCTACCGGATCCGCATCGGGAAGAAAATCGGCTCCGCGGCTCTCGTCGCGGACGGCGTGCACGCCCGCATCGACGGCTTCACATCCCTGGCCGTGGTCCTGGGCGTCATCGGGGTGTGGCTTGGCTTCCCACTGGCCGACCCGATCGTCGGACTCCTGATCGCCGTCGCCATCATCATCCTGCTCTGGGGCACGGTACGCAGCATCGGCCGTCGTCTGATGGACGGCATCGAACCCGAGCTGCTGGACCGCGCCCAATCGGCCCTCGCCCGCACCCCGGGTGTGCTGGGCGTCCCGGCCCTGCAGCTGCGCTGGATCGGCCACCGTCTCCAGGGCAACGCGAGGATCCAGGTCGCCGACACCTCCATCTCCGCCGGCGAGGCGATCATCGCGCAGGCCCAACACTCCCTCGGCCATGCCCTGCCCAATCTGGACAGCATGTCCATCAGTGCCACCACAGGAACCGTACCCGGGATTGCGGAGGTGTCCGTGCCGGACTCCGGCCCCCGGCACGGATGACCGATCCGCGCAACCGAATCGTGGCCGGGAATCCGGGTCTGCAGGTCCGGATCCCCGGCCACTGTTCCTTTACCGTCACCGCGGAAGCGGCCTTCATGATCAGGGTTTTCGGCGGGGCGCTGCATTGCTACCAAGGGCCGGGCGGCTGCCGTAAACAGGGACTGTACTTCTCCCGGACCGAACCGAAGAAACACCTCCGCTGCACCCTCACCCACCCGGGCAGCCAGGAGGCAGACGGGACCGGCGCAGCGCGCGTCGCTTCCGGGGACCGGCAGGAGGAAATCACCCTCAGCGTCAGCCATGAACTCGCTCCCAAACTCGACGGCGCCGTTCTGGATTTCGGCGACCGCGACGGCATGGAGCGCTTCGCCTGGCTGACCCTGCCCTCGGTCAAGGGCCCGTCCTGCACCTGCCTGCGGTCCATCGGCCCCGCGGGCAAACACGCCCCCTGCCTCGATGAGAAGGGCATCGGCCTAACCGATTTATGACCGCTGCCGTCCGTCCAGGGTGACTTCACGGGCCACGCTCGTTCCAGGATGACATCGCGCAGGAAACGCATCCGCTCCCTTCCCTAAATCATGGCGCGACATAGAATGCTGCTAGTGCTCCGCATGGCGGTTACTTCGTACTTAACCGGCTATGGCCCCACACGTCCGCCGATCGCGCCCTGATCCAGCGAAATCGTTTTGTGTTGCTACGGCAGCCAGGAGATGCGGGAGCAGCCTATTGCTTCCGGCCGGTCGTGAGCGGGGTGAAATCGTTGCGTGTTCTGCGCCTGCGCTCGTTCTGCGATCCCCGCTGCGCGGGGACAGCTGGCACGCACAGCTCCATCCGTCTGTCCGCCGCCGAAGCTACAGACAGGCGTTCTTCGGCGCGCCATAATTTCAATATGCGGGAAGCCGAAATTGACTCGGTTGTGAAAACCGGACAGCTCTGCCAAAGTCCTGGGCAAGCCGGTGAGGAAAGTCCGGGGCATCTCGGCCGGATGTTGCCCGGGACGGTGTCCTTGCTACCCACTCGCGGGCAACAGGTCATTTTCCGGCGTCATCACCGGGCAAGGCGTATGTGATGGATAAACAGAGGATCGTTCGTAGCCCGTTCACGGGCGAGGACGAATTGAGGTCTGATGACCGCTCGAGGGTTTCAGGCGCACGAGCGGCGGGTAGGCGGCGTTACCTGGCGTGGCTGCTTATCGGCCCAGGGATTTTGGCCATGCTCGGGGAGAATGATGGGCCGAGCATGGTTTCCTATGCCACCGACGGGGCCAGTTACGGAATCGGGTTTTTCCTTCCATTCATCGTCGTGCTGTTCGCTATGGCCTACGTATGCCAGGAAATGTGCATGCGCGTCGGCGCGGTCACGCATCGAGGCTATGGGGAACTTGTGTTGCAGCGCTACGGCTCGGTTTGGGGATGGTTTGGCGCTGTAGACCTGGCCGTGACCAACCTGGCGACCTTGATTTCTGAGTTCGTGGCTATTCGTGTGGGTCTTTCCTACTTTCACCTCGGAGCGCCGGTTGCTGTGGCTCTAGGGCTCATCCTTGTTGTTCTGACCCTTAGCCGCGGCCGCTACCACAGCTGGGAGCGAATCGTACTGGGGGTGGCCGTGTTCAATGGCCTGTTCCTGGCCGCCGCGCTCATGGTGAAGCCGGATACAGGCTTGATCGGCAAGGCGTTCATAACGTGGTCTCCGCTGCCCGCGGGTGACCCCATCGTACTGTTGCTCCTACTGACCTCGACCATCGGGGCGACAGTTACGCCCTGGATGATCTTCTTTCAGCAAAGCGCTTCCGCGGACAAGGGCATGACGTCGGTCGACCTTAAGCACGGCCGGTTCGATACGGCACTGGGTGGCGTGTTGGCTGCCCTGTTCGGCTGCGGAGCACTTGTTACCGGGGCGGTGCTGTCCACCCACAATGGTTCTGCAATTCAAGGCCTGGCCGGGGCTGGTTTTCCCGCTGCTCTGGGTTCTACTTCCGGCGGTGCGGTCGGCGCCATTTTTGCGCTCGGTCTGATCGAGGCCGGCGCGGTGGCAATACTGACAATTTCCGCAAGCACGGCCTACGCGGCTGGTGAGTGCATCGGGGTCTCACACAGCTTCAATAGCTCGCCGCGCCAGGCCGTGCTCTTTTACAGCGTGAACACGTCGACGGCCCTACTGGCGGCGGTGGTGATTCTGATCCCCGGAGCCCCACTGCTGTCCATTGCGCTTAATGCCAATGTGCTTGCAACCGTGCTGCTTCCGGTAACCCTGGTGTTTTTGGTTATGCTGGCCAATGACCGAGCCCTGATGGGCGAATGGGTCAACAAACGCATAACGAATGTCCTGACGGTTATTGTCATCGTCTTCATCGCCGCCTGCTCCGCCTTATACGGGATCGCGTCGTTCGCCCAGGCAATCCACCTCCTCCCCGGTCCTTCGTAGGCGGCGAGATCTTAGGGGCTGCCACCACAATGGAGGAACCAATGCCCGATCGTGAACCCGCTCAAGGCGACCTCCCAAGCGCCCATCTGGAGCCGGGACAGCTGGCGGCCAACAGGTCCCGGCCTGTACCGCGTGCCCGGTTGAGTCCAGCCGCCCGGATCGCACTGTGGGCTCTGCGGATCTTTGTTCTGCTCATCGGCACTATGGTCATATACGTGTTCGTCTCCCAACTCCTTTAGCATGCAGCTCCGTGCAACCCGATGTGCGTGAGCCCCTGATTGCCTGTTGATCGCGATATCCAACCGGAAACTGCTTGACTCATACCCCCCTAGGGTATAATCTCGTATTAACCGCGAGAGGAAACATGATGAGCGAAATCATGGATGAACAGGTCAGCCACGGATACACGAGCGACAAGGCTGCGTACCAGAGGCGGCTGAAGCGCATTGAGGGCCAGGTCCGCGGGATCGCGCGGATGGTGGATAAAGACAAGTACTGCATTGACATCCTCACCCAGGTGGCGGCCGTTAACAAGGCGCTGCATGCGGTGAGCATGGGGCTGGTGGAGGACCACATAGCGCACTGCATAGTGGGGGCGGCCAGGGAGTCTGACAACACCGGCAACCCGGCGATCGTCCAGGCGAAAGTCAAGGAAGCCACCGACGCCATCGGCCGCCTGTTGCGCTAGAGCTCACTAACAATCGAGCAATCGAGTAAGGAACAAGGATCATGAAAACCACTATCAGCATCTCCGGGATGACCTGCGGGCACTGTGTGTCCTCCGTCATGGAAGAACTCAAATCCCTCAAGGGCGTCGAGGACGTCGCCGTTGATCTGAACGCCGGGGGTGTCTCCACGGCGACGGTTACCTCGCACCTGACCATTGCGCCCGAAGAAATCAGCGAGGCCGTCGCCGAAGCCGGCTACCTCGTCGTCGCCAATCAGGCCTAAAACGGCCTGCCCGGAAATACTCCTACCAGCAAAGGACTCCCCCATGAGCACCGAAGAACTGCTCCAGCAGAGGGCCACCAGGGTCATTGAACTCGACATCGAGGGCATGACCTGCGCGTCCTGCGTGGGTCGGGTGGAACGCAAGCTCGGCAAGCTCGAGGGTGTCCAGGCTGCGGTTAACCTGCCCCTCGAGTCGGCGCAGGTCACGGTTCCGGAGGGCATCACCGACCAGCAGATCGTGGACACCGTCAACGCCACCGGGTACAAGGCACGATTGAAGGCGGCACCAGGGCGCGGGGCAACGTCGGACGACGGCGGCACTCGCCAGGGCCCGACCACGGGTCACGGGGTCCCTGCGCGAACACGCGAGGCCTCGCCAAGCCCGACCAGCGGCGGCCCCGGCGGCGGACACGGCCACATGAACCACGGCGGAACGGCGGCGCAGTTGCGGCCGCGGCTGGTCCTGGCTGCGGTGCTCAGTGTCCCGCTGTTCCTGATCTCCATGTTCCCGGCCCTGCAGTTCCCCAACTGGGGTTGGGTGGTTGGGGTGCTCGCGTTGCCGGTAGTGACCTGGTCCGCCTGGCCCTTCCACCGGAGTGCGGCCATTAACGCCCGGCATCTTGCGTCCACCATGGACACGCTGGTATCCCTCGGGGTCACCGCGGCTTTCCTGTTTTCGGCCGTCATGCTGGGCGCCGATCCGTCCATGACCGCCCATCCGGGGATGGGAGGGCACGCGGAACTCTATTTCGAAGTCGCCGCCGTCGTCACCACGTTCCTGCTGCTGGGCCGCTATCTGGAGGCCAACGCCAAGGCTAAGGCCGGGGACGCCCTCAAGGCCCTGCTCAGCCTGGGAGCCAAGGATGCCACCGTGATCCGCAACGGGAACGAGGTGAAGATCCCGGCGGACAAGCTGGCCGTGGGCGACGTGTTTATGGTCCGGCCCGGTGAGAAGATCGCCACCGACGGCTTCGTCGTTGAGGGCCGCTCCGCCGTCGACACTTCCCTGATCACCGGCGAATCCATGCCCGTCGATGTGGATGTCGACGACGCGGTCACCGGCGCGACGGTCAACACCTCGGGTCGCCTGCTGGTCAGGGCCACCCGTGTCGGCAGCGAAACGACGCTCGCGCAGATGGGCCGCCTGGTCAGCCAGGCCCAGTCCGGTAAGGCGCCCATCGCCAGACTGGCCGACCGGATCAGCGCCGTGTTCGTGCCCATCGTGCTCGGCCTCGCCGTGCTGACCTTCATCCTGTGGCTGGTTTTTACGGGCAACCTGCAGGCCGCTTTTACGGCCGCTGTCGCCGTGCTGGTCATCGCCTGCCCCTGCGCGCTGGGTCTGGCCACTCCCGTTGGGTTGCTGACCGGAACCGGCCGCGGCGCGCAGCTGGGCATTCTGATCAGGGGCCCGCAGGTCCTGGAGGATACCCGCACTGTGGACACGATTCTGCTGGACAAAACCGGAACCGTCACCAACGGCAAGCTCGCCGTCACCCGCACGCTGTCCGTCGGCGCCCTGACCGAGCATGAGGTGCTGCGGCTGGCGGGCTCCATCGAGGGTGCCAGTGAACACCCGATCGCCCAAGCGATCGCTGCGGCGGCGCAAGCCGCCGGCGGAACATCGCCGGTAACGGAATTTGAGTCCGCCCCCGGCGGCGGCGTGCGCGGCACGGTCGACGGCATGATGGTCACCGCCGGACGGGCCGGCTGGCTCCGCGAGAACGGAATCGATCTGACGGAAGCGGACCACGCCGCGCTGCGGAAGGAGCAAAACTCCGGAGCCACGGCCATCTGGGTCGCCGCCGACGGTAGGGTCGCAGGAATCATCAGCCTGCAGGACACCATCAAGGACGGCTCCCCGGCCGCGATCGCCCGGCTCAAGGCGCTGGGGCTGCGTCCGATCCTGCTCACCGGCGACAATGCCGCCGTCGCCGCGCAGGTGGCGGCCGCCGTCGGCATCGCGGCGGAGGACGTCTTCGCGGACGTCCTGCCCGAAGGGAAGGTCGACGCCGTCAAGCGCCTGCAGGGCGAAGGCGCCACCGTCGCCATGGCCGGCGACGGCGTCAACGACGCCGCTGCTCTTGCCCAGGCCGATCTGGGCATCGCGATGGGCTCCGGCACGGACGTGGCCATCGAGGCCGCGGACCTCACCGTAATGGGGAACAATCTGGGCCAGGTGGCCACGGCCATCGAGCTCTCCCGCAAGACCTTGGGCACCATCAAGACCAACCTGTTCTGGGCCTTTTTCTACAACGCAGTCGGCATTCCTGTGGCCGCGCTGGGGCTGCTGAACCCGATGATTGCCGGTGCCGCCATGGCCGCCAGTTCCGTCCTGGTGGTCGCCAATTCGCTTCGGCTGCGCCGGTTCGGCAAATGACACGGGTTTGAGCAGCAGACCACCCGGGTAATGTTCCGGGTAACGGAACAAGAACGGAGGTGCCAAGATGGAGTTCACACCGGCCCTGGTCCTACTTGGCGTGGCCCTGGTCGTGATCCTGGCCCTCTATGGCCTCTCGGCGCTGCTTCGCGTTAGCCGGGAGCCGCTGATCCAGGAGCCGTTCCTCTCCGGGATGCCCGTCCTGGAGCACGCGGTGTCGCGGTACCACGTGCGCTGGTACACCGTCTCTGTCGTCTTTCTGGCCTTCGATATGGAAATGGTCTTCATGTACCCGTGGGTGCTGGTGGTCGGCCGGATCGGAGCCATCGCCGTCGTCGAAATGTTCTCCTTCCTTGCGGTTCTGGTGGCGGCGGTTGTCTATGCCTGGCGGGAAGGAGCCTTCCGGTGGAGCTGACCCGACGGTTGTTGAGCTTGGCCGTGCCGCACCCCTTTGTCGTCACGGCCCCAGGAGCGACGGCGGTGCGGCTGGCCGTGGAGAAGGAACTTCGGGTACGTGGCTGGGCCGCGACTCTCAGCCCCGCGGATGCGGACATGCTGGTGTTGTGCGGAACGGGCGGTCGCGATCTTGACGACGCGGCCGGGAGAGTGTGGACCCAGCTGCCTGCCCCGCAGACGCGGGTGAAGATCACGGATCCCTCCACGGTTGCGGTTGCTTTGGACAGGGCCAGGGCTGCGCTGAACGATCCCACACCCCTGTCACCTTCAGCGCCCGGCAAGGACGACGATGGCGATCAAGGCCACGACATGAGCGGCCGCCACGACATGAGCGGCCGCCACGACATGACCGGCATGGACATGAGCGGCGGCCACGACATGACCGGCATGGACATGAGCGGCCACCAAGACCACGACATGACCGGCATGGACATGGAGCTGCCGGGTGGTTTGGAGATGGCGGAGCGGGCACCGGACCGTGATGGACTGAAGCTCGATCAGCTCCACCTGGTCCTGGGCCCTGCCCTGCCGTTGTGGCCTGCGGGTTTGGTGGTCCGGGTGCTGTTGCAGGGAGATGTTGCCCAGAGCGCGGAGGTATCGGTTTTGGACGCCGGAGCCGGGACCTCGTTTTGGTCCACAGCCCTGGCCACCGCCACCGGGACTGACAACGATGGCCATAGCGGCGGCAGCGGGGCGGCGGCGCGGATCCGGGCGGCGGCAGCGGCTGATTCACTGCAGCGACTCCTGGGCGTGGCCGGCTGGGATTCGGCGTCCCGGACTGGTCGCTGGCTCAGGGACGAACTGCTGGACCCCTCCCCCGGGGATCCCCTGCATCCACGGTTTGCCAGGTGGCTCAGGCGCGTCCGCGGTTCCCGTGTTCTGCGCTGGTCAACGAATGGCCTCGGACCCGTTGGAGCTGCGGCACCGGCTTATCTGCAAGGGGATGTGACCGTGCGCTTGCTGAGGTGGACCGATGACATCGCGGCCGTCGTGGACTCCACGATCATCGACACGGTGGCCCTTCCGAAGCGGGATAGCACGAAGCCGGCAGTTCCGGAGCGGGCAATCGCTGCGCGGGCGTCGTTGTCGCTGCTGCCCTCGCTGTTGGCCGGCCAGGAGCTGGCTGCGGTGCGGTTGATAGTGGCCTCTCTGGATCCCGACGTTGAAGCCCTGTACGCCTACGAAAAAGCGGCCCACCATCATGGTTGAGCCGCTGCTGTGGAAGATGTTGCTGGGCCTGTTCCTGTTGGGCGTGCTCGGCTGCGCCGCTGCGTCCTGGGCCGCGGTGCTGCGGGCCGGTGCCTCGGGCCTGCAATCCGCGGCCGGGTGGACATACCCGTGGCGCGAGGCCGGCCGCCTGCTGGTACGCCAGCGCAGCAGAGTTCCCGGGGCCGACCGGCTGTTGGCCAGGATCGGTGTGGTCCTGCTCCCCGTGGCTGCCATGATGGCCATCCTGGTGATCCCGTTGGGAACCACGGCCATCACGGATTTGTCCGTCGGGGTGGTCTGGTTCAACGCGATGGAAGTGCTGGCCTGGGCTTCTGTATGGATGGTGGGGTGGGGCTCGAATTCCGTCTGGGGCTTGGTGGGGGGCAACCGGTTCCTGGCCCAGGGGCTCGCCTACGAGCTTCCGCACATGTTTGCCCTGATTACCGCCGGGGTGGGGGCCGGATCACTAAGGGTGAGCGATATTGCCGCCCACCAGGGGCACCTGTGGTTCGTTGTGTACATGCCGGTGGCGTTCCTGGTCTTCCTGCTCTCCGGGCTGGGCTTTTCCTTTTCGCCCCCGTTCCACCATGCCGTGGGTGGGGACATTGCCGGCGGCGCGGCGGCACAGCTTTCCGGGGTGGACCGGCTGCTGCTGCGCTCCGGCCGGTACCTGTTGCTGGTGGCCGCCTCGGCGATGTCGGTGCCGTTGTTCCTGGGTGGCGGAGCCGGTCCGCTGTTTCCCGGGTGGGCCTGGATCCTGCTCAAAACCGGGGTGGTACTGGCGGTTATGGTCTGGGCCGGCCACTGGCTGCCAGCCGTGCGGATGGAACGCTTTACCGAAATCAGTTGGCTGGTGCTGGTGCCCCTGACCATCCTGCAGGCGCTGGCCGTATCAATTTTCGTACTGCTGGGATGGATGTGATGACCCGTGCTTGAAACCATTGTTTTCGCCGTCTGCGCGCTCGGTGCGGTGGCGGCCGGGATTACGGTGTTCCGGGTGGATTCGATGGCGCGTGCCACCTTCGCCCTTCTCGCGTCCTTTCTGTTCGCTGCCGTGCCGATCCTGCTGCTGGGCCTTTCCTATCTGGGGGTCCTGGTGATCCTGATGATGGTCATGGAAATGCTGATCATGGCGGTTTTCATGGTCATGTACATGATGAACCCGGCGGGCCTCATGCCGATGAAAATGGTCCACAACAACAAAGCATCCTTGGGAATCGCCGTCGCCTTGTTCGTCCTGCTGGCCGCCGGGATCCTGGTCTCGGCGTGGCCTGGCACCCCCGCGACCGGAATCGCGGCCGACCCCACACTGGCTTTGGGCCTAGACCTGATGGGCCCTCACATGCTGGTGATGATCATCATCGGTCTGGTCCTGTTCGCCACGATGGTGGCCGTCGTCGTGCTGGCCACGCAGCGCGGCCGCTATGACAGGTTTGGGGACGATCTGCGCCGCAGCACCCCCGAAGATCCGGTCCGGGGAGGCCTGGGCCGATGACTCTGCAATTGTTCCTGCTGTTGGCCTCGGCCCTCTTTGCCACCGGCCTGTACGGGCTGCTGAGCCAGCAGTCGATCGTGATGATCCTGATGGGGCTGGAACTGGCCATCAACGGCATCATCGTGGCCGCGGCAGCGTTCTGGTTCTACCTCTCCCCCGACCGCCCGGACGGCCAGGTCCTGGTGCTGCTGGCGATCAGTGCCATGGCGGTGGAGATGGCGATGGGCTTTGCCATTACGACGGCGATCTTCCGCGCCCGCGACGTGGACATGGCCGATTCTGCCTCGGACCTTGCGGGATAGGCGACCATGGTCCTGGGGCTGCTGATCGCCGCGCCCGCGCTGGCCGGGGTGTGGCTGCTGGTTTCCGGGCGCCGGGCGGACAACGCCGCCGTTCCATTGGCCATCGCCGTCGCCACCGCCGTGCTGGGTCTGGCTATCGCCGCTGCCTTCCTCCGGCCCGCCGTCGAAACCGCCGCACTGGCCGGGATTCCCGCCGGACTGGCCGTGGATGGACTGGCAGCCGCGGCCGTACCCACGGTGGCCGCCATTTTCCTGGCCGTCATCGTCTTCGCGGCCGGCAACATCCTGGCCGGTGAGGCGCGCTCCCGCTTTTTCGGGCTGATGCTGGTGTTCGTTGCTGCCATGCTGGTCACCGTCACCGCCACCGGAATCCTCGTCCTGCTGGCCTCCTGGGAGGTGATGGGGGCCATGTCCTACGCGCTGATCGGCTACTGGTGGCCGGATGCGGCCAGGGTGCGGTCCGCGACGCTGGCCTTCATCACCACCCGAACCGCGGACCTCGGCATGTACCTGGCCGCCGGCGCGGCCCTGGCCGGGGGCGACGCGGGGCTGCGGCTGGCCGGGCTGCCCGCCCTCCATGGCCCGTGGCATGATGCTGCCCTGGCCGGACTGGCGCTGGCGGCGCTGGGCAAATCCGCGCAGCTGCCCTTCAGTTTCTGGCTCTCCCACGCCATGGCCGGCCCCTCACCGGTCTCGGCCCTGCTTCATTCGGCCACCATGGTAGCCGCCGGCGGCTACCTGCTGCTGCGCATCGAACCGGCACTGGCGGCGACGGCCTGGCTGGGCCAGACCCTGGCCTGGGTCGGAGCGCTGACCGCGCTGCTGCTCGGTGCGGTGGCCTTTGCCCAGCGGGACCTCAAACAGCTGCTGGCGGCCTCCACCTGTTCGCAGATCGGCTTCATCGTGCTCGCCGCCGGCGTCGGTTCCGTGGCCGGCGGGGCGGCCCAGTTTGTGGCCCATGCGGCGGTGAAATGCCTGCTCTTCCTGGTGGCCGGCGCCTGGCTGACGTCCCTGGGCACCAAGGACCTGGCCAAACTGCGCGGGGCGGCCCGCCGGTACCGGATCCCGGGGATCACCTTCACCATCGGTGCCCTGGCGCTGGGCGGGGTGCCGCCGCTGTCCATCTGGGCGGCCAAGGACCAGGTGCTCTCCTCCGCCCTGCCAGCCTCAGGAACCCTCTACGCCGTCGGACTGGCGGCCGCCGTGGTCAGTGCGGCGTATGCGGCAAAGGCCTTGGCTGTGGTCTGGGCCAGGCCGGCCGCCGCGGCCGGTGCGACCGCGGACGGGAGCCCGCGGGCCGACGTGCCGTTGGCGGAGTTGCTGCCGCTGCCGGTGCTGGCCGCCGCGGCCGTCGTGCTGGGTGCGTTGGCGCTGCCTTCGGTTGGCGGCTGGTTTCAGGGGCTGCTGGGCCAACAGGTCACGGCCGGCCCGCAGCCGTGGGAGCTGGTGCTGTCCGGGGGCTTGGCACTCGCGGCACTGGCCGGCGTGTGGTGGCTGCAGGAACGTCGGTTGGTCAATCGCGGTGCCCTACCGACCGGAACCGCCTTGCTGGGCGATTGGCTGGGCGGTTGGCTGGGATTGGAACGCGCTGCCACCATGCTCATCACCCGCCCGACCATGGCCCTAGCCGCGGCGCTTGCCCGCTTCGACGACCGGGTGCTGGCCCGCGGCGTCAGCGCGGCAGGTGCGCTCACGCTGCGGATGGCGCACCGCCTCAATGTCCGGATTGAAGCTGGCCTCAGCCATTCGGTCGGAGGAGTCGCGGGGACCGTGCGGGAACTGGCACGTGCGGCCCGCCGTCCGCAGACCGGCCTCATCCACCAGTACTATGCGCAGGCCATTGTGGTGCTGACCGTCTTTGCCGCCCTATTCGTCGTCCTGAGGTGACTGTGCTTACTCTCGTGGTTTTCCTGCCGGTGCTCGTCGGCCTTGCCCTGTTCCTGGTGCCCAAGGACCGCCGTCGGCTGATTGCCGCAGTTTGGATCGCGGCTGCCGCGGTGGACCTCGCCCTGGTCATTGGATTGTGGATCGGCTATGCAATGGGCAACAAAGGCTCCGCGGGCGGCGCGGCCGGCGCTCTGGGTTACGAGGAGGATACTGCCTGGATGCCCAGCCTGGGCTCCGGCTACCACATCGGCGTCGACGGCCTGTCCCTGCCCCTGGTGGCCATGAGCGCCCTGCTGTTCCTGGCCTGTGCCATCTACTCTGTCCGCCAGCAGCACCGCCCGCGCGCGCATGCGGCCCTGTTCCTGTTCCTGCAGACCGTGTCGCTGGGACTGTTCGTCTCGCTGGACCTGATCCTCTTCTTCGTCTTCTTCGACCTGTCTATCGTGGGCATGTACTTCATCATCGCTGTCTGGGGCCACGGCAACGCCGCCCGGTCCGCCCTGCAGTTCTTCCTCTACACCTTCATCGGATCCCTGGCCCTGCTGCTGGGCTTCATCGTGCTCTACCTGGCCAGCGACCCGCACACCTTCGACATCGTCCAACTCGTCCGGCAGGATCCACTGAAGAATGATCCGCTCCTCGGCGCCCTGGCGCTGCTGGCCATCAGCGTCGGCCTGGCCGTGAAGACGCCCACGGTCCCGTTCCACACCTGGCTGCCGCCGGCCCACACCGACGCCCCCGCGCCGGGCTCGGTGATCCTGGCCGGGGTACTGCTGAAAATGGGAACCTACGGGTTCGTCCGCATTGCCATACCGATCCTGCCCGGCCCCTGGCGCAGCTACGCGATGGTCTTCGTGATCGTGGGGGTGGTGTCCGTGCTCTACGGGGCGCTGGTGGCAATGGCGCAATCCAATTTCAAACGGATGGTGGCCTACACGTCCGTGAACCACATGGGCTACATCATCCTGGCCCTGGGCGCGGCCGGGATCGCCGCCGGAGGCAACGCGCAGGCTGCCGACCTGGCTGTCACTGGTGCGGTGACCCAGATGGTCAGCCACGGTCTGCTCACTGGCGCCCTGTTCTTCCTGGCCGGGGTGCTGTACGAACGCGGCGGCACCTACGAGATGTCCTCCTATGGCGGCCTCGCCGGCTCCGCGCCGCGCTTTGCCGGGCTGACCGCCGTCGCCGTCTTCGGCTCGCTGGGCCTGCCCGGTCTCTCCGGCTTTATTGCCGAGTTCCAGATCTTCACGGGCAGCCTTGGCGCCGCTGCGGTTCCCACGGCGTTGGCCCTGATCGGCATCCTGATCACGGCCGCCCTGCTCCTGCGGATGCTGCAGCGGATCTTCCTCGGACCCGCCAGGCGACCGGGCGACGCCCGCGTGGGCGACCTGCAACCGCGGGAAATGCTCTCCATAGCTCCACTGCTGGTACTGGCGGTGATCATCGGAGTCGTCCCCCGGTTCCTGCTGGACATGATCGAACCCGCCGCCCGGACCCTGGTCCATCTGGTCTCGGGAGGAACTCCATGACAGGAGGGATGGAAATCAGCCTCGCAGCAGTGGCCCCCGAGCTCATCCTGGCGCTGGCCGCCGTCGTCGTCCTGCTGCTGGGCAGCTGGCTCCCCCGCCGCCGCCAATACCTGGCCCGCTGGACCGCACTGGCGGCCGTGGCTGCCGCCCTCGTCCTGTCCGTGGCCCGGATTGCGCAGACGCCGCAAGGCACTGCCGCGGGGACCTTCACCGTCGACGTCTCCCTGGAGATGACCCGCATCGCGGTACTCGCAGGGACCGCCGTCGTCGTGTTACTGGCCGGCGAAAGGTTCTCCGGGGACAAACGGGAATCCGAGTTCTACGTCCTGCTGCTGCTGGCCGCCCTGGGCACGCTGGTGCTGGCGGCCGCCAGTGACCTGCTGGTCCTCGGCGCCGGCTACCTGCTGGCCAGCATCCCGCTCTACGCCGTGGTCGGCTACGCGAAGGACTCACGCGGGACCGAGGGGATGCTCAAGTACTACCTGATGGGCGCCCTGTTCGGCGTGCTGTTGCTCTTCGGGATAACCCTGCTGCTGGGAACCGGCGGCAATACCGCCTACACCGACCTGGCCCGCACCCTGCCCGGCGCACCCGCCGGAGCCACCGCCGTCGGCCTGCTGGCTGTCACGGCGGGACTGCTTTTCAAGGCCGGTGCCGTTCCGGCCCACTTCTGGGTCCCCGACGCCATCGACGGCACCACCGGCCCGGCCGCCGCGTTCATAGCGACCATCCCCAAAATCGGCGCGCTGGTGGCCCTGTTCCGGATCAGCAGCCTTCCCGGCCTGCCGGCAGGCTGGCCGCTGATCCTGGCGCTGCTGGCGGCGGCAACCATGACGCTGGGAAACCTCGCCGCGTTCTTCCAGAACAGCGTGCTGCGGCTGCTGGCCTACTCCACCATCAGCCAGGTCGGCTACCTGCTCATGATCGTCGCCGCCGTGGGACACTCCGCCCTGGCGCTTCCCAGCCTGCTCTTCTACCTGCTCGCCTACACGGTGACGAACCTGGGCGCCTTCGCCGTCGTCTGCGCCTTCCCGGACCACCGCACGCTGGACGACTACAGCGGACTCTTCCGCCGCCACCGCTGGCTCTCCCTGAGCCTGATCATCTGCCTGCTCGGCCTGGTCGGCACACCTCCCACCGCCGTCTTCATCGGCAAACTGACCGCGTTCACCGCCGCCCTGGACGCCGGCCTGGGCTGGCTGGTCATCCTGGCCCTGGCCAATTCCGTGGCCAGCGTCTTTTACTACCTGCGCTGGATCTACCGGATCTTCCAGTCTCCTGCCGCCCGGTCTCCGGACGAATCGGCAGTCGCACCAGGGTCGGCTCTGGCGGCGCAGCCGACACCGGCACCGGAAACAGGCACGACGACGGTACCAGCGGCGGTACCGGCTGCGCAACCGGTCGCAATCCCCTCCGCTCTGGCGTCCCCAATAGGCTCGACGACGGACGCGGGGCGCCCCTGGGGCTCGCGGATCGCCGTTGTGCTCGCGGTCCTATCGCTGGGACTCGGGCTGGCCGCGAACCCCATTCTGGCGATCCTGCAAACGAATCCGATGGCGCCATAGCAACGGCGAGCCGACCGCGTCCGCAAGCTATCGCTCAGTCGTCGCCTGGCGGCCGGGTTTCAGTATGGATGCCGGCCGGAGATGAAGCCGAGCCTGCAACATCTGCTGTCCGCTTCGTGCGGGCGCCGCGCCAACGGTGGATCCCCTGCATCACATGATCCACGATGAAACCGATCACAATCGCAAGGGCGATCGCCACGGCTGCTCCCAGTAGCGGGTACTTGTGCACCCAGCGTCCCGCTACGACCCCGATCCCGATCGCGTATCCGGCCCAGATGACGGCGGCAGCGGAGTCCAGCACGATAAACCGGCGCAGCGGGTATCCGGTGGCGCCGGCGGTGAAGTTCACTGCGGTCCGGCCCACCGGTATGTAGCGTGCTGTGAAAACCAGCATCGCGCCGCGCCGGTCGAGTTCATACCGCGCCCAGTGGAAGGCCTTGGCCGCCCGGGGCCTGCGCATCCAGGCAAACCGTGTGGTGCCCACGCGCCGGCCGAGGCGGTAGGCTATGTTGTCCCCGGCCATGGCTCCGGCCGCACCGCCAACGGCGAGGAGCACCAGGTTCGGTTCCCCGGATTTCACTGACAATGCGGCCAGGGCCACGATCAGGGTTTCGCTGGGCAGGATGGGCAGGAACCCGTCAATCAGGCAGAATGCGAAGATAATCGCGAAGATCCACCAGGCTCCGGCCGCGTGCAGGATCATCGCGTTGAAGATGTTTATGGGGTCCGCCTCTCAGCGATCTGGCTTTCGGCTTGCCCGATGCCTTCGGGCTGCCACTGGCGGGCGAGAAGCCTGCCGACGGTGGCGGCTTCGATGGCTAGGCGGTGGTTTTCTCCCCGCGCCAGCAACCCGTATTCGATCATAACCCGTCCGTCCGGATGGGTTCCGGCTCTGATCCACGCCCGGTGCCGGCCTACGAAGAGGGAGCAGATCAGTCCTGCGAGGGCGGTGACGGCAAAGATCAGCACCCCTTCCTGGCCGGGATCGTGGCGGATGTCGATTCCTATGTAGCGTTTGATCCCGTCAAAGCTGATGGATCCCTTCCCCTGTGGCAGGGTATAACTTTGCCCCGGAGCCAGCACAATACCGCCTGCTTTAAGGTCCCGGCCGTTGAGCTGGGTCAGATTCCTGGTGTCCAGCGTGTACACGTTGCGGGGCTGGCCGGTATTGAGCCCCAGATCCCCGTAGTAGGAGTTGAGGTTGAGCCGAGGGTTGAACGGATCGGGGTCGCTGGCAAAGGAGATTCCCTTGTCGTTGACAAGGGCTGTGGGCAGGAAGAACCCGACGAAGCCGAGCTGCGACGGTGTGGCGTCGGGAGCCTTGATGACCAGCAAAGAGGTGTACGCCCCGTCGCTGGGAATGGAAATGACCGGTCCGCTGAAGGCTGTTTTCCCGCTGCCGTCCTTGACGGTGACGATCGGTGCGTACCCGTTGCCGACCAGGTAGAAGCTGGCCCCGCCCACACTGATCGGGTCGTTGACCTTCAACGTCTGCTGTACGGGCGGTGCCCCGGGTTTGTTTTTGACCGTGACGTCGGCCGTGAAGTCGATGGGCTGGCCGTAGTGGGCTTTTGAAGAGCGGTCGAACTTCACCTGGAACCTGTTCAGGGTGATGGCAAAGGGATCAAGCTGTGTGGGGCTGAAGTTGGCTCCCGGGGAAAAGGAATCGTAGCCAACGAGCGTGTTCACGAAGGTGTCACCCTCGACCAGGATCTTCTGGCCCCGGTAGCCGAAGAGGCCACCGATGGCGACACACACCAGGACCCCGATCAGGGACACGTGGAACACGAGATTTCCGACCTCCCGGATCATGCCGCGTTCGGCCGCTACCGAGGGGCGTGCCCCGGTTCCATCGTAAATGTGGATCCGGTAGCGCCGGCGCTTGAGCAGGGCCGCCGCATCCGTGACCGCCCGATCGGCGCTGATGCCGAGCCGCTCCGGCAGTTCCAGCGTGCCATATTCGGGCAGGCGGGACAGCCGGCGTGGAGTCCGGGGCAGGGCCGAACGCATGGCTTTCCAGTGGGCCCGTGCCCGGGGGACCACGCAGCCGATCAGTGAGATGAACAGCAGCAGGTAGATGGCGGAGAACCAGACGGATGAATACACATTGAAGAACTGGAACCGGTCCAGCCAGGGTCCGTAGCCGGGATGGTCTTTGAGGTATTGGGTGACGACCGCCGGGTTGACCGAGCGTTGGGGAAACAGTGATCCCGGGACGGCCGCTACGGCCAGCAGCAACAGCAGGAAGAGTGCGTTTCGCATGCTGGTCAGCTGTCGCCAAACCCAGCGCAGCGTCCCCCGGGCGCCAAGGCGCGGAAGTACCGGATCCCCGGCTGCCGGTTCCGCAGCGGAGTCGATGGTTTGATTCGGTGCGGCCACGGGTTACTTCCCGGCCACTGCGTCGGTGATTAAGGATTTGAGGGTGCCTTGGTCTGCCAAGCCCAGAATGCGCGAGGCGACTTTGCCGTCTTTGCCGATGACGAGTGTGGTCGGGACAGCCTGCGGGGGGACGTACTGCGTCATGGCCAAAAGTACGCCGCCATCCTTGTCCTGCATGCTCGGGTAGGTGACGCCGAATGTGCGCTCGAACGCCGTCGCCTCGGGTTCCTCGTCCCGGAGATTGACACCATAGAAGATGACTCCGTCCGGTGTGAATTCCTTGTGGAGGGCTTCCAGCCGGGGCGCTTCCAGTCGGCACGGGGAACAGGCCGCATACCAGAAGTTCAGGACCACTACGTTTCCGGCCCAGGCCGTGGAACTGACTGCTGTTCCGTCGAACAGTTTCCCCGTCAGGACCACAGGGACCTTGCGGTCGGCTTTCGCATATTGGCTCACGGACCCGTCCCCGGCGATGTAGTTCTTGTTGTCCCCCGCGTTGGCCTGCTGTGCCAGGGAATCATTTGCCGAGCATGCGGTCAAAACTGCGGCCGAGAGTCCCGCGAGCAGGGAAGTCCGCAGGAAGATGCGTCGCGAGGGTCTGCCGGAGACGCCAACACCGGGGGAATGTGGGAACGGATGGAGTGGGGGTCGAGACATCGGAATCCTTATATAACGAAATTGTTACTGCGGGCTTTGTCGGCTAGGGTTGAGCAAGCGCATACCCCTGACGGGTATGCTCGTGGTCCGCTTCGCCAAACCCCGTCGGCGGTCCGCGGTCCTTGAGCATCCAGACGGGGGCGGAGGAACCACCATCGGCCCCTTGCGGCGCCTTGGGGTGAAGCACGCCCGAGGATTCAACACCGTTGTGGTGCGATCCCGGGCGGGCCGGGCAGAACCCTCGCCCGAATCCGACAGCTAACTTCGCCGGCGTCGAGAGGACCACCGTTTTGTCTGACCGCCCCCTGCACGGCCGCCGCCGCGCCGCCCCGACGAACGTCCGCTCCGTCCAGCACGGCAGGCATTGGGCCGATGTTTCGCCCGCGCCCCAGGACTCCCGGATCAGCCGGCGGCTGGGGGCAGTAGTCGCG
>JALYYI010000089.1 GCA_030946705.1 Actinomycetota bacterium | reverse complement strand
CGCCAGCGTGAGCTTCTTCATCTGGTGCGTGGCGTTGCGGCCCTCGAAGTGCGTGCCCAGGCCGTAGCCCTTGACGGTGTGCGCCAGGATCACGGTGGGTTTGCCCTGGAACTCGGTGGCGGCCTTGTAGGCGGCGTAGACCTTGCGGTAGTCGTGGCCGCCGCGCTTGAGGTTCCAGATCTGGTCATCGCTCAGGTGCGCGACCATTTCCTTGGTCTGCGGGGTCTGGCCGAAGAAGTGCTCGCGGACGAACCCGCCGGACTCGGCCTTGTAGGTCTGGTAGTCCCCGTCCACGGTGGTGTTCATGACGTTCACCAGCGAGCCGTCGGTGTCCTTGTTCAGCAGGTCATCCCACTCCCGGCCCCAGACGACCTTGATCACGTTCCAGCCCGCGCCGCGGAAGAAGGCCTCGAGTTCCTGCATGATCTTGCCGTTGCCGCGGACCGGTCCGTCCAGGCGCTGGAGGTTGCAGTTGATGACGAAGTTGAGGTTGTCGAGCTTTTCATTGGCGGCGAGCTGGAGCAGGCCGCGGGATTCGGGTTCGTCCATTTCGCCGTCGCCCAGGAACGCCCAGACCTGCTGGTCGGCGGTGTCCTTGATCCCGCGGTTGTGCAGGTAGCGGTTGGACTGCGCCTGGTAGATCGCGTTCATCGGCCCGATGCCCATGGAGACGGTGGGGAATTCCCAGAACTCGGGCATCAGCCGCGGGTGCGGGTAGGAGGAGAGGGCGTGGCCTTCCTTGGATTTCTCCTGCCGGAAGCCGTCCAGGTCCTCCTCGGAGAGCCGGCCTTCCATGAACGCGCGGGCGTACATGCCGGGGGAGGCGTGGCCCTGGAAGAAGATCTGGTCCCCGCCGCCGGGGTGGTCCTTGCCGCGGAAGAAGTGGTTGAAGCCGACCTCGTAGAGGGTCGCGGCCCCGGCATAGGTGGAGATGTGCCCGCCCACGCCGATGTCCGGGCGCTGCGCGCGGTGCACCATGACCGCGGCGTTCCAGCGCAGCCAGGCCCGGTATTTGCGTTCGATCTCCTCGTCGCCGGGGAAATCGGGTTCCTGGTCCGCCGGGATCGTGTTGACGTAATCCGTGGTCGTCACCATCGGCACGCCGACGCTCTGCGCCCCGGCCCGCTGCAGCAGCGACCGCATAATATATTGGGCACGTTCGGTGCCCTGGTCCGCGATCAGCGCATCGAGGGATTCGATCCACTCCGCGGTCTCTTCCGGATCCCTGTCGGGCAGCTGGTTTGTTAACCCGCTCAGGATGTGGGAGTTTTCTTCTCCTGCGGCCACGTCCAACCTCTCTCAAAAAGGCAATGTCGTTCATCGGACAATGTATTGCGCCCGCAGCTGTGGCTCCAGACGTCCACCAAATACTCTAGTCCGCCCGCGGCGCCGATGCGTAGCCGGCCCCAGCGGCCCTGGCAGGGCCCAGCGGCATGGCGATTCCGCACACGGACGCCAGCATGCGCAAAGTGGCGCCGATATGCGCCACAATGGGACCAAGGGCCGGTACCGGCTTGATGCCGGGGCCGATAGGGTGTTGGCTGGTAGTAACGTAAATCACGACGGCGGGCGGCTGGGCTGCCATTTACGCCGTGGCTGGTTGCGTCATAACAAGCTGTACGAGACAACCTAAAGACCGACTAGACAACTTTAAGAGCGCGCGAGCGTCTTGACCAGGAGGAACAAAGTGAGCGAGGCCGACGCCGGCACAATGGCAAATGTGGCGGGCAAATTGGGTTTCAAGGATGGGGATCTGATTCAGGAGTTCGGTTACGACGACGACGTTGACTTTGACCTGCGCGACAGCATCGAGGCGCTGATCGGGTCCGAGTTGCTCTCCGAAGACGATCACGACGTTGTTGATGCGGTCATCCTGTGGTGGCGTGCCGACGACGGTGACCTGGTGGACGCCCTGGTTGATTCGCTGACTACGCTCGAGGACGGGGGCGTCGTCTGGGTGCTGACGCCCAAATCCGGACGGGACGGTTATGTACCTCCGGCCGAGATTCAGGAAGCCGCACCCACGGCGGGCCTGCACTCCACGTCCAGCGTCGGCGTCTCGGCCGACTGGGCGGCAACGCGACTGGTGCCGCGCAAGAAGAAATGACCGCGCAAGAAGAAATGACTGCGCAACACCAAACGCTGAAGGACCCGTCGCCCGTCATCGGCGAGCCGGCACCGGACTTCGTTCTCGCCAACCAATTCGGTGAGCCGGTGGCCCTTTCGGCGCTCCGGGGCCGGAACGTCGTCGTCGTTTTCTATCCTTTTGCCTTTTCCGGGATCTGTACCGGGGAAATGTGCCAGCTGCGCGACAACCTTGCGGAATTCGCCACGGCCAACGCCCGGGTGCTGGCCGTTTCGGTGGACAGCAAATACACGCTGCGCGCCTACGCCGAGGCCGAGGGACTGGACTTTGACCTGCTGGCGGATTTCTGGCCGCACGGGGAAGTGGCCCGGCGGTACGGCATTTTCAATGCCGAACGCGGCATGGCGGGCCGCGGGACCTTTGTCATTGACGCGGGCGGCGTGCTGCGCGCGTCGTTCAGCACGCCGGTGGGGCAGGCCCGTCCGTTGGAGCGCTACCGGCAGGCACTGGCTGAACTGGGGAGCCGTGGCGGCTGAGCGCCGGCCGGTTGGAATCGGACTGACCGGGTTCGCCAGCGCGCCGGCCGCAGCCGGACTGACCCGGCCCTCCGCCGTCGAGCTGGCGGTACTGCAGGACGTAACACACCTGCTCTCGGGGCTCAGGCTCGCCATCCTGACCGGAGCCGGCCTCAGTACCGACTCCGGCATCCCGGATTACCGCGGGCCCAACTCCGTTCCGCGCAGCCCCATGACCTATCAGGAATTTGTGGGCGATGAGGCCCTGCGGCGGCGCTACTGGGCGCGGAACCACCTGGGCTGGCGGCGCCTGCGCCGCGCGGACCCCAATGCGGGCCATTACGCCGTCGCCGAGCTGGAACGCCACGGACTGACCACGGGGATCATCACGCAGAACGTGGACCGGCTGCAGCAGAGCGCCGGTGCCCTGGGCGTGGTGGATCTGCACGGGCGCTTCGACCAGGTCATCTGCCTGAACTGCCACACCCGATTCAGCCGCGCCCACATCGCCACCCGGCTCGAGGAGCTCAACCCGGGCTTCGTGGAGCTGGTGGAGGCCGACGGCGTCATCGCCTCAGCCCCGGACGCGGACGCCGCGCTGGAACAGGAAACGCACATCGCGGGGTTCGTCGTGACGCCCTGCGAGGTCTGCGGCGGAATGCTCAAGCCGGACTTCGTGTTCTTCGGCGAGAATGTGCCCCTGGACCGGGTGGAAAGGTCCTACGCCATCCTGGACGACGCCCAGGCCCTGCTGGTGGCCGGATCCTCGCTGACCGTGATGAGCGGGCTCCGCTTCCCCCGGCACGCGGCCAAATCGGGCAAGCCGGTGGTGATCATCAACCGTGGCGCCACCCGCGGGGATGCAACCGCGACGATCAAGCTGGAGGCCGGCGTCAGCGAAAGCCTGAGCCATCTGGCGGCCGCGCTGCCCGCTTTGGGGTAACCGCCGCCGCCCCACGGCCGGCTTCGGCATCCGGTTGGCGTTTGGGATAATTCTTCGGGTAGAGTTGGTGATCGTGCCGCGGGAAACACTTCCGCAGCGACTGTCATGCAGCAGAATTGTCGCAGTATTTTGGGTCTTTAGCTCAGCTGGTAGAGCGCCACGTTTACACCGTGGATGTCATCGGTTCGATCCCGGTAGGACCCACGCATGGAAGGCCTTCTGGCCGGCGGATATCGCCGGCGAGAAGGCCTGTTTTGTTTGCCCGGCCCGACGCAAACCCGCGCTCGGTAACGCTCCAGTAACGGGAGTTGTTGCGTACTGGACCACGGCGGCCCCTGACGACGTGCCGCGCGGGGAGGCGATCCAGGACATGCAGGGTCAGGACATCGACCGCGCGGCAAGAGCGTCCGGCAGCAGCCGACGCAAGATCCGGCGCACTCTGGGAGCGGCCGTCTCTACGGCGGGCCTGATGTGCTCGGTCCTGCTCCCGGTTCAAGCCGCCGTACCAGCCAATTACCCCCTGAGCGGATTCTTCATAAGTGCCTCGACATCGGACGCAGCTAATGTCGCGAAGCTCCAGGCCATCAAAGCCGTGGGCGGCGACACGGTCATTACCTTCGGCAGCCTGCTCCAGCCGGCGGCCCTGAACGGCGGCCACCAAGTGGTCTCCGGCGGAAAGGTGGATCCCGTCTACGCCGGCTGCCTGATAGCGGGTGCCAGCTGCATCAGTGCGGCAACGGCCGGCTACATCATTAACCGCGTATTCACTTTCACGAACGGCAGCCACTGGAAGGGCGCCGCCCTCAAGTGTGCCAAAGACCGCAATGTCGAGAACAGCGGCCAGCTCTACACCCTGCTGCTGATACCGACTATCGACAACGGCTGCGCTTCACCCAACAACCGTTACGACCTGGTTGCCATCTACAGCGGCAAGAAGACCGACGCCGACCCCACCAGTTCCCTGGCCAATGCGGCGACCGGCCTCGGTATGAAGCTCTATGTGGGAATGCCCGCACCCGTCAAACGAACGGACCTCGGCTGGCTTCCCGATATGTCTTACAGCGATACGCTGCGTAAATTCACGGAGCGTTTCATGATGTACCAGTCGTCGGTCAACAATCTTCCGGGCCTGGCCGGTTTCTACCACCGCACCGAGATGCCGCTGAATGATTCCGCCAGTTTCGCGCCGATCCTGGAGCTCTATCGGATGCAGAATGCGGCGATCATGAAGTATCTGCCGACCCGTGCAGCCCTCGTCAGTCCCTATAATGACGCCCGCCTCACCGCGGGCGGCCATGTGACACCGGCTCAGGCCTCCAACGCCGTGCGCAACATCGCAGGAACCAGCAGCGGCGTCCGGCTGAATATTGCCGTTCAGGATGGCATGGGGACGGCAAAGGGCGGAGCCTACATGGGAAATGAAGCCGGGCTTAGCGTCGACAGGTTTGCGGCCGCCTATATGGGCGCCGGAACCTGGGGCAGCAAATACATCGCCCCGACCGGAGAATACTTCCGAGCCGCCGCGACTGGAATTCGCGGCACGGGCGCACAGCTGTGGGCGAATGTCGAAGGCATGGCCCCAACGGATGCCACTACGGCCAACGCGTGCAACAATTCTCTTCGGGGTCAGACCACCAAACAACGCCTCGACCGCCAGATCCAACAGCTGGGCACCGCGACGTCCAAGAATATTTCCTTCATGTGGGACAGTTACTACACCTGCTCGGTCAACGGCCGGACCCTTGCCCAGGAACTCGCGTCCAGGGGCAATGAACCGATCCTCAGCGACAGTGCAATCAGCACCGGTGCCGGCGACGTCACCATCCTCGGATACAACCTGTCCGGCGCGACGGTGACCGTAAAGTATCTGGCTACCAACCGCGCCGTCCAGCAGCGGACAGCGAAGCTGAACGCCTATGACCCGGCCTACGGGCGGCACAGCAACATGGAAGGCCGGATGGAGTCGGCCATATTCCGGCTGGGTCCGATGAGCGTTGCTCCCGGTTCCTACTACATGGTCTACCTCACGAACGGGGATGGAAAAAAGAACAACGCTTTCTACAGCAAGCGGTTCTAGCGCCACCCATTTTGTCGGTACCGCCATCTAGCGTCGCAGGTATGGAACATGTTGTGGTGCGGACGACGGCGGCCGGTTTGCCTCTGGCGGTGCGGCGGTCCGGCCGTGAGTGGTTGGTGGGAGCGGAGCCGCTGCGCTGGTTCGAGCGGGTGAACTGGTGGGAGCAGCAAAATCGCATGCCCAAAGGGCTGGGCCGCGTGGACGTCGAGGTGTGGCGCGTCCAGGCCAGGCTCGGCCGGAATGTGCGCAGCGAGCTCACCACCATGGAGCTGCTGAACGATCAGCAGGGCGGGGGGTGGCGGCTGCGATCGACATCTGCCGCGTGAAGAATTAAAGACTCTCCACCGTCGCTATTGGGGGATGCGGCGGTGGAGAGTCAGTAACCCAGACTATAGACGCCGGATGGCCAGCGCAAGCATGCGATTACGGAATTTTTTCAGGCCGGAAACCCGCTCGCGCCGGGCCGTACCGGGCCCGGACCAGACCCCTTGCTTGAGATGTGGAGCGAGCGCTTTAAACATAAGGGCCCTCCGCTGCGACTATTGGGGGATGCCGTAGCGGAAGGCTTAAGTACGAATATACAGGGTGGGAATCGAAAACGAAAGACGGGACGTTCTACCTCCTGTCGGATCCCCGTTCCCCTGCGTCGCCCGATGAGCGGGCTGTGACGAATTGTGACTCGGCGGCCATCGTTGGGTCATCGGTGCGTCAGCCGGGCGACCCGGACGCTGTATCACAGCTGCCAGTATGATGGTTGCTGTTCAGCCCAATGAACCACGAGTGAAGGAGAATCATGGTTGATTCCCGGATAGCCCGCGCTGCCGATGGGTTGGGGAGTACATCGCCGGCCCCCGCCGTCACCAGGGCGGCGGCCGTGCTCGAGGCGCTGGCGGAGGCACCCTCCGGGCGGCTCACCCTCAGTGACCTGGCCCGTGAACTGGGGATCCCCAAGTCCTCGACGTCCAACC
>JALYYI010000086.1 GCA_030946705.1 Actinomycetota bacterium | reverse complement strand
CACCCACCGGGCTTTTCAGTGAGCAGATCCGTTCCGGAACCGCCCCGGCCCCGCCTCATTCGTCCGCCGCGGCCGCCAATGACCGGCTGTAGTTCTCCGGGTTATCCCGGACGGCCGGCGAGACGGCCAGATACCGGTGGCTGATCCGACGGGCGAACCATCCTTCGTAGGGCAAGACCAGGATGTTGTCGATACCGCTTTTCCAGGCTCGGATCAGCTCCGGAAGGCTCTCCCTCTCGGCCTCTGACGGAATCCGCGGGATCAGTTCCCATTCCCAGTTGCCGAAGGCACCGAAATCCAAGCCCTCGCTGTCATACTCGGCCTGCCAGAACGGCGGAACGAGCGGGTTCAAGTCCCGGCCCGGTGCAGAGAGGCTGCGGAAGGCCTCCGGCGTCAGCTCCTGCAGCCGGGACGGGTCCGGGTCTGCGATCTGGTACCAGTCCCAGGCCCGTTTCCAGGCCGCCCGCCACCGCCTCTCCCATTCCTCGGCGCCCGCGCTGTTGGGCAACCGGGATGTGCCCCAATCCGGCCGGGGATCGAGCGCCGGGATGTCCGCGTCGGCGGCAAGCGACCATGCCTCGCGGATGAACAGCAGCACATGGACGTGATGCGGATGGTCGACCCGGATCACCATGTCGTGCCGCCAGGGGTTGCCGGGTTGTGGTCTGCTGAATCGCATCTGGCTTCCCCCGCCGCCGTCCACCGCTGTTGTCGGTGGCTGGCTCCAGCATCGCACGGGTGCGGCCCTCGGTAAATGGCTGTCAGGCCCCGGCGGGATCGATCGAGACGATGGCCAGGAATCCCCGCCCGGTCACCTCCGGGGCAGCGTCGGAGCCGACGACGGCGTCAAACCGGCCCAGCTTCACGGCGGCCGCCGTCGGGGTTGCCTCCGCCGCGACCGCCTCGCCCTGCAGCAGCACGGCGTGCTGCCCGGTGAACACCGGGTGCGGCCGCTTCCTGGAGAGTTCAATGATGGCGGTGAAGCCCCTGAACGCACCGCGCCGGGTCATCACGTTCAGGTCCATCACGTTTCCGGTCGGCAGCGAGGCGCTGGCGCTGCTGTCTCCCGAGAAGCGGTACGGACGGTATCGTTCCAGCGGGTGCTCCTCGCCGTCCACCTCAAGTAGGATCAGGTCGCCGTCGATGATAGTGATGACGCGGTCGATGCCGGGCAGCGCGGAAAACGGCCCGGCCTGGTCCACCTCGGCGATGCTGATCCGCCAGTCCCACTCCGGGGAGCCGGAGGCGGCAAGCTGGCGGGTCGCTCCGCCGCCATTGAGCCAGCGGGCAGGCTTGAGATCCGCATAGCGGATGATGTCCACAGGGATTAGTCCTCCACGTTTTCGATCCGGACCACGCGAAGCTTCTTCGGTTGCTGGAACCGCTGCTGCCGTCGAAGCCGCAGGACCCGCCGGAGGTGGGCGTAGCCCCAGGCCAGCAGCATGGAGAACGCGAACGCCATCACAATCTTGACCAGGAATGGCCAGCTGACCAGGGACAGCACCAGGAAGATCAGGGCAAAGCTGATGAACTGGAAGACCAGGTCCGCGGCGCTGGCACGTTTACGCATAGCCCAACAGTACCCGGGAGTCCGGCGCGCACCACCACACCCGGGCGTCGGCCACTACCGCCCGGCGGGCTCCGTCGCCTCCGAGCCCGGGTGCCGCGGGCTGTCCGGGTTCATCAGGGAATGGTGCCGGCTGTAGGTGAAATAGATGATCAGGCCGATGATAAGCCAGATGACAAAGCGCAGCCAGGTCTCCCAGTGCAGCTGGAGGATCAGGAAAAGTGAGGCCAGCACGCCGAACGCCGGCACCACCGGCATCCACGGCAGCCGGAAGGTGCGCGGGGCTTCCGGCTTGGTCCGGCGCAGCACAATCACCGCCACACACACCACCACAAAGGCGGCCAGGATGCCGATGTTGGTCAGGTCCGCCACCAGCCGGATCGGCAGCACACCGGCCAGGACAGCGGAGGACGCACCGGCAATCCAGGTGACCCGCTGCGGCACGCCGCGCTTGGCGTCCGTCTTGGCGAACCACTGGGGCAGCAGCCCGTCTCGGCTCATCGAGAACCAGACGCGGGTGACGCCCAGCAGGAACGTCAGCATCACGGTCAGGATGGAGATCACGGCGAAGCCGGAAATGATGGTGGCAATCGTCGGCATGCCCACGGAATCGAAGGCGGAGGCGAAGGCGCTGGTCGGGTTCATCTTGGCGTAGTTCTGCATCCCGGTCAGCACCAGCGTGGCCAGGACGTACAGCGTCATCGCGATCACCAGGGACAGGATGATGGCTTTGGGCATGTGCTTTTTGGCGTCGACGGCCTCTTCCGCGGCGGTGCTCATGGCGTCGTAGCCGAACACGGCGAAGAACACCGTGGCCGCCCCGGTCAGTACCGACCCAAAGCTGCTGGGCATGAACGGAACAAAATTCTGACTATTAATGTGGAACACGCCCAGGCCAATGATGCCCAGGATCAGCAGCACCTTCAGGCCCACGGCAACCAGTTCGAAACGGCCGAAGCTCTTGGACCCGCGGCTGAGGATGTAGGTCACCAGCAGGCAGACGGCGATGGCGGGCAGATTGATGACGCCGTGCGGGGTGTCCGGCGTCCAGGCGCTGTTCATCCAGTCCGGGACCGCCACGCCAATCCCGCTCATGAACGCGCTGAAGTAGCCGGAGATCCCGATTGCCACCACGGCGACAATCGCGATGTATTCCAGCAGCAGGTCCCAGCCGATGAACCAGCCCACCAGCTCACCCAGGGCCACATAGCCGTAGGTGTAGGCGGAGCCGGCGCGCGGAATCATCCCGGCGAACTCGGCATAGGAAAGGGCCGCAGCGCCGCTGGCCAGGCCGGCGATCAGGAAGGATATGACGACGGCGGGGCCCACCCCGGGATTGTTCGAGTCCCCGTGCGCCACCACCCCCGCCAGGGTGAAGATGCCGACGCCGATGATGCCGCCGACGCCAATCGCGGTCAGCTGCCACAGCCCAAGGGTCCGGAACAGTCCGCTGCCGGTGTCCTCCTCCTCAACTTCATCGACCGGCTTGCGCCGCAGGATTGAATAGGGGCTGGATCCTATTGCCATGGTGGCCTCCGGAACGTCGTCGCTTCTGGATGCGAGCCAGTCTACTCCCTGCCCTCCGACACCCAGCTGGCATCGGCGGAACGGGAGCCGACGACGGCGTCAGCAGCAGCGTCGAGCATGGCCAGTTGGACCTCGGCCAGCTTCAGCGACAGGGCGCCGACGTTTTCGTCGATCCGGGCGGCCTTCCGGGTTCCCGGAATCGGAACCACCGGCAGGCCCAGCCGGGTGCCCTGCGCCAGCAGCCAGGCCAGGGCGACCTGCGCCGCCGTCGAACCCTGCTCCTGTGCCACCTTCTGCACGGATTCCACCACGGCCGCGTTGGCCTCCAACACTCCGTCGGCGAAGCGCGGAATGTTGCGCCGGAAATCGTTGGGACCCAGGTTTTCCTTGCCGACCGTGCCCGTGAGGAAGCCGCGGCCCAGCGGGGAATACGGCACGAAACCGATGCCGAGGGATGCCGCTGCGGGAACGACATTCCGCTCGACGTCGCGGCTCCAGATGGACCACTCGCTCTGCACCGCGGCGATCGGGTGCACGGCGTGGGCTGCGCGAAGCTCCTCCGAGGTGACCTCGGAGAGGCCAAGATGGCGCACCTTGCCCTGCTGCACCAGCTCCGCCATGGCCCCGACGGTTTCCTCGATCGGAACCCGCAGGTCGCGCCGGTGCATGTAATAAAGATCGATCACGTCCGTCCCCAGGCGCTGCAGGCTTTCCTCGGCGGCCTGGCGGACATAGGCAGCGTCGCCGCGGATGTCCCGGTAGCCCTCCGCAGGGTTGCCTACCAGGGCGAACTTGGTGGCCAGCTGGACCTCGCCCCGCCGGTGGGCCAGCAGCCGGGCTATCAGTTCCTCGTTGCTGCCGGCGCCGTAGATGTTCGCCGTGTCGATGAAGGTCACGCCCGCGTCGAGGGCGTGGTTGAGCGTCTGGAGGGCCTGGCCGTCGTCGACTTCGCCGTAGACCGGCGTCAGGGCCATGCCGCCGAAGCCAAGGGCACTAACGGTGAGGCCGCCGCCCAACGTGGTGGTGGGAATGCTCATGATGTGGCGCCTTTCAGTATTTCCAGTCCAACTGTCTTTCCAGTCCAACTGTCCCGCAGTAAGTGCACTTAAACGCGAGTTTTTGTGCACTTGGCGCGGGGCAGTTGCGAGGGGTCAGCGGTGGAGGGCGGCGAACGGCCGGTTCGTCGGCACGATCATCTTGCCCAGCGGCATCAGCGAGACGGGGATGAGTTTCAGATTGGCGATCGCGAGCGGGATGCCGATGATCGTGACGGCCATGGCGATCGCCGTCATCACGTGCGCAATGGCTATCCAGATTCCCGCCACCAGCAGCCAGATGACGTTTCCCAGCGTCGCGGCGAGTCCGGTGCCACCCGGCTTGTCGACGACGGTGCGGCCGAAAGGCCAGAGCGCGTAGCCGGCGATCCGGAAGGAGGCAATTCCCCACGGGATGGTGATGATCAGCGCACAGCAGATGAGGCCGGCCACAAAGTAGCCCAGGGCCAGCCAGATGCCGCCGAAAACGAGCCAGATGATGTTGAGGATTGTCTTCATACCCCCATTCTTGCGGGCTGGTCTCCCGGCTGGCTATGGGGGTTCACCCTGAGCGGACCCCATTCTTTGTTTCTCAGGGCTGGCGGGCAGAGAACTAAAGACGGCGCTGGAAGAGTACCGTGTCCCGCCACTGGCCGGCGGACGGGCCGTAAGTCATCAGGGCGATTTCTTCCAGGACGCCGACCCGGCGGAATCCGGCCCGGTGATGCAACGCAATGCTGGCCGCGTTTTCGGCAAATATCGTGCCGCGCAGGCACCAGTAGCCGTGTGCGACGGCCGTGTCCGCGAGGGCAGCCAACAGCATTTTGCCTACACCGCGCCCCGCCGCGACGGGATCAACGTACAGCGAGTGCTCCACCACTCCACGGTAGGCCGGACGGGCGGAGATACGGGTCGCCGCCGTCCAGCCGAGGATGGTGCCCCCGTCGTCGACCGCTGCCAGCCGGAGTTCGGGAACGCGGGACGCGAAGAACTCCTCCTCGCTGGGCGGCGCCGGGTCGAAGGTGGCGTTACCGCTCGCTATGCCGGCTTCATAGATACGCCGAATCCCGGGCCAGTCCCGCCGGTCAAAGGTGCGGATCTGCGGCGTCACAGCTGCTGCAGGACCCGGGAGACGGATTGAAGGGCCCCGGGAACCAGGGAGTAGTACGCCCAGGTGCCGCGCTTTTCGCGGCTAAGGAGGCCGGAGTCCACCAGGATCTTGAGGTGGTGGGAAACCGTCGGCTGACCCAGGTCCAGGGACTCGGTAAGATCGCAGACGCACGCTTCGCCCTGGTCGCCTGCCTTGACGATCGAGAGCAGCCGCAGCCTGTTGGGATCGGAGAGTGCCTTGAACAGAAGGGCCTGTTCCTGCGCATCCTCGGCATTCAAAACAGGCTTGCCGCCGGAGGCGCAGCAGGCTTCGGCGCTGGCCGGTTCAAGGATTTGCAGGGCATCCATGCCTCCATTATGCACATAGATTGACATTCATCGATATACCCGGTGATACTTGCATCGACAATCATCAATCTGAGTCGAGCCAAACCTGGAGCGCAGTGAGCACTCAAACCCAATCGTCCCTTCCCGCCACCACTGAAGCGGCGGTCGTCGGCAAGCTGTCGATGCTGGACCGATTCCTGCCGGTCTGGATCATCGCGGCCATGGCCGTCGGACTCCTTTCAGGTAGGTTCATTCCTGGTCTCAATTCGGCTCTCGATTCGGTCAAGATTGGCTCGGTTTCCTTGCCGATCGCCGTCGGTCTGCTGGTCATGATGTACCCGGTGCTGGCAAAGGTCCGCTACGACGAAACGCGACGTGCGATTGGCGACCGGAAACTGCTGGTGACGTCGCTGGTGCTGAACTGGCTGGTTGCACCCGCGTTCATGTTCGCCCTGGCCTGGCTCTTCCTTCCCGACCTGCCCGACTACCGCACCGGGCTGATCATCGTGGGCCTGGCCCGCTGCATCGCCATGGTGATGATCTGGAATGACCTGGCCTGCGGCGACCGCGAGGCGGCGGCGGTGCTCGTGGCGATCAACTCCCTCTTCCAGCTTGTGGCCTTCGGCGCCATGGGCTGGTTCTATCTGCAGATCCTGCCGGCCTGGCTGGGACTGCCCACCAGCAGCGCCGACTTCTCCTTTTGGGCGATCACCGCCTCGGTGCTTGTCTTTCTGGGCATCCCGCTGCTGGCAGGCTTCCTCACCCGCACCTTGGGCGAAAGGGCCAGGGGACGTGGCTGGTACGAGGACAGGTTCCTACCGAAGATCGGTCCGTGGGCGCTTTACGGACTGCTCTTTACCATCGTGGTGCTCTTCGCCCTGCAGGGCGGCGCCATCACATCCCGGCCCCTGGACGTGGTCCGGATAGCCGTCCCACTGACGGTCTACTTCATCACCGTTTTCGGCGCCGGAATGGTCATCGGCCGCGCGCTTAACCTGGGCTACGCCAAGACCGCAACCCTGGCCTTCACCGCGGCCGGCAACAATTTCGAACTCGCCATCGCCGTGGCGATCGGCACCTTCGGCGTCGCCTCGGGGCAGGCGCTGGCCGGCGTCGTCGGACCTCTGATCGAAGTCCCCGCGCTGGTCGCGCTGGTCTACGCGGCGCTCTGTGCCCGCAAACACTTCTTCACCAGCGAACGCCGTGCCCCCCAATATTCCGCTAGGAGCATCGATCAATGAAGGCCATGGAAACCGTTACCTCGAAAAAGCCCTCGGTCCTGTTCGTCTGCGTGCACAACGCCGGACGCTCACAAATGGCAGCGGCCTTCCTGACAACCCTGTCCAAGGGCGGGATCGAGGTCCGATCCGCCGGATCAGAGCCGGCGGAGACTGTGAATCCCGCCGCGGTGGAAGCCATGCACGAAGTTGGCATCGACGTGTCGGCTGAAATCCCCAAGGTCCTCACCACCGACGCGGTGAGGGAATCCGACGTCGTCATCACCATGGGCTGTGGGGACACCTGCCCGATCTTCCCGGGCAAGAGGTATGAGGACTGGGAGCTCGAGGATCCGGCAGGCCAGGGCCTCGAGGCGGTACGGCCCATCCGGGATGAGATCAGATCCCGCATCATCGACCTGATCGCTTCTCTGGCTCCCGCCGGCAGCTGACCGCCGTCCTGCAATGAAGGAAGATAAAGCATCTGATGGACGGATTAAGGAACTGCCCGTCGCCGTCATAGGAGCGGGCCCAATTGGCCTGGCCGCCGCCGCCAACCTTCCGGAACGCGGAATCACCCCGCTGATCTTTGAAGCCGGTGAATCTCCTGGTGCCGCCGTCCCGGAATTGGGGGCATATCCGGCTGTTCTCTGCCGTAGAGCCGGGTGACGCCGGCGCCGCGTACCGCCCAGCCGATCCGGGTGCCCGCCCCGAAGTCCATTCCTGCGGCACGGTGCCTCGGCACGGTGCCTCCCCACGGCGCCAAACTTCTGTCCCATCCGGAGAAAGATTTTTATATTGCGGGCACGAAGTCCTACGGGCGCGCGCCGACCTCCCTGCTGGCCACCGGGTATGAGCGAGTCCGCTCCATTGCCGCGGCCCTGGCCGGTGACCAGGAAGCGCCACGGAACCCGTGCTGCTCGGCTTCCCCACCGGTCTGCTGCAGGGTCGATCCGGCGGGGCCACTGGGTAACCGGGCCATCGCTACCGGCACCCGTACTCTGGCACCGATACTGGTGGGATGACGATTCTGAAGTCCGTGGCTCTTTTCGCGCTGGCGGCCGTTGCCGAAATTGGTGGAGCGTGGCTCATCTGGCAGGCCGCGCGCGAGGGCAGGTCCTGGTGGTGGGCCGGTCTGGGCATCCTGGCGCTGGGAGCCTACGGTTTCGTCGCCACGTTTCAGCCGGACGCCCATTTCGGCCGTATCCTCGCCGCGTATGGTGGGGTATTCGTCGTCGGGTCCCTGATCTGGGGAGTGATCTTTGACCAGTTCCGCCCGGACCGGTGGGACCTGATTGGCGCCGCGGTCTGCCTGGGCGGGGTGGCGGTCATCATGTTCGCCCCGCGCTCCGGCTAACCGCTCCGGCTGGCGGCGCCGGCTAGCGGAGGGAACCCGCCTCGCGTTGCAACGCGGTGACAATGTCCTCAGTGGTTGGTGAGCCGGCCAGTCCGGTTCCGGTCCGGTAGAGCCGACAGGCCAACGCGGCCGGCGCATTTCCCGAGTCAAAGATGTCTTTGCCATCGAGGACGATAGTGGGGGAGCCGGTGAAGTGCAGAGCCCGGGCCTGGTCTTCGGTTTCCGCCAGCACGGCCTCGAAGGACTGAGCCCAACCCAGCCCCGCCAGCGCAGCGCGCAGGTTCTCCCGGGCGACACGCCAGTTGGGACAGCCATCGAAATACAACAGGCGAAGCTCCATACCAGGATTCTACCGATCATTTTGGTGCTGATCGGGATCGCCGTCAGATGACCAGCAACGAGTCCTCCGGGGGGACAATGAGCCATGGACGCCGAGCCGCATGACAAGACCGCCATCGCCGCCGAGTACCGGCGCGCCTGCGCTGACCTGGAGGACTATCTCTCGAGAGCGTCGGACGCCGGGCTGCGCGGGAACAGCCGGGGGACCGGCTGGTCCAACGAGGAGCTGCTCTTCCACATGGTGTTCGGCTTCATGATTGTTCGGGCGCTGTTGCCCCTCGTCAGGCTGTTCGGCAGTCTGCCGGCGTCATGGAACCGGGGTTTCGCCCGGCTGCTCAACGCCGCAACCCGGCCGTTCGACGCCGTCAATTACCTGGGGTCCAAGGCGGCGGCCAAGGTTTTCAACCGGCGTCGGATGGCGGCCAGGATGCGCCGGACGACGGCGGTGCTGGCAGCGAAGCTGGCCGCGGAGCCTGAGAGGGCGCTGGCACGGGACATGGATTTCCCGACCCGTTGGGATCCCTTTTTCAAGTCCCGGATGACGCTGGCGGATGTCTATGCCTACCCGGTGCTTCACTTCGACTTCCATGCCCGCCAACTGGACCT
>JALYYI010000069.1 GCA_030946705.1 Actinomycetota bacterium | reverse complement strand
CCGTCCCCGTCCCCGAGCCCGTCCCCGAGCCCGTCCCCGAGCCCGTCCCCGACGCCGAGCCCGTCCCCGAGCCCGTCCCCAAATCCGAGTCCGTCGTCGTCGCCCGACCCGTCGCAGCCACCGTCCCTTTCACCCACGCCTGACCCGACGCAGCCTCCGACGGCCGGAACGACGACCCCGACTCCGACTTCGGCTGCAGCACCGACCCCGACCCCGGCACCGGCACCGACCCCGGCACCGACCCCGGCACCGACCCCGGCACCGACTCCGACCCAGACGCCGACCCCGGCTCCAGCACCGACCCCGGCGCCAGCACCGACCTCGGCGCCAACGCCCCCACCGGCGCCAACGCCCCCACCCGCGCCAACGCCCGCCCCGACTCCCACCCCAGTTCCGACCGCTCCCACGGCCGCCGATCTGGTTCCCGGATTGGCCCTGGCGCAGCGGCCGGCCGACGCACTGCCGCCGGCTGCCGCGGCGTCGCTTCCGGCTGTGCACGTCGCGGCGGCGAGCACTCGCCTACTCGGCTCGTTCGGCGGGCTGACCTACTTCGCGGCCCCGGAGTCAGCGGGCGCAATCTGCCTCCTGGCGGTTGGCGCAGGCGGCTCCCTGCTGGGCAGCAACTGTGTTTCGCCCAGCGCCTTCGCGGCAAACGGACTGCAGTCCGGACCCGCCACGGCGCTTGCGTGGCTGATCCCGAGCGGATGGGAGGCCACCCATGGCCAGGCGCCTGGCTGGGCAGTCGTATCCGAGAACCTGCTGGTGAAAAAGCCCTAACTCAACGGCTAGGAATTGTGCATGTCCCGGCGCCTGAGTCCCAGCACGCCCAGCAGGGTCAGGACCGTCGCAACCAGCAGGAGCCATAGCAGCGGCACGGCGTCGAAGGCGGCAACGGGCAGACTGGGGACATTGGCGAAGGGCGAAATTTTCATCGCCCCAGGGTCCAGGCTCAGGAGCTGGACAATAATCCCGAACAGCATGAAGACTCCGATGAGGGCGTAGCAGACCGGTCCGGTCAGCCTTGGCCAGAAGCCGTAGAGAGCCGCGGCCAGACCCGTCATGACCCATACCGCGGGAAGCCGGACGAGCACGGCACCCACCAGCGGCCAGACGAGGGCCCAGTCCCCGGATACGGCGCCGTAGCCCAGGCCCATCCCAAGCCCGGTTGCCAGCAGCACGGCGGCGACACCGGCGGCGGCCACGGTGAAGAATCCGCCCGCCCAGCGCAGCCGGCCGATCCTGGTGGCCAGCACCGGCTCCGCCAGGCCCTGGCCTTCCTCGGTGTGCAGCCGGGCAATGACGGCAACGGCATAGATGGTGAAGATCTCCGCCATCAGGTCGATAATCAGGCTGAAGAACGCGTCCACCGGCTTCCCACCGCGGATCAGACCCTGCAGGGCCGGGCTGGAGCTGATCTGGTCGGTCGCGCCCTGCGCCGCACCGGAGATCATCAGCCCGAAGGCGCCGGCGCCGATCACCCAGCCCAGCAGCACACCCCGGTTCAACCGAAGCGCCAGGCTGAACGGGCCCGCCAGGCCGCGGACCGCCGTCGCCCTTCCAGGCCGGTCCGGCAGCAGGCCCTGATTCTCGTCCCGCCGGGTCAGGAGGAGGAAACCGATGGCCACCAGCACCCCGGTCAGCAGTGCGATCGGCCAAAGCGGACCAACATTGTTGCTGTCGAAGGGCCGGAAGTTCTCGATCCAGCCGTACGGACTGGCCCACCTGAGCGCGTCGCTGTTCTGCGAATCCGCCACCCCACGGCCCAGATAGAACACCGCCAGGACCACCGATCCGATTCCGCTGGCGGCCCGGGAGCCATTGGTCAGCTGGGCAAGCACCGCGCCGACGCCGGTCATCACCGCGCCGTAGCTGGCCAGCTGCACGCCCCAGACCACCGAGCCCGCGGCCGGCAGGCCCATGCCGATGGCGCCCAGCCCCAGCAGGACTCCGAAGAGCGCGTTGACCAGCAAGGTCACGACGACGGCGGCCGTCAGCGGTGCGTTCCGGCCCAGGACCGCGCCGCCCAGCGCTTCGCGCCGGCCCTCTTCCTCCTCCTTGCGGGTATGGCGCAGCACCGCGAACATGCTGGCAAGACCAAGGCCCACGGAGGCGTAGGCCGTCACACGCCAGGCACCCAATCCGCCCACCGAATCGCTGAACACCCGGCCGATCAGCAGCAGCTCGGCCGGATTGGTGTTGCTCAGCTGTCCGAAAACCCTCCGGCTGGCCTCATCGGGAAGCGCCTTGGGAATGCCGGCAACCGTTCCCAATGTCGCCAGCAGGATCAGACCGAACCAGAGCGCAAACCGCATCCTGTCGCGCCGCACAATCAGCCGGACAGAGTTCCACAAGCCGGTAAAAGTACTGCTGCCGCCGGTTTTCGCCGCCCTTGGCTCCGCCGGACCCGCGAGCGTGCTCATGACCGCGCCCCGTCCTTTTCCGGCGCATCCGCTGGCGCGTCGGACACTGCCGCCGGGACCGGTGCGCCCCCGCGGTGGTGGGCGCCCGGATGTGCCCTGCCGTGCCGGGTCCGCCCGCTCCGGCCGCCCGTTGCGGGCCCGGCGTCGGTGCCGCCGTCCGGCGTGCTGTAGTGGCTCATGAAGAGCTCCTCCAGGGTCGGCGGGTGTACTTCCAGGGAATGCAGCCCGCTCTTGGCGAGCAGCGCCATGACCGAGTCGAGGGCGCCGGATTCCGCCTGGAGCGTGATTTTGGTGCCGTCCAGCGCGACGTCGGAAACGCCGTCGAGCCGGTCCAGCCCAGCCGGAACGCTGGCAACGCTGGCGCGGACCGTGCTGCGGGTCAGGTGCCGCAGCTCCGCGAGGGTCCCGCTTTCCACCGTGCGGCCGGCGCGGATGATGCTGACGCGGTCGCAGAGCTGCTCCACCTCGCTGAGGATGTGGCTGGAGAGCAGGATGGAGACCCCATTGACGCGGAGCTTGGCCACCTCGCGCTTGAAGACGGACTCCATCAGCGGATCCAGCCCCGAGGTGGGCTCGTCCAGGATGTACAGCTCCGCCTCGGAGGCGAGGGCCGCGATCAGGCCCACTTTCTGCCTGTTGCCCTTGGAGTATGTGCGGGCCTTCTTCCGTGGGTCCAGCTCAAAGGCCTCGATAAGGTCGTCCCGGCGCTTTTTGTCGATGCCGCCCCGGAACCGGCCGATGACGTCAATCACCTCGCCGCCCGAGAGGTTTGGCCACAGCGCAACGTCACCGGGGACATATGCGATCCGCTTGTGCAGCTCCGGGGCGTCATTCCAGGGGTCCCCGCCCAGGAGCGTGACCCGGCCGGAGTCGGCTCGGAGCAGCCCCAGCAGCACACGGATGGCGGTGGACTTACCGGAGCCGTTCGGGCCCAGGAAGCCGAGGATTTCGCCCGGCTGGACGGTCAGGTCCAGGCCGTCCAGGGCACGGGTGCGGCCGAAGGTTTTTACCAGATCCGAAATCTCTATCACGCTGTTCATGGAAAGGACGGTACCCTTAATTCAAGAAATTTGTGAACGTTGGAAACTGGTCTTGACGGATTATTTACGCCGGCCATCGGCAGGACGGTTGTGGTGAGGACAGATGGTTCAGAGCGGCGAAGCGGGACGGGCGGCCTACGCGGAACGGCTGGCCCTGATGATGGCCAGCACGGGCATGCCGCGGATGGCTGCGCGGGTTCTGTCCACCCTGCTGGTCAGCGACGACGGAATGGCCACCGCCGCGGAGCTGGGCGCGAAACTGCTGGTGGGTGCGCCCGCCATTTCCGGGGCGATGAAGTTCCTGGCCGAGATTGGCATGGTGATCAAGGAACGGGAGCCGGGCCGGCGCCGGGACCACTACCGTTTGGGGGACGACCTCTGGTACCGGAGCACCGTGACGCAGAACCAGGCGCTGCTGCTCTGGGAAAAGGCCGCCGGAGAGGGAGTGGAACTCCTGGGCACGGACAGTGCGGCCGGCAGGCGGCTGGATGAGACCCGGCGCTTCTTCGAGTTCCTGCGCGGGGAGATGCCGCTGCTGATCGAGCGCTGGCAGCAGCTCCGCTGAACGTTCCAGCACGCAGCATCAGCGGCGCCGGATAACTGTCCCGCGGATAACGCACGAAAACCCGCGTTTTTCATGCATTATCCGCGGGACAGTTGCAGGGTGGGATCGCGGAGGGGGCCCAGCGGGGGACCGCCGTCGATGGCACAGATGGGACACTTAACCGGTGGGCCATATTGACGTTGCAAACATTGACTACTTCCTCTCCGATGGCAGGCAGCTGCTCAACGGGGTGACCTTTCGTGTGGCGGACGGCGCCAAAACGGCCCTGATCGGCCCCAACGGGACGGGTAAGACCACACTGCTGCGCATCATCGCCGCCGACATTACCGCCGATGAGGGCGCGGTCGCCAAGTCCGGCAACCTGGGTGTGATGCGCCAGTTCATCGGCCAGGTGCGGGACGACTCGAGCGTCCGGGAGCTGCTGCTCTCCGCCGCGCCGCCGGCCGTCCGGGCCGCGGGAGCCGCCGTCGACCTGGCCGAGCTTGACATGATGGAGCACGACGACGAACCCACCCAGATGGCCTACGCGCAGGCCATCGCCGATTGGGGCGACGCCGGCGGCTACGAGATGGAGACCACCTGGGACGAGGTGACGATGGCGGCGATGGGCGTGGATTTCTACACCGCCCAGTACCGCAAGGCGTCCACCCTCAGCGGGGGCGAGCAGAAGCGGCTGGTGCTGGAGGCGCTGTTCAGCGGGCCGGATGAGATTCTGCTGCTGGATGAGCCGGACAACTACCTGGATGTGCCGGGAAAGCGCTGGCTGGAGGCGAAGCTGGCGGCCTCCGACAAGTCGGTGCTGTTCGTCAGCCACGACCGGGAGCTGCTGGCCAACGCCGCGGACCGGATCGTCACCCTGGAACCGGGCATCAACGGCGCCTCCAGCTGGACCCACGGCGGCGGGTTCGGCTCCTATGTTCAGGCGCGCGAGGACCGGAACGCCCGCTTCGAGGAACTGCGCCGGCGCTGGGACGAGGAGCACATCAAGCTCAAAGAGCTGGTGAACATGTATAAGAACAAGGCCGCCTTCCGCTCCGATATGGCGAACCGGTACCAGGCCGCGCAGACCCGGCTGGCGAAATTCCTCGAGGCGGGTCCGCCGGAGGCGCTGCCGATTGAGCAGCACGTGAAGATGCGGCTCAAGGGCGGCCGGACGGCCAAGCGCGCCGTGGTGGCGCAGAAGCTGGAACTGACCGGGCTGATGAAGCCGTTCAGCGCCGAGATATGGTTCGGCGACCGGGTGGCGGTGCTCGGCTCCAACGGCTCCGGCAAGTCGCACTTCCTGCGGCTGCTGGCAGCCGGCGGCTCGGATCCGGACAAGGAGCACGAGCCGGTGTCCGAGGTGCAGATCGCGCCGGTGCCGCACCGGGGTTCGGTCAAACTCGGTGCGCGGATCCGGCCGGGATTCTTCGCCCAGACGCACGCGCGCCCGGATCTGCTGGGCCGGACCCTGCTGGACATCCTGCACCGCGGCGATGAGCACCGTTCCGGGATGGGACGCGAACCAGCCGCCGGAGCCCTGGACCGTTACGGCCTGGCGACCCAGTCGGAGCAGAAGTACGACTCGCTCTCCGGCGGCCAGCAGGCGAGGTTCCAGATCCTGCTGCTGGAGCTTTCCGGCGCCACCCTGCTGCTGCTGGATGAGCCCACGGACAACCTGGACCTGCACTCGGCCGAGGCGCTGGAAAAGGCGATCGACGGGTTTGAGGGCACGGTGCTGGCGGTGACGCACGACCGCTGGTTTGCGCGCGGCTTTGACCGGTATTTTGTCTTCGGCAGCGACGGCCGGGTGTATGAGTCGGATGAGCCGGTCTGGGACGAGAAGCGGGTTGAGCGGGCGCGCTGACCCTGGCGGTGAAGCTGAAGGCTTGAACTTATTAAGGTCTTTGCCTGACCAGTATTCGCACTACAATAAGGACATGCAAACGCTACCGCTTTCCACCGTCAAGGCCCGGCTGTCCGAGCTCGTCGATGCGGCTTCCGTAACCCACGACCAAGTGGTGATCACCAAGAATGGTGTGCCGGCCGCTGTGATCATCGGTAGCGACGAGTGGGAAGCGCTGCAGGAAACTCTCTACTGGCTCTCCGAGCCGAACATCCGCGAGGACTTGGCTCGTGCCAAGGAGGAGATCACGGCCGGGCGTGGGCTCACCGAAGAGCAAATCAGGGCCGAGTTTGGCGTCCCGAAACGCTGAGGCCGGACCATCCGTGGTCTGTGAGGTCACCTTCTCTCCGACGGCACGCCGGGACATGCGGCGGATTTCGCCCAGGATCATTCCGGCCATCGTTGAATTTGCCTCCGGTGACCTGGCAAAGAATCCGCGGCGCGTCGGCAAGGCGCTCGAGCGGGAGCTTACCGGCTATTACTCAGCAAGGCGTGGGCCCTACCGCGTGATCTACTCGATCGACGACGAGCGGGTCATGGTCCTCCTGCTTCGCGTCGGACACCGCGCGGACGTATACAAACCCAGATAACACGTCACATTCGCGGGGGGAGCCGGAGGAGACCGGGATATCCTCAAAGCTGACACAGCGGGGGAGGAACGAAGTGACCCACAAAATGAAGCCGGAACAGGCCCGCAGCGCCGCAGTAGCCACCTTTGCCGTGTTCGGTATCAACGGCCTCGCCTTCGCCAGCTGGGCCGCGCGCATTCCGGCCGCCACCCGCATCCTGGGGCTGAGCGCCGGGGAGATGGGTGCGGTGCTGCTGACCGGAGCCGCCGGCTCGGTGATGGCGCTGCCCCTGTCCGGCCGGATTGTGTCCCGGATCGGCACCGCTAACACCGTCCGGACCGGCGGCATGCTCGCCGCAGCCGGCGGCCTGGTGATCTCGGCGGCGCTGCTGATCGCCTCGGTGCCGCTGACCGCCCTGGGCCTGTTCTGCTTCGGCGTTGGCATCGGGCTGTGGGACGTGGCGATGAACATCGAGGGCGCGGAGGTGGAACGCCGGCTGGCCCGTACGGTGATGCCGCAGTTCCACGCCGCCTTCAGCGCCGGCGCCTTTGTGGGCGCGCTGCTGGGTGCCGGCCTGTCCAGCCTGAACGTCGGGCTGCCGGTGCACCTGCTGGGGATCGCCGCCGTCGTGATTGTCCTGGTCCTGGTGGCCACCCGCTTCTACCTGCCGGAGCGGATCGGGCACGCCGCCCCCGGACCGGTGCCGGGGGCCAAGCCGCGGGGTCCGATCGCCTGGACGGAGCCGCGCACGCTGCTGATCGGCCTGGTGGTGCTGGGCGCAGCGCTGACCGAGGGCTCGGCGAACGACTGGATTGCCAAGGCGACGGTGGATGGTCTGCACACCTCCGAATCCTCCGGGGCCGTGATGTTCGCCGTCTTTGTCGCTTCGATGACCGGGTTCCGCTTTGTCGGCGGCCGGTTCATCGACCGCTACGGCCGGGTGCCCGTGCTGTACGCCAGCCTGGGCGCGGCGCTGGCCGGGCTGGTGCTCTTTGTGCTGGGCCCCAACATCTGGTTCGCCGCGCTGGGCGCCATTTTCTGGGGCGCCGGCGCGGCCCTCGGATTCCCGGTGGGCATGTCCGCGGCCGCGGATGACCCGGTCCGGGCGGCCTCGCGGGTTTCCGTGGTCTCCACCATCGGCTACGTGGCGTTCCTGGCCGGGCCGCCGCTGCTGGGCTTCCTTGGCGACCACTTCACCATCCGCTACGCGCTGCTGGCGATCGGGATTGCGATCATCGCCTCGCTGCTGACGGCGCCCGCGGCCAGGCCGCTCACCGAGGCGGAGCTGACCGCGCCGGCGGACAGGCCGGACCGCGTGCTGTAGGTCCGTCCCGCGCAGGGGGTCAGGAGGCCCGGTCTTCGGCCTCGGGAGAGCGCTCGTCCTGCCCGGGAGCAACGTCGGCTGCCGGCGTCAGCTGGGGGAAGAGCGCAAGGAAACGTTCGACGGCGCCCCGGTCGCCTTGGATCCGGAGCGTCCCGTCGTCGACGGCGGCCTGGAGGGCGGCACCGTAAAACACGACGCGGTCCAAGGTGTTGGGGTCGGTGCCGACGACGGCATCCGGGCTGGAGCATTCCCCGCGTTCCATGGTCACAGCCCCCTCCGCGGCGACAATCCGGAAGCTGTCACGGCCGAGGTCCAGCTGGAGCCGCAGCTGCAGGTTGGCCGGGACGCCGCTGGCCGGCAGCATGGTGCGCATCGACACGACAATCGTGTCCACCCCCACCGAGGCCCCATGCGGCATGGATGGGGACAGCGTGCCCCAGCGTCCCAGCACCTGAAGGACACCTTCCAGCTGCAGCCCCCAGTCGGTCAGCTCGTACACGTTGGCTCCGGACGGCGGCCCGAGCGTGCGGCGGCGGACGACGCCGTCGTCCTCCAGTTCGCGGAGCCGTTGGGCCAGCACATTGGCGCTCGCTCCGGGTACGCCGTGGCGCAGGTCTGTGAAGCGCTTCGGGCCGAGCACCAACTCCCGCACGACGAGCAGACTCCAGCGCTCGCCGACGATGTCCAGGGCGTGGGCCGCCGCGCAGCCGTCGTCATAGGAGGCATAACTTCGTCGGGTGGCCATGAGGTCAGTTTATGCTTCCCGATGCCGTTTTATAACTTCCTGGTAGAAATTACCTATAATCCGGTTGTCATTCACAACCACGACGGCGTAGGGTGTGTGAGGTGTATCACTATGCGGACACGCTACGGCGCTAACGGGAGGGCGGCGGATGGCGATCATTGAAGCCTACGGGCTGAAGAAGACCTACCGGGCCAAGGGCGGCCGGGTCCACGCCCTGGACGGGCTGGATCTGCAGGTGCCGGAGGGTACCGTCAAGGCGCTGCTTGGCCCCAACGGCGCGGGTAAGACGACCGTGGTCAAAGTCCTGACAACGCTGACCAAGCCGGATTCGGGTTCCGCGACGATTGCCGGGATCGACGTGCTCAAACATCCCAAGGCGGTGCGCCGGATCATTGGCGTTTCCGGCCAGTACGCTGCCGTGGATGAGAACCTGACGGGCCTGGAAAACCTGGACATGGTGGGCCGGTTGTATCATCTGGGACCGAAACTGGCGCGGCAGCGGGCCGGCGAGCTGATTGAGATGTTTGAACTGGGCGAGGCGCAGAACCGGCCGGTGAAGGGATTCTCCGGCGGGATGCGGCGCCGGATCGATCTGGCCGGAGCGCTGGTGATCCGGCCCCGGGTGCTGTTCCTGGACGAGCCGACCACCGGGCTTGACCCACGCAGCCGGCTGGCGATGTGGGGTGTGATCCAGAACCTGGTGGCGGACGGCGCGACGCTTCTGCTGACCACGCAGTATCTGGAGGAGGCGGACCAGTTGGCGGATGAGATTTCCGTGATCGACGGCGGCCGGGTGATCGCGGAGGGTACAGCCGATGAACTGAAGGCGCAGATCGGTGGCCACCGGATCGAGGTCACGCTGGTCGCGGCTGCCGACGCGGAGGCCGTCAGGGTGATCCTGGCCCGGCACGGTGCCGGCGAGCCGGTGCTCGCAGGGGACGGCCGCAGCCAGTCAGTGGCGGTGGACAGGGGTCCGGAAACGCTGCACCGCGTGCTGGGCGAGCTCAATGCGGGCGGCATTGCCCTCCATGATGCAGGCATCCGGCGGCCGACCCTTGACGACGTGTTCCTTAGGCTGACCGGACACCGGGCGGAGAAGGAACCCGAAGACGCCGATAAGGTCCTGGAGGAGAGCAAATGACTGCCACGCTGACCCATTCCGGCGTTAATCCGGCGGCGCTGTGGTTTTCCGACGGCTGGACGGTGACCAAGCGCAACCTGATCAAAATCAAGCGTTCCCCGGACATGCTGATATTTGCCGTGCTGCAGCCCATTATGTTTGTCCTGCTCTTCAGCCAGGTCTACGGCGGATCCATCGCGGTAAAGGGGACGGATTACACCCAGTACCTGATGGCGGGGATTTTTGGACAGACGGTGGTCTTCGGCTCCACGTTTTCCGGCTCGGCCATGGCGCAGGACCTCAAGGCGGGCATCATAGACCGCTTCCGGACGCTGCCCATGAGCCCCTCCGCGGTGCTGGTGGGGCGCACCAACAGTGACCTGGTCCTCAATGGCATCTCGATGCTGATCATGATCGGCACCGGGCTGGCGGTCGGCTGGCGGGTGAATACCTCACCGGGGGGTTTCCTGGCCGGTGTCGGTCTGCTGCTGCTTTTCAGCTACTCGTTCAGCTGGCTGATGGCACTGCTGGGAATGAGCGTGAAAAGTCCGGAGGCCATCAACAACGCGTCCTTCATGGTGCTGTTTCCGCTGACCTTCATCTCCAACGCGTTCGTGCAGTCCAGCAACCTGCCCAAACCCCTCCAGATCTTCGCCGACTGGAACCCGGTGTCCGCCCTGGTGCAGGCCGCCCGTGAATTGTTCGGCAACCTGGGCAGCGCGCCCGTTCCCGACACCTGGCCCATGCAGCACGCCATGATGACGGTACTGCTGGGTGCCGTCGTCATGCTGGTGGTCTTTGTGCCGCTGTCCCTGCGGAAGTTCGCCTCCATCAGCTCGCGGTGAGGCGGCGCCACCCGCGATCACAACGATAGTGGCGGATGGCAGGCCGCATTAGATGAACTTTACGTACCTCAAGCAGACGTTATCCGGCCCCACCGGTTGCCCCGCCGGAGCTGCCCGTTCCCGCGCCGCCCGAGCCGCCCGAGCCGGTGCCGGGCTGCCCCGTGCGCCTGCCCTGGCCGGCCCCCGTCCCGGTTCCCGCGCCGTTCGTAGCGCCGCCCAATCCGCTGGTGCTGAACTGGCTGCCGCGGGTGGAGCGCGCGGATCCGCCGTCGACGGCCTTCTGCGTGAGCGCTCCGCCGAAGGCGCCCAGGACAACGAGCAGGACGCAGGCCAGCACCTTGGTGGAGCGGCCCACCCTGTACCGGGCCCGGGGAATGAACGATTCGTCCGGCAGATCCCCGGCCTCGTCATACTCGGCCTCGTCATAGGGGAATCCGGCAGGCCCGACGGCGTCCAGGGTCTCCGTGGCCGGGACTTCGGCGACCGCCGGGACCTCGGCGGCCGCGGAGGCGGTGTCGGGACCGGGGCCGGGCACCTGCGTATCAGCGGGCGTCACTGCTTTCGTGTGGGACATGTCCATCTCTTTTCCGGTCCGGGGCCTATTCATAGCGGAGGGCGTCGATCGGGCGCAGCATGGCCGCCTTGTTCGCCGGGTAGATGCCGAAAACCAGGCCGATCGCGGCGGAGACCGCGAAGGACAGCCACACCGTCCACCACTGGATGACCGGCTGGGTGCCCAGCAGCGGGAAGGCGCTGCCGGCAACACCGACCAGGATGCCCATCACCCCGCCAATCACGGAAATGATCAGCGATTCGATCAGGAACTGGCTGACGATGCTGCCGCGCGAGGCCCCGATAACTCGGGTCATCCCTGCGGACTACCCTGAGTGGACCCTTAATCATCCCTGAGGGCGGCGATTCGGAGCCGTCCGTTGCGTACCGTTGTCTGAGTAGTCCACGAAAGTTCAACGCTAAAAGAGGATGCACAAGATGATCGAGGCAACAGACCTCGCCAAACATTACGGCAAAAAAACCGCCGTTGCTGGTGTGTCGTTCACCGTCCAGCCAGGCCAGGTGACAGGCTTCCTGGGACCCAACGGCGCCGGAAAGTCCACGACCATGCGCATGATCGTGGGCCTGGACCGCCCCTCGGCCGGTTCGGTCACGGTCAACGGCCTGCACTATGCACAGCACAAGGATCCGCTGCATCAGGTCGGTGCGCTGCTGGACGCGAAGGCCGTGCACACCGGCCGCAGCGCCTACAACCACCTGCTGGCGATGGCGGCCACGCACAACATTCCCACCAGCCGGATCAACGAGGTCATCGAGATGACCGGCCTGGGCCAGGTGGCCAAAAAGAAGGCCGGCGGCTTCTCGCTGGGCATGGGCCAGCGCCTGGGCATCGCTGCGGCGCTGCTCGGGGATCCGCAGACCCTGATCCTGGACGAGCCGGTCAACGGCCTGGACCCCGAGGGCGTGCTGTGGGTGCGCAACCTGGTCCGCTACCTTGCCGGGCAGGGAAAAACCGTTTTCCTCTCCTCGCACCTGATGAGCGAAATGGCGCAGACCGCGGACCACCTGATCGTCATCGGCCGCGGCAGGATCATTGCCGATGCCCCGATCGAGGACATCATTGCCGGCAAGCAGCAGGCCCGCACCCGGGTCCGCAGCCAGCACGCCGGGCAGCTTGGACGCCTGCTGGCGGGGAACGGCGTCACTGTGGACAGCAGCGAAAACGAGACGCTGGAGGTCTCCGGCCTGGATCCGCACCAGATTGCCCGGATAGCCCTGGACAACCAGGTCCTGGTCTATGAACTGACTCCGCTCAGCGCCTCGCTGGAAGAGGCCTACTTCGACCTGACCAAGGACGAAGTGGAATACCATTCGCTGGTTAACGCCGGCGCCGCAACCCCGGAAGGAAACTAGGGACCATGAGTACAACAAAAACGGCTCCGACCGTTGCCGCGCCGTCGAGGGCGGGCAACACCGGCCTCACCTCCGGTGGAGTCCTGAAATCCGAATGGATCAAGTTCCGCTCGCTGATGTCCACCAGGCTGCTGCTGATCGGCGCCTTCATCGCCGTCATCGGCGTGGGAACGCTGGCAGCATGGCTGCGCGGAACCGTTATCCAGCGGATCATGGAGTCTGGTCCCCGCGGTCAGGGGGTTCCGGGCTCGGCGCACCTGACGGAGGCGGCCGCGGAGCAGGCGCTGCCGCGGGGCTTTGACATCTACGGCGTCCCGAATGCCGGCCTGCAGCTTGGCATCCTGGTCCTTGGGGCGCTGGCGGTGCTGTTCATCTCCTCCGAGTTCGCCACCGGGATGATCCGCTCCACCATGACGGCCACCCCGCGGCGGCTGCCGGCCTTCACGGCCAAGGCGATCGTGCTGGTTGCCGTCTCCTACGTGATGACCGTCGCCGCCGCGTTCATCACGTTCCTGATCTCCATCCCGGTCCTGAACGCCTACGGTGTCAGTATGAGCCTGCACCGTGACGGGGTGCTGCCGGGCATCTTCCTGAGCGGCCTCTATGTGGCCGGCGTCGCGCTGATCGGGCTGTCGCTGGGAACGCTGCTGCGCAACTCAGCCGGCGGCATCATCGTCCTGGTCGCGCTGTTCTTCGTGGTGCCTTTCGCCACCCAGCTCCTGGGCCTGGTTCCGGGCGACTTCTGGCAACACGTGAACGAGTACGTCCCCAGCGTCTCCGGCGGACGGATGCTGGAAATCGGCCACCAAGACGGTTTCATCGATCCCTGGGCCGGCGGGCTGATCTTCCTGGCCTGGGTCCTGGTGTTCCTGATTCCGGCCGTGATCACGCTCAAGAAGCGCGACGTCTGACCCGGGCCGCGGCAAAGGATCTCAGAAAAGCAGCTATGAGCAGCACTGACCCGGCAGGGCCGACGGCGGAACGAACGGCCAC
>JALYYI010000048.1 GCA_030946705.1 Actinomycetota bacterium | reverse complement strand
CCTGGACGGAGGTCAACACCGGATCATTCCGGACGGCCGGCTACCGCGCCTGGGATCTGACCGATGGCCCCGCCGGGCTCGTGGCCGCCACCGGGGGATTCGCGGCAGGCAGCGGCAGCGCATGGCTCTCGACCGATGGCGGCCGAACGTGGGAGGAACATCGGCCGGCGACCGGCGGCCTCCAGGCGTACGCTGTGGTCGGGACCTCCGCCGGGTACCTGCTCGCAGGTGCCGCGCATGACGGTCAGGTCGACCATCCACGGATCTGGACCTCGTCGGACGGGAAGGCCTGGGTGCAGCGCTCAGTGCAGGGCGGCGACGAGGCCGGCCGCATCGGCCAACTGGCGGTGAACGGCGTCGGCCAATGGGTGGCAACCGGTGTGCTGAATGGGCGCGCGGTGGCCTGGCGTTCCGAGGACGCGCGCAGCTGGAGGTTGGCCGCCGACTTCGGTCCGGATCCGAGTACCGTCGAGCCGGTGACGCGATTGGTGGGCGCCCCGGGCGGCTTCGTGGCGCTCCGGGTGGACCTCCAGCTGATGACGACCTGGACCAGCGTTGACGGCTGGACGTGGACGCGGCGCCAGGATCCGGTGCCGAAGCTGCCGGGGCGTCCCCGGTTCGCCGCGACTCTCGCGCGGGTTGGAAACCGGCTCGTCGTGGCAGCCAACTATGACTCGACGACCGACCTCGAAGCACCGCAGGCCTGGGCCAGTTGGATCGGCACCTTGCAGCCACGCTGACCATCGACTCAGTCGGTGTCCACGACCGGTGAACGGTCAAGCGCTACTGGCCTGCAGACGCAATGTAGACTGCGCGTCGGCGCAGCGGCGACCTGCCGACCTGTGCGAGACGCCTGACACGGGAACGCGACACATACATCGGGGAGGGAGATGCACGTGACGGAGGGCCGGGCCGGGTCGGCGCGATCTCGAATGCTCATCGTTCGGTCCGGGGCCGTGGTGGCCACCATGGTCCTGTTGAGCGGCGCGGTGCTCACCTCACCGGCGTTTGCCGTCGGCCGACAGGGGGCCCCGTCGCTCGGTCGCACGACTCGCCAGACGAAACGGCCCCCGCTCGCGCCTCCACGCCGCGTCGCGGACCGGCCGCTGCGGCGCATCCTGAACCACACGCCACGTCCGGCAACCGCGTCGAGCGCTGGGCGGTCACGGCAGCACCCGCGGCTTCTCGGGATTGCCGGCGGATCTGGCACAGGCTCGGCTGGCACTCCGGCCCCGGTGGCTCCTGGACCCAGGCTATCCGGGGCCGCTCCGGGCGGCATGGCTCTGATCAGAGGGACCGCCCCGCAACTTCAGGTGAGTGGAGGCTGGACGGGAACGTCGGATGCCGACGCAGCATGCAGCACCGCGCCGTGTCTCGAGCCGCCCGATCCGTCGGTGGCGGTTAGCGCGAGCTACGTGGTGCAGTCCACCAACGACGGGATCCGGATCATGGACCGTTCCGGTGTCCTGCTGCGGAATTACTTCCTGCCGGATTTCTTCGCCGAGTCACCCGGCCAGGTATACGGCAGTGATCCCCGAGTCTTCTGGGACAACGGCCTCGGCCGCTGGCTTGCCATGGAAATGTCCGCGGATTGCAACACAGGACATCTGTACGTCGCCGCCTCCCGGACAGCTGACCCAACCGGTGCCTGGGACATCTCCATCGCAGACTATGTGAACGTGATCCCGGACTATCCGGGCCTCGGTTACTCGACTGACAAGGTGGCAATTGGATACAACCCGTACGGGCTCGTCGGGTGCCAGATTCAGGGGTTCATCGGCGGCGGGCTCTTGATCTTCGACAAGACGGCGCTGCTCGGCGGCGCCGTCAAGGGAGCCGAGTACACCGCTGACGGCACTGCCTTCACCTACCGCCCGTCCGTGGGAGCCGCGGACGACAGCCCGGCCCTGTGGGTGGTGTTTGGCCGCACCAACGGCAGCTCGAATACGTACGACGTGACGTTGATGCAGATTTCCGGCACGCAGGCCGGAGGAGACCTTACAATCGGCACCCAATTCAATCTGACGGCCGACCCAGCCCAAAGCGTTGGCCCCTTCGTCGACCCCGTTCCGCTTAGCGCGCCCGGGGCAAAGCCAGGCTTTGGGACGGCGATCGACAGCCGTCCTACTGACTCGGTCTTCGCCGGTGGAAAGCTGTGGTGGACTTCCACCACCACCTGCACGCCCCCCGCCGACCGATCCCGGCGCGCGTGCGTGCGGGTAACCCAGTCGACCGGGACCACCGTGAACCAGGACTTCACCATTGGTGCGTTTGCGCAATCGACGTACTCGGGCGGGATCACGGTCTCGGGTAACGGAACGACCTTCATCACCTACGCGCAGTCAAGCGTCACTCGGCCAATCTCCACGTTCGCGACGTACCAACTCCCGACCGACACGCCGAACGCCATCCATGTCCCGGCCGTCATCGCGGCCGGCGTCGGCAATTACGCGGGAGCGCGCTGGGGAGATTTCGTGGGGCTCGCGCCCGACCCCAGTGATATCGCATCGGCCTGGCAGGGCAATGAGCAGCCTGATAGCCGGGGCGGCTGGACGACCCGCATCTCCAAGTTGACCGGGGCGCAGACGGGCGTGCCCGACGGGACGCTGAACATTGAGGGCGGGTCGTCCTCCACGACGCTGACCACGGTCCAGCTGAGCCTCACTCCGACGTCCGGCACCGGGACCAGCGTGGCCCGCGTCTCGAACGTTGGTCCAGACGCCAGCGGGAATCTCGCTCAGAGCCGCACGCTTCCACTTGGCACCGACATCTGGTGGTCGCTCACCGATCCCGCTACGGGCGGCTCCGGAGCGACCGGATCACGAAAGATCTGGGTCCAATGGGGCGACGGTGCTGGAACCTGGTCCACACCCGCCACCGGCACGTTGATCACGTTCACCACCACGAAGGTGGTGCGAGAAGCCGGGCTCAACCGCTTCGCAACCGCGGCAGCGGTGTCTGCCGCCACCTACCGACGTCCGGGAGTGCCCGTCGCCTACGTTGCCTATGCCTTC
>JALYYI010000032.1 GCA_030946705.1 Actinomycetota bacterium | reverse complement strand
GAGCTATGCCGGGAAGAACCTGGCCGTGATCGCCGTCTGCCTGTAGCCTCCTACGCGACATCGCACGGGGGCTGCGGCGCTGTGCCACCCCGCCCGCCGGCTATTGAGGGTAACGGGCGGGGGCGGCCTGTCCCGGCCCCTGCGTAACGGCAGGGTGCTCGATCGTGACGGTGCCGGCGTCGCCGTCGACGCGGATCTGCTGGCCGCTCGTCAGCCGCTGGGTCGCCACACCGGTGCCGAGCACGGCCGGGATGCCATATTCGCGGGCCACAATGGAGCTGTGGCTCAGGGGACCGCCCACGTCGGTGACCACGGCCGAGGCCATCGCGAACAGCGACGTCCATGCCGGCGTCGTCATCCGGGCGACCAGGACTTCGCCCGGCCGCATCTGTGCGAAGTCCTCGGGGCCACCCAGGACGCGGGCCGGGGCGCTGACCTGGCTCGAGCTGGCGCCGACCCCGGTGATGGTGTCGCCGCGCTGGTCCTGGGAGCCGGCGGGCATCACCCCCGCGAACACCCGCTGCACCCATCGGCTCTCGGGCAGCAGCTGGGGGGCCGTGGCCTTGCGCTGGCCTCGCCAGAGCATCTTGCGCTGCTCGACGACGGCGGCACGCACGGGCCGCGCCGCTCCGGTGATCGCCACTCCCGGTGCACCGGCGGGAGCGGTCGTGGCGCCGTTGGTCTTGGCACCGACGGGAATGGCGCCGCCGGTCTTGGCAGGAGCGGCCAGACCGAATTCGATGGCGCTGCACAGTTCGCTGCGGCGGAGCCAGAACACGTCGGCGGGCTCCGCGATGACACCCGACCCGACCAGCCGCCGTCCGAGTTCGAGCAGCATCCGCCGCATCAGCGGCCAGGACAGGCCGATGTCCGCCAGGGCGTCCTCACGGACCGGGGCGGCGCTCTGCGCCCACCGCAGCAGCCGGCTGAACCCGGCACGGCGGGTCGGCCCCAGCCGGCTGAGCATCACCGTGGTCTGGTCCTCACGGCGGTCGGCGGAGAGCTGTTGGCGCTGGTGCGGGTCACGGCCCTCCCCCCGCAGGTAGAACCTGAAGGTCTCCAGCAACGGCGAGGGGTCATCGGCGGGCACCGGGTTGAGGAAGTCCAGGTTGTAGACGGCGTGCCCGAAGCGGTCGAGGTGGCTCCGGAACCGGGCGCGCCACTGCTGCCATAATTCCGTGTCCATCCCGGCCGGCGGGGCCCCGGTGCGCAGCGCCTCGGCCGTCGCGGCTGCGGGCGCAACTGAGATCACCGCGGCAAGCTCGGGCTGGCCGCGGGTCCACATCGCCAGGTCGTAGAGCGACTTCTCGGCGCGGATGGGCTCGCTGTCGTAGCCGAGCAGGAAGATCAGGGCCGGTGGGTCGCCGTCGCGCCTTACGAGACGGTCGTAGAAGGCCCGGAACAGGATTTCGCTGGTTGCCGCGATGGGGATGACCGACTGCACCGCGGTGTAGTACCCGGTGCCGGCGTCGAGCAGCGCCAAGACCCCGTCGAACAGCTCCGGCCCCGACATGTCCTGCACCGGCTTCGCCGTCCAGGCTCCAACCAGGCGCACGTAGCGGGGGTGCGAGTGCTCCCGCCAGCCCTTGATCCCCATGTCCGCCTCACCGCGTGCCAGGGCGCGGACCGCGGGCAGCGCTTTACCCATTAACCGCCACAATCCGGCGGTGCGGTAATAGTAGTAGGCGTAGCCATTGATGGTGGGCAGTGCGACGTCACCGTCGCGCAGGGCCTTGCCGCCGAAGGCCTGCGCCAGCAGGGCGTTCAGCGACCGCGTCACCGATCCGTCGATCAGGTCGGCGAACAGCGGCGAGAGCGGGTCGGGCAGCTGCTCGACGATGCTCGCGCGGAAGTACATTCCCTTCGGGTACGGCGTCGGCCAGTCCACGGGCGCATCGGCGGCGGGCTCGGGCAGCGCCGTGATGGGCCGGGCCTGCACGATGAAGAAATCCCCGCGAGCCAGCGCCCACTCGATGTCCTGCGGGGCCCCGAAATGAGCGGCGATCCGCGTACCGTAGCGCGCCAGCATGGCGGCCGCGCCGTCATCGAGCACCGGCTGCCCGCGGCGGGTCACGGGCACCGGCTGTTCCCGGGTGCCGGAGCCGGCGTAGACGGTCATGACCTCCTTGTCGGCGGTCCGGCGGGAGAGCACACGGCCCGTTTCAGTCTCGACCACGACGTCGTCGGTGCTGACCGATCCGCCCACCACCGACTCGCCCAGGCCCCACGCGGCGGCGATCAGGACCTGGTCGCGCCGTCCGTTGGCCGGATTGGCGGTGAACATGACCCCGGCTGCCTCGGACTCGACCATCTCCTGGACCACGACCGCCAGGCGCACCGTGGCCGGGTCGATGCCCTCGCGGGCCCGGTAGGCCATGGCCCGGGCGGTCCACAGGGACGCCCAACAATCGATGACGGTCGCGGCCAGGGCGTCAAAGCCCCGAACGTTGAGGTAGCTGTCCTGCTGGCCGGCGAAACTGGCCGAGGCCAGGTCCTCGGCGGTGGCCGAGGACCGTACCGCCACCGCCGCGCCGCCTCCCCCGCCGCCGTCGTCGTCGCCCAGCTGAGCGTAGGCGACGCGGAGCTCGGCTGCCAGCTGCGCGGGTGGCACAGCACCGGAAAAAAGGGCCTGGATTCGCTGGGCAGCGTCCTCATAGACTTGCGGCGGCGCCGTGGCCGGCACCGCTGCCAGCTCCAGGATGCCCGCAGCGAGGCCGTTGGCATCGACGAAGTCCTCATAGGCGGCGGTGTTCAGCACGAAGCCGGGAGGCACCGGCAACCCGGCCCTGGTCAGCTCGCCCAGGTTGGCGCCCTTGCCGCCCACCCACGCGACGTCACCGCGCCCCACCTCGGCGAAGTGGCTGATGTAGGTCATGACCGTGCGTCCGTTCCGCTCGGATCGGGTGCGCCTCCAGTGCGCATGGTTCACACATTGTGGCACTTAATACGGGCAAGAGAGTCGGCCGGGGTCCCCAAGGGCCGCCGACTGGACGTGGCGGTTCCGGCGCCGCGGTTTGGCGGTGTTGCCCGGACGGCCTGGGACGTAGGGTGGGGAGATGAGCGGCATCTATGAACAGGTTCTGGGCCGGGATTTCCAACGCCTGCAGCCGGAAGTCCAGGACTACTTCTCGCTGGAGCCCGGCTCCGGCCGATACGGCGTCGGTACCGGAGTCTTCGAGGTGGCAGGATGCCCGCAGCCGTGGCTGAGGCCGCTGTTGAAACTGAGCACCGGCGAGGAGGCATTCTTCCCGGAATACGGCGCAGGAATTCCGTTCCGGATAGAAAACCACGCGCACCTCGATCCGTTCGGCCGCTCCAGCCTCACAGCCCGGCGCGAAATCCTGTTCCCACGGGTGACCCGGCTTTTCCAGGACACCACGAGCCTGCACATGACGGCCGGCCGGAGCACGCTGGTGGACTACGTCGGCACGTACCGGCGGCTGATAACGGATCTGGCGGTGAGCGTGACGCCGGACGGCATGCTTCGCGGCGTCTCCCGGGACTCGCGGCTGCTGGCCGGAAAGTTCCGCCTCCCGCTGCCCTCCCGGCTGGACGCCAGGGCGTATGCGCAGCAGTGGTGGGATGCGGATTCCGGTAAGCACCGCGTCCAGGTCAAGGTAATCCAGCCGCAACTGGGGGTGGTGCTGGTCTATGCCGGCAGCTTCGATTACCAGCTGGTGCGCTACCCCGCGCACGAGGCCGCCGCGCACGGGGTCCTGGGTTCGCTGCCGGCCCATGCCCAGCCAACACGCTGGGAAGTGCGCGTGTAGGGGTTTAGCTATTCGGCCATGACGTCGTTGAGGGCGCGGGCGGTGTCGGTCAGCCGGTTGAGGACCGCGCGGGCGGACGACGGGGTGTACCCGGCCAGGCCGCTAGCCGGCGTCAGCCGCAGCGCGGCCAGCTGGCGCGCCGGAAGCCCGAGGCCGCGCCAGGGCCGCAGCACGGTCTCCAGCAGACGTGTTACCTGCGGGAGCTCCCCGGCCGGGTTCGCCGTCGGAAGCACCCCGGCCCAAATCCGGCGCCCCGCCTCGACCGCTCCGGCCAGCTGCTCCCAGTCGGCGGGGACCAGGCCCCCCAAAGGCAGCGCCACGCCGTCGGCCCCGGCCGCGAAGACCAGGCCCACCGGCGGTTCCGTCCCGGGAAGGGCCAGCACGACGTCGGCGGCTCCGGCGTCCCGCGCCGCCGCGATGACCAGTTCCCAGCCCTGCGTGACTTCCTGGCTGGGGATGGCGCGCAGGGTGCGGTAGCCGCTGGCGGTGGGAATGCTGCCGGTGAGCACGCGGCCGATCTCCGGCTCGTCCAGCTGCAACGTTATGCGGGCGCCGGGTGCGGCGGCGGCGATCCTGGCCAGGTGCTCGCCGAGGCCGGCCGCGAGGGATTCGGCGATGTCGCGGCGCGCCCCGGCGTCGAGCAGGGCCCGTTCCCCGTAGTGCAGGTAGAGCGAGGCCGCCATGGTCCAGGGACCGCAGAGCTGGACCTTCAGATCGTGCCCGGGCTGCTCCTCGGCGCCGATGACGTCCGCCAGGATGTTGATGTCCGCGGCCAGCGTGGAGGCGGCACGCCGGTGGTCGGCGCCGGGCCGGTCCACCAGGCGCCAGCCGAAGGTCTGCACGTCCACGGGCATTTCGAGCAGCACCGCCGCGGTCCGCCCGACGGGGTCCGAGCCGACGCCGCGGTCCGGCAGCTCAACCAGGTACGGCAGGTGCGGATCGCCCAGCTCCCCCCGGGTGATCCGGGCGGCCTCGACGGCGTCCGTGCCCGGCCAGCTGCCCAGGGCCGTGGCCGTGACCTCGGTCGGTTCGGCGCGCGGGTTTTGGGTTGCACCCGACGCTTGGTGCTGCCGGTTTCCTGGCGGGTTTCCTGGCCGGTTTCCTGGCCGGTTTCCTGACCGGTTTCCTGACCGGGCCTCGGATTCGTGGCTGCTCACCCGGCGGCCGGGTGGCTGGTGGCGGGCTCAGCGGGAAGGTTTTCGGAGATCGCCTGGTGGTGGTGGATGACCTCGCTGATGATGAAATTCAGGAATTTTTCGGCAAAGGCCGGGTCCAGGTGCGCGGACACGGCCAGCGCCCTCAGCCGGCCGATCTGGGCGACCTCCCGGCCGGGATCGGCCGCGGGCAGCCGGTGTTTGGCCTTCAGGAGGCCCACCCGCTGGGTCGCCTTGAACCGCTCCGCGAGCAGGTAGACGAGCGCGGCGTCGATGTTATCGATGCTGGATCGGACGGAGAGCAGTTCGGCCATGACGTCGGGGGCAATCTGGCCTGCCAGTGAGCTTGCCGCCGGGTCAAAATCCGGCACGTCCGCGTGGCTGTCGCTGGGTTCAGTCATGGATTCAGTCTACGTAACTTCGGTCTGGGCCGTGATCCCCGGCCGCCCGCAATGTGACCGCGCGGCGAACCGGCCGGCCGGCCTCTTTGACAGCCGCCCCATTGACAGCGGCGCCGGCGGTGGCTGTAGTGGTCCTAACGGTAGCCACCGGGCAAGCACCGGTGGGACCGGCCAATATTCCGGAGAAGGGGCCGTCATGAAAATCGCAGTTTTGGGGACCGGGCAGGTGGGCCACGCCCTGGCCGGGAAATTTGCCCAGTTGGGACACCAGGTGACCATGGGGTCCCGTGATGCCGGCAATCCAAAGGCGACGGAATGGGCAGCCTCGGCCGGCGGATCGGCCCGGGCGGACAGCTTCGCCGGTGCGGCCGCGGCGGCGGAGGTGGTTATCAATGCCACCGCCGGCGCCGTTTCGCTGCAGGCACTGGAGGCCGCCGGGACGTCAAATCTGGCGGGCAAAGTGGTCATCGATGTGGCCAACCCGCTGGATTTCTCCGCTGGCTTCCCGCCGTCGCTCTCGGTCCTCAACACGGACAGCCTGGCCGAGACCATCCAGCGGGTCTTCCCGGCGGCGAAGGTGGTCAAAACCCTGAACACGATGTCCAACGAGGTGATGGTCAACCCGCAGCTCGTGGCGGGTGGTGATCACGACGTTTTCGTGGCGGGGAACGACGACGGCGCCAAGGC
>JALYYI010000006.1 GCA_030946705.1 Actinomycetota bacterium | reverse complement strand
GCCCAGCCCCGCCAGCGCGGCGGCTATGATTTCGGTCTTGCCGCTGCGGTAGCCGGGGTCGCCGGGCATCAGCGTCTCGTCGTCGGAGGAGCCGGCGATGAAGTCGAAGCTCGAGGCAAGGCCGTGCGCGGCCAGCACGGTGTTGGCAATGCCTTCAGGCTTCTGGGTCGCCACGCCCAGCGCGAAACCGTTCTCCCGCAGTTCTCCCAGCAGCGTCCGGACGCCGGGGTAGACCCGGCCCATGGCGATGCCGCGCTCCGCGTACCAGCTGCGGTAATGCCGGATCAGCTCCGGCAGCTGGTCCGGGGCGGCGGTGGTGTGCTCCAGCAGCGCGTCGGAGAGCTTGGGGCCGATCATGGCGGCCAGCACGCCCGCCGTCGGGACGGGAATATCCATTACCCGCAGGGCATACGCAATGCCGGAACTGATACCGCCGGCGGGGTCCACGAGGGTGCCGTCCAGATCAAAAAGAACGGTGGGCGCAGAAATAGTCACCGGCCCAGTTTCTCACGATCAGCACCATGCCCCGAACCGGAGGTCCGGAGGGCGCCGGTGCAGATATGCTCGCGGTGGAATATCTGCGTCCGGGACATCAGCCGGCCGTGAGCACCTCACGCAGGAAGGTGGCCGTGTAGCTGGCGGTGGAGGCGGAGACCTTTTCCGGCGTGCCGCTGGCAATAATCTCGCCGCCGCCGGAACCGCCGTCGGGCCCCAGATCCACCAGCCAGTCCGCGCACTTGATCACATCCAGGTTGTGCTCGATCACGATCACGGTGTTGCCCTTGTCCACCAGACCCTGGAGCACCAGCAGCAGCTTGCGGATGTCCTCGAAGTGCAGGCCCGTCGTCGGCTCGTCCAGGACGTAGACGCTGCGGCCGTTGGAGCGCTTCTGCAGTTCCGCCGCGAGCTTGACCCGCTGCGCCTCGCCGCCGGAGAGCGTTGTGGAGGCCTGTCCCAGCCGGACGTAGCCCAGTCCCACGTCCACCAGCGTCTGCAGATGCCGGGCGATCGGGGTGAAGGCCGCAAAGAATTCCGCGCCCTCCTCGATCGGCATGTTCAGCACATCGGCGATGGTCTTGCCCTTGTAGTGGACCTCCAGCGTCTCCCGGTTGTAGCGCGCGCCGTGGCAGACCTCGCAGGGCACGTAGACGTCCGGCAGGAAGTTCATTTCGATCTTCAGCGTGCCGTCGCCGGAGCAGGCCTCGCAGCGGCCGCCCTTGACATTGAAGGAGAAGCGGCCCGGCAGGTAGCCGCGGACCTTGGCCTCGGTGGTCTCCGCAAAGAGTTTGCGGATGTTGTCGAAGACGCCGGTGTAGGTGGCCGGATTGGACCGCGGGGTGCGCCCGATCGGGCTCTGGTCCACGTGCACCACCTTGTCCAGGTGCTCCAGGCCGTCCACCCGAAGGTGTCGTCCGGCCACCTGGCGGGCGCCGTTGAGCTTGTTGGCCAGCACCTTGTAGAGGATATCGTTGACCAGCGTCGACTTGCCGGAGCCGCTGACACCGGTGACCGCGGTGAACAGGCCAAGCGGGAACGTGGCGTCCACGTTGCGGAGGTTGTTCTCCCGGGCACCGACCACCTTGAGCTCGCGCTTCTTGTCGTACTTGCGGCGCTTGACCGGGATGGCGATCTTCTTCCGGCCCGCCAGGTAGTCACCGGTCAGCGAGCGGGGGTTCTCCAGCAACTCCAGGTAGGACCCCGAATGCACCACCTCGCCGCCGTGCTCGCCGGCGCCGGGTCCAATGTCGACAATCCAGTCCGCCTCCTGGATGGTGTCCTCGTCATGCTCCACCACAATCAGGGTGTTGCCCAGGTCCCGCAGCCGGGTCAGCGTCCCGATCAGCCGCCGGTTGTCCCGCTGGTGCAGGCCGATCGAGGGCTCGTCCAGCACGTAGAGCACGCCCACCAGCCCGGACCCGATCTGGGTGGCCAGCCGGATGCGCTGGGCCTCCCCGCCGGAAAGGGTTGCGGAGGCCCGCTCCAGGTTGAGGTACTCCAGGCCGACGTCGAGCAGGAACTTCAGCCGGGCCTGGATCTCCTTGAGGACCTGGCTGGCAATCTGCGCCTCGCGCCCGGTCAGCACCAACGTGGAGAGGAAATCGGCACAGTCGCGCATCGGCATCGCGGCCACCTCGGCAATGGACTTGCCGTTGATCAGTACGGACAGCGAGGCCGGGTTCAGCCGCGCGCCGCGGCACACCGGGCACGGGATCTGGCGCATGTATTCCTCGTAGCGGTCCCGCGCCGAGTCGGATTCCGTTTCCAGATGCTTGCGCTGGATGTACTGGATGGCGCCCTCGAAGCCGGTGCTGTACTTCCGCTCCCGGCCAAATCGGTTGCGGTACTGGACCACCACCTTGTGGTCCTTGCCGTACAGCACCGACTGCCGCACGCTCTCGGGCAGCTTCCGCCACGGATCGGTCATGGAGAAGTCCATCTCGTGGGACAGGCCCTCGAGCAGCCGGTTCCAGTATTCCGTGGTCGCCGTCCCCATCGACCACGGTGCGATGGCGCCCTCCGACAGCGACAGCTGCGGGTTCGGTATCACCAATTCCTCATCGACCTCCAGCTTGGTGCCGATCCCGCTGCAGGCCGGGCAGGCGCCGAAGGGGTTGTTGAAGGAGAAGGAGCGCGGTTCGATTTCATCGATGGCCAGCGGGTGCTCATTCGGGCAGGCCAGGTTTTCGGAAAAGGAGCGGATGTGCCCCGCCTCGTCCTCGTCCAGGTCCACCAGCTCGGCCAGGATCCTGCCCTCGGACAGGCCAAGGGCCGTCTCGACCGAGTCGGTCAGCCGCTGCTGGATGCCGTCCTTGACGACCAGCCGGTCCACCACCACCTCGATGGTGTGCTTGTACTGCTTGCCCAGCTTGGGCGGCTCGGAGAGCTGGACCAGTGTGCCGTCGACCTTGGCCCGCGAGTAGCCCTTGGCGGTGAGCTCCTTGAACAGCTCAACGAACTCGCCCTTGCGCCCGCGGACCACCGGGGCCAGCACCTGGAAGCGCGTCCCCTCCGGCATGTCCAGCAGCTGGTCGACGATCTGCTGCGGGGTCTGGCGCGCCACCGGCTCACCGCAGACGGGGCAGTGCGGACGCCCCACGCGGGCCCAGAGCAGGCGCATGTAATCGTAGATTTCGGTGATGGTACCCACCGTGGACCGCGGGTTCTTGCTGGTGGATTTCTGGTCGATTGAAACGGCCGGCGAAAGCCCCTCGATGAAGTCCACGTCCGGCTTGTCCACCTGGCCCAGGAACTGGCGCGCGTAGGCGGAGAGCGATTCCACGTAGCGGCGCTGCCCCTCGGCGAAGATGGTGTCGAAGGCCAGCGAGGATTTGCCGGAACCGGACAGCCCGGTGAAGACGATCATGGCGTCCCGGGGCAGGTCCAGATCGACGTTGCGCAGGTTATGTTCCCGTGCGCCCTTCACGACCAGGCGGGACATGTCCTGCCGGATCCGGGGCTCATCGGAGCCGAGGCTGATGGAGGATGCAGGGATTTCCGGGGGCCGCAGATCCTGCGACGGTGATTTGTCGGACATCGATTCCCTCGTCAGGGACGTTGAAGCAGCTTTAGGCACGTACCCTATCGTAATCGAAAACTTCTTCGAATTTCGACCCGCGGTCCGCATTTTCGCCCGCAGCGGAGCGCCGCAGGCCCACGGACCGTTGCTTCAGCCCTTAGGATCCTTGGGTGCGTTCGACGGCGGCGCGCACCAGCGCCAGCGCCTTCGCCAGCGGGATTCCCTGCCGGTGCACGACGGCGGCATAGTCGGCGGCCGCGGCCGCGGCCTCGGCCAGCAGCTGGTCTCCGGCCGCAGCGATGACCGTGCCCGCCCTGCCGTGCGTGGCGACAACACCGCCCAGTTCCAGCTCCCGGTACGCCCGGGCCACCGTGTTGGCGGCTACACCAATCTCGGCCGCCAGGGTGCGGACCGGCGGAAGCTTGGCACCGACGGGCAGCTTGCCGGCGGCGACCAGGTCCACGATCCGCAGCCGGACCTGTTCAAACGGCGGCACGGTGGAGGCCGGATTCAGCCGCCAGCCCGCGCGGAGGACGCCGCTGGAGGTCACCGCGCCGGCTCCGCTTCTTCAACCAGCGGATCCCCAAACTGGGACATGTACAGATCGTGGTAGAAACCGCCCGCCTCCAGCAGTTCCTCATGCCGGCCCTGTTCGATGATCCGGCCACGGTCCATCACCAGGATCAGGTCCGCGTCACGGATGGTGGAGAGCCGGTGGGCAATCACAAAGCTGGTCCGGGATTCGCGCAGCCGGCTCATCGCCTGCCGGATCAGGACCTCGGTGCGGGTGTCCACCGAGCTGGTCGCCTCGTCCAGGATCAGGATCCCGGGGTTCGCCAGCCACGCCCGGGCGATCGTCATCAGCTGACGCTGGCCCTGACTGAGGCTGCTGCCGTCGTCGCTGAGCACCGTGTCGTAGCCGTCGGGAAGCGAGCGGACGAAGTGGTCAACGTAGGTCGCCTCGGCCGCCTCGATGATCTCCGCCTCGGTCGCGTCCAGCCGGCCGTAGGCCAGGTTGTCCCGGATGGTGCCGCCGAAGAGCCACGCGTCCTGGAGGACCATGCCGAAACGCCGGCGCAGGTCATCGCGGGTCAGCTCCGCGGTGTTGACGCCGTCGATGGTGATCCGGCCGGAGCCGATCTCATAGAAGCGCATCAGCAGGTTCACCAGCGTGGTCTTGCCGGCGCCGGTGGGACCGACGATGGCCACCGTCTGGCCGGGCTCCGCCGTCAGCGAGAGGTCCGTGATCAGCGGCTCATCCGGGTTGTAGCTGAAATTCACCTGCTCGAACACGACGCGGCCCTTGGTGGCGCCCAGCGTCGCGGCAGGCATATGGTCCGGCGCCTGCTCCTGGGCGTCCAGCAGGTCGAAGACACGCTCGGCGGAGGCCACTCCTGACTGCAGCAGGTTGATCATGCCGCCGATCTGGGCCATCGGCTGGCTGAACTGGCGGGAGTACTGGATGAACGCCTGGACGTTGCCGATCGACAGCGTGCCCGAGGCCACCTGGATCCCGCCGACGACGGCGACCGCAACGTAGTTGAGGTTGGAGACGAAGTTCATCGACGGCATGATGATGCCGGAGATGAACTGGGCCTTGGAACTGGAGCGGAACAGGCTCTCATTCGAGACGGCGAACTTGTCGATGGCCGCCTGTTGCTGGCCGAACGCCTTCACGATCTCATGACCGGTGAACATCTCTTCGATGTGCCCGTTCAGTTCACCGGTGGTCTTCCACTGGGCCATGAACTGCACCTTGGACCGTTTGGCGATCAGCACCGTAATGAGGGCCATCAGCGGAACGCTGCACAGCGCAATGAGCGCCAGCATCGGCGAGATCGAGAACATCATCGCGATCACACCGATCACCGTCAGCACCGAAACCAGGAGCTGGGTCAGCGTCTGGTTCAGCGTCTGGGAGAAGTTGTCGATGTCATTGGTGACCTTGCTCAGCACATCGCCGCGGGCCTGCTCCTGGAAATGGGACATCGGCAGCCGGTCGAGCTTCGTTTCAATGCCCTGGCGGAGCCCGTACATGGCGCGCTGGACAATCCCCGTGGTGATGTAGCCCTGGCTCCAGTTGAAGAAGAACGCCGTGCAGTACAGTGCCAGCACGGCCATCATGGTCCAGCCCAGGGCCGCCACGTCGAGCCCCTGTCCCGGGACCACGTCCATGCCGTTGAGCATGTCCGCGATCTGTCCCTGTCCCCTTACCCGCAGCCCGGCCACCGCCTGGGCCTTGGTGACACCGGCCGGGAGCATCCGGCCGATCACGCCTTGGAAAATGATGTCCGTAGCATGGCCCAGGATCTTGGGTGCCAGCACGCCCAGCCCCACGGATACCGCGGCCAGCACGACCACCCAGATCATCCGGATCCGGTCCGGCGCCATCAGGCCCAGGATCCGCTTCACGCTCGGTCCGAATGCCCGGGGCTTCTGCGGCGGACCGCCGCCGCGTCCCATCATGCTCATGCTGCGTGCTCCTGGTCAGATTCGGTCAGCTGCGATGTCACGATTTCCCGGTACGTTTCGCAGCTCTCCATAAGATCGTGGTGCCGGCCCTGGCCCACCACCCGGCCCTCATCGAGGACCAGGATGTTGTCCGCGCCCATGATGGTGTTCACCCGCTGGGCCACCACCAGCACCGTCGCCTCGGTGGTCACCGGTTTCAGGGCGGCCCGCAGTTTGGCGTCCGTGGCGAAGTCGAGGGCGGAGAAGCTGTCGTCAAAGAGGTAGATGGACGGGTTGCTGACCACGGCGCGGGCAATGCAGAGCCGCTGCCGCTGGCCGCCGGAAACGTTGGACCCGCCCTGCTCGATCGGGGCATCCAGACCCGCCGGCATGTCGCGCACGAAGTCGGCGGCCTGGGCGATCTCCAGCGCGCGCCAGAGCTCGTCGTCGGTGGCGTCGGGTTTGCCGAAGCGCAGATTGCTCGCCACGGTTCCGGAGAACAGGTAGGCCTTCTGCGGGACCAGGCCGATCGAGGAGCGCAGCGACTGCAGGGTCAGGGCGTGGCTGTCGTGGCCGTCCACCGCGATCGAGCCCGCGGACCGGTCGAGCAGCCGCGGGATAAGGTTCAGCAGCGTCGACTTGCCGCTGCCCGTGGAACCGATGATCGCCGTCGTCGTTCCCGGCGCGGCCGTAAAACTGAGCCCGGACACCACCGGCGCCTCAGCGCCCGGGTAGGTGAACTCCACGTCGCCGAATTCCAGCCGGCCGCCCAGCCGCGGCACGCTCAGCGCGCCCGCGGCATCCGCGACGGAAGGTTCCGTGTCCAGCACCGCCTGGATGCGCTCCGCGCTGACGGCTGCGCGGGGGATCATCATGAACATGAACATCGCCATCATCACGGACATCAGGATCTGCATGATGTAGCTCAGGAAGGCGGTCAGCGCCCCGATCTGCATGTCCCCGCTGTTGATCCGCTGCCCGCCGAACCAGAGGACTCCGACGGAGGCCAGGTTCACCACCACGAAAATGCTCGGGAACATCAGTGACAGGAGCCGCCCGGCCCGCAGCTGCGTGTTGGTCAGTTCAGCGTTCGCCGCGGCAAAACGGTCCGCTTCATGGTCGCGGCGGACAAAAGCCCTGATCACGCTGATGCCCATGATCTGCTCGCGCAGCACGCCGTTGATCCGGTCCAGCTGCTTCTGGCCCAGCCGGAACAGCGGCACCAGCTTGCGCACGATCAGGCCGATGGCCACCACCAGCAGCGGCAGGATCACCAGCAGCAGGCTGGAGAGCGGCACGTCCTGGTTCAGCGCAAGGATGATTCCGCCCACGCACATGATCGGAGCCGTCACCATCATCGTGAAGCTCATAAGGGTCAGCATCTGGACCTGCTGGACATCATTGGTGGTGCGGGTGATCAGTGACGGAGCGCCGAACGTCCCGACTTCCTGGGCGGAGAAGGACTCCACCTTCGTGAAGAGATCGCGGCGGACCTGCCGGCCGACCTTCATCGCCAGTTGCGCGCTCAGGTAGGTGGCCGCGACCGCGCAGATAATCTGGCCGGCGGTGATCCCGAGCATCCAGCCGCCCAGGCCCAGGATGACATCCGTGTTGCCCTTGACCACCCCGTCGTCGATGACGTCCGCATTCAGCGTCGGCAGGTAGAGGGTTGCCACGGTGGACAGCAGCTGCAGGACGATGATGAGCGTCAGCGGAAGCTTGAAGGGAGCCAGATTGCGCCCGATCAAACGAAACAGCACGTGTCCTCCAGCGGACCTAGTGGTTGGGCAATTCGTGGGATGAAGCAGCCGATCAGTGTAAAGCTACCGCCCCGCGTTCCACCTTGTCAGCGGCTTTATCCTGAGGGCGAAACTTTTTGGCGTCCGGCATCCTCGGCCTGCCGCAGGCAATCCGTCGGGCCGTCGGCAAGCGGTTCGCGGAACGCGCCGGCCAGCCGTTCGACCGCGGCCAGGGTCTGTTGCGCCTCCTCCTCGGTCCAGCCCTGAAGGTGTTCCCGCATCCGGGCCGCGCGGCGCAGGGTGATGGCCGAAAGCTGCGCCGCCCCCGCGTCGGAAACGTGCAGCAGCGTTGCCCGGCCGTCCTGCGGGTCCGGCCGGCGTTCGACCAGGCCCTGGGAATCAAGGTCCGCCAACTGCCGGCTCAGAGCCGAGGGCCCAACCCCCAGCTGCGCCGCCACCTCGGTGGCACGGCACTCCCCCAGCCGGGACAGCAGTCCCAGGATGCCCACGTGCGCCAGACCTGGCTGATCGGCTGGCGTCTGATGGATCGACATGGATTTCAGCGAGCGGAAGAGCCTGAATACTTCGTTCACCAGTTCAACGAGCGTCTGGTCCTTGACGGACATCATGCCTCCACAGATTTGTTTGACCAAGTCAACTATAGTCCCGATAGTTGCTTGGCCCAACGATCCGCCCGGGCCGTAGACTGGCCGCATGACAGCTCAGCAGTGGACGCTTCCCGAGGTCACCATCCGGGGCCTTTCCGTCGGCTCGATGGACAACAACGTCTACCTCATCACCGCCCGCAGGACCGGCGCCCAGGTCCTGATCGACGCCGCGGACGACTACGTTGCCATCGCGGATCTGCTCTCCTCCGCCGCCGCGGATGTTGACGGCGGTGCGGTGCCGAAGCTGGAACTGGTCATCACCACCCACTCGCATTGGGACCACGTCCGGGCGCTGGCGGACGTCAAGGCACGGACCGGGGTCCGCACCGCGGCGGGACGGGCCGATATCCCGGACATCGAGGTTGCCACCGATGTCCCGCTGGAGCACGGCGATGTGGGCAACTTTGACGGGTTCGGCCTTGAAGCCATTTCGCTGCGCGGACACACCCCCGGTTCGGTTGCGCTGCTGTACCGGGATCCGCACGGCCCGGCGCACCTTTTCACCGGCGACTCGCTGTTCCCGGGCGGCGTCGGCAATACCCAGAAGGACCCGGTGCGCTTCAACCAGCTGATGGCCGACGTGCAGGCCCGGGTCTTCGATGTGCTGCCGGATGACACCCTGGTGCATCCCGGCCATGGCGAGGGCACCACACTGGGCGCCGAGCGGCCGCAGCTGGACGGGTGGCGCGCCCGCGGCTGGTGAGCGTCCCGCGGTCCGCCGGATCCGCGCAGATCCGCGCAGATCCGCGCAGCTAGCCGCCGAAGAGTTCGAACCGGACCAGCCGCTCCGGTCCGGTCACCCAACCGACCTGCTTGCGGGCCTGCTCCAGCACCGGCTCGTCGCTGAGCGCCTGGAGGTAGCGGGCGTGCTCGGCCAGGGAGGCCACCGCCGCCTGAACGCTCGACTCGTCCACCGCCTGCACATGGCTGGGCTGCGCGGAGGCAACGGCCACCCAGCGCACCTTGTGCAGCCGGAGCCCCTGCTCCCTGAGCTCGGGGAAAATCCACTCGTTGCCGGCATCGCCCACGGCGTCAAGCACGGATCGCCCCAGCGCCCGATGGTCGGCGCTGTTCCAGGCCCCGGACCCCCAGGTGTCGCGGTGGTTCAGCGTGATGACCAGTTCCGGGGCCCGGCGGCGGATCTCCCGCGCCAGCATCCGGCGAAGCCCCACTCCCTCCTCCAGCCGGCCGTCCGGCAGATCCAGGAAGTCAAGGTTGCTGACGCCGACGTGGGCGCAGGCACGGCCCTGTTCCCGGGCCCGCAGCGGTCCGGCCTCGGACGGCGCCAGCCCGGCGATCCCGGCCTCCCCGCGGGTGGCCAGCAGGTAGCTGACGTCCTTGCCGGCGGCGGTCCACTGCGCCACCGCGGCTGCCGCGCCGTATTCCGGATCGTCCGGGTGGGCCATGATGACCAGCGCACGCTGCCAGTCCTGCGGAAACGGCAGCAGCTCGGCGGCGCTCATTTTCTCTGCCCCACGCAGAAGATGCGCCGGAACGGGAAGACCGTGCCGTATCCGTCCGGCGGATACGCCTCCGCCAGCCGGGCGGCATACTCGGCTTCAAAGTCCCCGGCAGCGGCCGGGTCAAGGGCCGCCAGGACGGGCCTCAGCCCGGTGCCGCGGACCCAGTCGAGCACCGGATGCTCGCCCTGCAGCAGCTGCAGGTAGGTCGTTTCCCAGGCGTCCGCCTCGCAGCCGGCGTCGAGCAGCAGCCGCAGGTAGTCGGTCGGCTCGGCGACGGCGTCGTCGTGCCGGAGCACGCCGGACAACCGGCCCCGCCAGCGATCGGACTCGGCCAGCTGCCGCATCAGGGCGTGCGAGGGTGAGCTGAAATTCCCCGGCACCTGGACGGCCAGCCAGGCTCCCGGTTCCAGGGTACGCAGCCAGGAGGCCATCAACTCCTGGTGCCCGGGCACCCACTGCAGAGCCGCATTGGACACCACCACATCCGTCCCATCCTGTGGAGACCACTCTGCGATATCCGCCAGGGCAAAGGACAGGTTGTCCGGGACGGCCGGCAGGGCCAGCGCCTGCTCGATCATCGGCGCGGACGAATCCAGCCCCAGGACCTGGGCATCCGGCCAGCGCCGGGCCAGGGCCGCGGTGAGATTTCCGGGTCCGCAGCCCAGGTCCACGACGCGTCGCGGCGACGCCATCCGGACACGGCCGGTCAGGTCGAAGAACGGCCTGTTCCGATAGTCCCGAAATTCAACGTATTTGACCGGATCCCATTCCATGGCCACATCCTGCCACATCCCCGCGGGCCGGAGGCGCGGGACCCGGGAAGCCAGGCGCCGTCGTCGCCCCCGCAGGCCGCCAGCGACCAGTGCCCGCAGTCCCGCCGATAGCCCATAAGCTGGAAGCATCATGAATCTAGCCGACCAGCTGACCACGCTCCCCCCGGGCCCCCAGGATCCGGATGCCATCTACACCGCCTTCCTGGACTGGGCGGAGGGCCGCGGCCTGAGCCTGTACGCGGCCCAGGACGAGGCGGTCATGGAGCTGGTGTCCGGCAATAACGTCATCCTGGCCACCCCCACCGGCTCCGGGAAGTCCCTGGTGGCCGTCGCCGCGCACTTCCATGCCATGGCGGGGGGCCAGCGCAGCTACTACACGGCCCCCATCAAGGCCCTGGTCTCGGAAAAATTCTTTGCGCTCTGTGACATTTTCGGCGCGCAGAATGTCGGCATGATCACCGGGGATTCTTCGGTCAACCAGGACGCGCCGATCATCTGCTGCACGGCGGAAATCCTGGCCAACATTGCGCTCCGGGAGGGCAGCGCCGCGGTGCTGGGCCCGGTCGTCATGGACGAGTTCCACTTCTACGCGGACCCGCAGCGCGGCTGGGCCTGGCAGGTGCCGCTGCTGGAGCTGCCGCAGGCGCAGTTCCTGCTGATGTCCGCCACCCTGGGCGACGTCAGCAGTTTCGAGCGTGAACTCACCGAACTCACGGGACGGACGACGACGACGGTGGCCACCGCGGAGCGTCCTATCCCGCTGCACTACTACTACGTCCAGACCCCGGTACACGAATCTCTCGAGGAGCTGCTGGCCACCAAGCAGGTGCCGGTCTACGTGGTGCACTTCAGCCAGGCCGAGGCGATTGACCGGGCGCAGAACCTGATGAGCGTCAACGTCTGCAGCCGTGACGAAAAGGACAAAATCGGCGAGCTGATTGCCGGCTTCCGCTTCGCCGCCGGCTTCGGCAAGACCCTGAACCGGCTGGTCCGGCACGGGATCGGCGTGCACCACGCCGGAATGCTGCCCAAATACCGGCGGCTGGTGGAACAGCTGGCCCAGGCCGGGCTGCTGAAGGTGATCTGCGGAACGGACACCCTGGGCGTGGGCATCAATGTGCCTATCCGCACCGTGCTGCTCACTGCGCTGAGCAAGTACGACGGCGTCCGCACCCGGGTGCTCCAGGTCCGGGAGTTCCACCAGATTGCCGGCCGTGCCGGCCGTGCCGGCTACGACACCGCCGGGACCGTCGTCGTGCAGGCCCCGGAGCATGTGGTCGAGAACGCCAAGGCGATGGCTAAGGCGCACGCCAAGTTTGGCGACGACGCGAAAAAGCTGCGCCAGGTGGTCAAAAAGAGGCCGCCGGAAGGTTTTGTCAGCTGGGGGGAACCGACGTACACCCGGCTGGTGGAATCCGTGCCGGAGCCGCTGACCTCCAGCTTCACCATCACGCACGCAATGCTGCTGAACCTGCTGGAGCGGCCCGGCGATCCCTTCCAGGCCGCCCGCCGGCTGCTGACCAGCAACCGCGAACCGCGCGCCGCCCAGCTGCGGCTGATGCGCAAGGCGCTTGGCATCTACCGCGAGCTGCTGGGCGCCGGCATCCTGGAGCGGATCCCGCCCGAGGAACAGGGGACGGACGGGCGCACGGTCCGGTTGACCGTGCACCTGCAGCTCAATTTTGCGCTCAACCAGCCGCTCTCCCCGTTTGCGCTGGCCGCGCTGGAGCTGCTGGACCCGGAGTCCCCCGGCTACGCCCTGGACGCGGTCTCGGTGATGGAGTCCACGCTGGAGAAGCCTCGGCAGATCCTTTCCGCGCAGCTCAAGCGGGCCCGCACGGAGGCCGTGGCCTCGATGAAGGCGGACGGGCTGGAGTACGAGCAGCGGATGGCCCTGCTGGATGAGGTCAGCTATCCGCAGCCGCTGGCGGAGATCCTGATGCAGGCGTTCGAGGTGTACCGCAAGGCCGCGCCCTGGGTTGGCGATTTTGAGCTCTCGCCCAAATCGATCGTGCGGGACATGTACGAGCGGGCCATGAACTTCGGCGAGTTCGTGCAGTTCTACTCGCTGGCCCGCTCCGAGGGCATTGTGCTGCGCTACCTGGCGGACGCGTACAAGGCGCTGCGCCAGACGGTCCCGCAGGATGCCCTCCGTGAGGATCTGGAGGACATCATCGCCTGGCTGGGCGAGCTGGTCCGGCAGGTGGACTCATCGCTGCTGGACGAATGGGAGGAAATGACCTCCGGGGCCGCGCCGCGCCCGCACGATGCTCCCCCGCCGCCGCCGCCGAGCCTGACCTCCAACGAGCGGGCCTTCCGGGTGATGGTCCGCAACGAGATGTTCCGCCGGGTTGAGCTGGCCGCCGACGACGACATCGATGCCCTGGGCGAGCTCGACGGCGAATCCGGCTGGGACACGGACCGCTGGGCCGGTGCGCTGGACGGCTACTGGGACGAACACGAGTACCTCAACGACGGGCCGTCCGCCCGCGGGCCGGACCTGCTGGTCATCACCGCCGCCGACGGGCTGTGGAATGTCCGCCAGATCCTGGACGACCCGGCCGGCAACCACGACTGGAGCATCCGCGCCGAGGTGGATCTGGCGGCCTCCGACGCGGCCGGGACCGCCGTCGTCCGGGTGCTGGACTTCGGCCGGCTCTGAGATCCCGGTATTCTCGGATGATGAGTGTGATCCGAACCGCTGTGCCGGCTGATGTCCCCGAAATCCTGACCATGATCCACGATCTGGCGATCTACGAAGGAGAGCCGGACGCGGTCAAGACCACCCCGCAGATGCTCCACGAGTCGCTCTTCGGCGAGTCACCGCGCATCTTCGCCCATATCGCCGAGGACAGCTACGGGGTGCAGGGATTTGCTCTCTGGTTCCTGAACTACTCGACCTGGGAGGGCGTCCACGGGATCTACCTTGAGGACCTGTATGTGCGTCCCGAGGCCCGCGGTGCCGGCTACGGTAAGGCACTGCTGCGCGTGCTGGCCCGGACCGCCGTCGAGCGTGGTTACGCGCGGGTGGAGTGGGCCGTGCTGAACTGGAACGAGCCCTCGATCAACTTCTACAAGAGCCTGTCCGCCGTGCCGCAGGACGAATGGACCACGTTCCGGCTGGCCGGCGACGCGCTGTCCGGGTTCGGCGGGCCGGCCGCATCCGGCGCCGCCACCGGCAGAGCAACCGGCACCGCATCCGGCACCGGCGGGGCAACCCGCTGATGCCCGGCTTGCAGACGGGCTCCGCCGAATCCAGGAGCCAAACGCCGCACAGCTACCGTACGCGCGACATGCGGCTGACGGACCACTGGTTCGACGTCCCGCTGGACCATGCCCATCCGGATGGTCCGTCGATCGAGGTTTACGCCCGCGAAATTGTCTCCGCGGAGCACGGGCCGGAGGAGATCGCCGCGATGCCGTGGCTGCTCTACCTGCAGGGCGGTCCCGGCGGCCGTGGCAACCGGCCCGCGACCCTGTTCGGCTGGCTTAAGGAGGCCAGCCGGACCTTCCGCGTGCTGATGCTGGATCAGCGCGGCACAGGGCTGTCCACGCCGGCGACCCGCCAGACCCTGCCGCTGCAGGGGAGCGCCGTCGAACAGGCGGAGTACCTGGCGCATTTCCGGGCCGATTCGATCGTGGCGGATGCGGAACTGATCCGCCGCCGGTTGGTTGGGAAGCCCTGGACGGTCTACGGGCAGAGCTTCGGCGGATTCTGCGCCCTGACGTACCTCTCCTTCGCGCCGGAGGGACTGCGCGAGGTGCTGATCACGGGCGGCCTGGCGCCGCTGACGGGCCATCCGGACCGGGTCTACCAGGCCACGTTCGGCCGGGTTGCCGCGCGCAATGCGGAATACTTTGCCCGCTACCCGGATGACCGGGCCCAGGTTGCCACGATCATCCGGCACCTCGAATCCGTGCCGGAAACGCTGCCCACGGGTGAGCGGCTGACGCCGGAGCGTTTCCAGATGGTCGGCAATCTGCTGGGCGGAAACACCCGCGTGGACGCCCTGCATTTTCTGCTGGAGGACGCGTTTATAGCCGCTGCCGGCGGCGTCCGACTCTCGGACGAGTTCCTGGTCCAGGTGGCGGCACAGGTATCGCGGGCGGCCAACCCGCTATACGCGGTCCTGCACGAATCCATCTACTGCCAGGGCCAGGCGTCCGGCTGGTCCGCCTGGCGCGTGCTGGCGGACCGCCCGGACTTCCTGCCCTCCGCCGCCGAGCCGTTGCTGACCGGCGAGATGGTCTACCCCTGGTACTTCGAGCAGGATCCCGCCCTGGCCCCGCTGAGGGAGGCGGCCGCTCTGCTGGCCGCACGGACCGACTGGCCGCGGCTCTACGACGTGGAGCAGCTGGCCCGCAACACCGTGCCGGTCGCGGCCGCGGTATACCTGGACGATATCTACGTCGACCACACGCTGTCGATGGAAACCGCCGGCGCGGTCCAGGGTCTGCAGACCTGGCAGACCGGCGACTACCACCACGACGGGATCACCGAGGACGGCGAGGCCATCTTCTCCCGCCTGCTGCGGATGGTGCGCGCCGGCAGCTAACCCGCCGCAACTGTCCCGCGGTAACTGCACTAAAACCCGCGTTTTCGTGCAGTTAGGGCGGGGCAGTTGGGTCCGGCTACTCGGCGTCGTCGGCGGCGAGCCGGGCGTCGGCGGCGAGCCGGGCGTCGATCTTCGCCTGGCGCGCCGCGGGGCTCAGCAGGCTGACGACGACCGCGACGACGATGGTGCCGACGATGACGGCCAGCGACACGAACGTCGGGATCTCCGGTGCCCACTCAATGTGCCGGCCCCCGTTGATGAACGGAACCTCATTGACGCGCAGCGCATGGAAGATCAGTTTCAGGCCGATGAAGCCCAGGATCACGGAAAGCGCGTGCTTGAGGTAGACCAGCCGCGTCATCAGTCCGCCCAGCAGGAAGTACAGCTGGCGCAGCCCCATCAGCGCGAAGATATTGGCCGTAAAGACGATGAATGCGCTCTGCGTCAGGCCGAAGATGGCCGGAATCGAGTCGACGGCGAACAGCAGGTCCGTCACGCCGATGGTCAGGAACACGATCAGCATGGGGGTGAACAGCTTCCTGCCGTCGACGACGGTCCGGACCTTGGCGCCGTCGTAATTCTCCGACATCGGCAGCACCTTCCGCAGCCGCGCAATCAGCGCGTTCTCCGTGACGGCCTCCTCATCCTCACCACTGTCGGTTGCCTGTTTGTAGGCGGTCCAGAGCAGGAAGGCGCCGAAAATGTAGAAGATCCAGCTGAACTGCCCGATCACGATCGCCCCGAGCAGGATGAAGATCCCGCGCAGCAGCAGCGCGATGATGATCCCCACCATCAGCACGCCCTGCTGGAATTTCCGCGGCACCGCGAAGCGGGCCATGATGATGATGAAGACGAAGAGGTTGTCGATGCTCAGGCTGTATTCGGTCACCCAGCCGGCCACGAACTGGCCGCCGAACTCGGGTCCGGTGAACAGGAGCATCGCGGCGGCGAAGACCACCGCGAGTGCTACGTAGAACGCAACCCACAGGCCGGCCTCCCTCATGGACGGCTCGTGCGGGCGCTTCAGGACCAGCAGCAGGTCCAGCAGCAGGATGGCGGCCAGGACGGCAAATGATCCGACCTCAAACCAGACCGGTAGTTCAGGCATTTGGAAGCCTTTCGCAGGGTACGGCAAAGCGGAGTAAGTCTCTCCGCCGGCCTGCCGCCCCGGTCACCTGGACCCGGACAACACCGCACCGACCGCTACGCCCGGCAAGGCATCGGCGCCTTACGTGTTGACGTTCGTAGCACTTGGGATACTCCCCTACGTACTGCCATCCTAGCGCAGACTCAGGCGTGACCCGCCGACTGCATCTGGCGCAGCTCCTTTTTCAGGTCCCCGACCTCGTCCCGCAGCCGTGCCGCCAGCTCGAACTGCAGCTCCCCGGCGGCAGCATGCATCTGCTCGGTCAGCTGGGCGATCAGGTCCAGCAGATCCTTTGCCGGGGCGGCAGCCAGGCCGCCCTTGCGGACCGGAACGGGCGCCTTAACCCCGTTCTTGCCGCGGCCGTTCAACGCCATCGCCAGCAGTTCCTTGGTGTCGGCATCCTCGCGGGCCAGGGAATCCGTGATATCCGCGATCCGCTTGCGCAGCGGCGTCGGATCGATGCCGTGGGCGGTGTTGTAGTCGACCTGGATGACGCGGCGGCGGTTGGTTTCATCGATCGCCTTCGCCATCGAATCGGTGATCCGGTCCGCGTACATGTGCACCTGGCCCGAGACGTTACGGGCGGCGCGGCCGATCGTCTGGATCAGCGAGGTTGCCGAACGCAGGAAGCCTTCCTTGTCGGCGTCGAGGATGCTGACCAGCGAGACCTCGGGCAGATCCAGGCCTTCCCGGAGCAGGTTGATCCCCACCAGCACGTCGAAGGTGCCCAGCCGCAGTTCGCGCAGCAGTTCAACGCGGCGCAGCGTATCCACGTCCGAGTGCAGGTACTGGACCTTGACGCCGTGCCCGAGCAGATAGTCCGTGAGGTCCTCCGCCATGCGCTTGGTCAGGGTGGTCACCAGGACGCGCTCGTTCTTTCCCACCCGGCTGCGGATCTCCCCCAGCAGGTCGTCGATCTGGCCCTTGGTCGGCTTCACGATGACCTCCGGATCGATCAGGCCGGTGGGGCGGATGATCTGCTGCACGAAGCCGTCCGATTTGCCCAGCTCATATTTGCCGGGCGTGGCGGACAGGTAGACCGTCTGCCCGATCCGTTCCAGGAACTCGTCCCACTTCAGCGGCCGGTTGTCCATCGCGGAGGGAAGCCTGAAGCCGTGGTCCACCAGCGTCCGCTTGCGGGACATATCGCCTTCATACATGGCGCCGATCTGCGGCACCGTCACGTGCGACTCGTCGATCACCAGGAGGAAGTCATCCGGGAAGTAGTCGATCAGGCAATGGGGAGCGGTGCCGGAGCCACGCCCGTCGATGTGCCGGGAATAGTTCTCGATGCCATTGCAGAACCCCATCTGCTGCATCATTTCCAGGTCATAGGTGGTGCGCATCCGCAGCCGCTGCGCCTCCAGCTGTTTGTTCTGCCCCTCCAGCTCCTTGAGCCGGACAGCCAACTCATCCTCGATCTGCCGGATGGCACGGTTCATCCGTTCCGGCCCGGCGACGTAGTGCGAGGCCGGGAAAATGTACATCTCGGTTTCCTCGCGGATCACTTCCCCGGTCAGCGGGTGCAGGGTGTAGATCTTCTCAATCTCGTCCCCGAAAAACTCAATCCGCAGCGCCTGTTCCTCGTACATCGGGATGATTTCCACGGTGTCCCCGCGCACCCGGAAGGTGCCGCGGTGGAAGTCGATGTCATTGCGCGCGTACTGCATGCTGACAAACTTCCGCAGCAGGTCATCGCGGTTAAGCTGGGCGCCGCGGCGCAGGGTCACCATGCCGGCCACATATTCCTCCGGCGTGCCGAGTCCGTAAATACACGAGACGCTGGCGACGACGATCACGTCGCGCCGGGTGAGCAGGGCGTTGGTGGCGGAATGCCGGAGCCGTTCCACCTCCTCGTTGACGGACGAATCCTTTTCGATGAAGGTGTCCGTCTGCGGCACATACGCTTCGGGCTGGTAGTAGTCGTAGTAGGAGACGAAATATTCGACGGCGTTATTCGGCAGCAATTCGCGGAACTCGTTGGCCAGCTGCGCCGCGAGGGTCTTGTTCTGCACCATCACCAGCGTCGGCCGCTGGATCTGCTCAATCAGCCAGGCCGTCGTCGCCGACTTTCCGGTACCGGTGGCGCCGAGCAGCACAACGTCCTTTTCGCCGTTATTGATCCGTTCCGCCAGTTCCTTGATCGCGGCGGGCTGGTCGCCGGCGGGCTGGAAGTCGCTGATGACTTCAAAGGGAGCGACGACGCGATTGATCTGCTGCGCAAGACTCATACGCTAACGCTACCGCCTCCGGCGGCCGTCCGGTGATCGAAGGGGGCCGCTGATCGAGCTTGTCGAGGTCAAGGCGCTGTCCCGCTCTCCCAGGGCGCCTTCCACCCGCCGGTGCCAAGCCACACCTGCAGCCCCGGCTCGGCCACGGCGCTAAACCATGGTTCCTTGCCCGCCGCGTAGCCGGCCGTCCCGCCGTCGGACGCGTGCAGGGCCGCGACCCGCCGCTTCTCGGCCTGGTAGGCCCGCCGGGCGTCCGGATCGGCCCGGAGCCAGTCCCGGAAGGCCAGCGCATAGCGGGCGGCGGGCGAGCCGTCGGCCCGGACATGGATGTTCGCCGCACGGCCGGGGTCCGAGGCGCCGTGCAGCCGCTTCTGCCAGTGCGCGGGGTCCGGGTCCGCGGCCGTGGGTGTGTCCTGCCAGACGCCGGGGAACCGCGGGAAGCCGGCCGCGGCCAGGGCCGTCGCCATCCGGTCCGCCTCCGCCAGGCCGCGTACCCTCAGCTGCAGGTCCAGCACGTCCTTCGCATCCAGTCCGGGCACCGCTGTGGAGCCGATGTGGTCCACCGCCACGATGGCGTCCGGAGCCGCGGCACGGATGCGGGCGGTGAGCCGCTCCGCCTGGGCCGGCCAGCTCGGATCCGCCGGAACCAGCACCGCAGGTCCGGACGGACGGCCGTCCCGGGCCGCGGCAAGGTTACGGGCAAAGGGTTCAAGGCGGCTCTCCCACAGCCGGTCCACCCGTGCCAGCGTCGCATCCAGGCCGGCACTGTTGTCAATGACCACGTCCGCAACGGCCAGCCGGTCCGCCGGCGTGGCCTGGGCGCTGATCCGGTCCTGCGCCTGCGCCGCCGTCATGGCGCGGTGTTCCAGCATCCGCCGGACCCGCTGCTCCGCCGGTGCCTCGACCACCAGCACCAGATGGAAATCCGCCCCGTGCCCGGTTTCCACCAGCAGGGGGATGTCCTGCACCACCACGCTTCCGGGGGCAGCCGTCGCCATCAGCGTGGCCGCCTCCGCCCGTACCAGCGGATGGATGATGGCATTGAGCTGCTGCCTCCTTGCCTCATCGGCAAAGACCACGGCCGCCAACCGGGCCCGGTCCAGGGTCCCATCCGCCGCCAGTACCGCGGAACCGAAGACCTCCGTCACCCTGGCCAGGCCGAGGGTTCCGGGCTCCACCACCTGGCGCGCCAGCAGATCCGAGTCGATCAGCAGCGCTCCGCGTTCTTCCAGCCGCCGGGCCACCACGGATTTGCCGGCCGCGATGCCGCCGGTAAGACCTATTTTGAGCATGGGTCCAGACTAAACTGATGCGGTGACCGATTGCGGCAAGGCCCGGCCCAGCGCGGCCGATGGGCCGCCGGACCTCAGTGCCGTGACCGAGTACACCACCTTGGCCGCCGGACCGGATGTCCGTCACGAACTCACCATCAGACGCTCCCGCTTTATCACCGTCCTGCGCCGCGTCGCGGACGAGGAGGCGGCGCGGATCCTGGTCACCGAGCTGGGCCGGGAGTTCCACGACGCCCGGCACCATTGCTCCGCGTTTGTGCTGGGCCCGGAGCGGTCTCTCCGGCGTTCCAACGACGACGGCGAGCCTTCCGGCACAGCGGGCGGCCCGATGCTGGACGCACTGCTGAAACGGGACACCTCTCCCCCAGGCGCCACGCAACCGGTGGCGGGCCTCAGTGACGTGTGCGCCGTCGTCGTGCGCTATTTTGGCGGGGTGCTGCTGGGCGCCGGCGGACTGGTACGGGCCTACTCGGAATCCGTCGCCTCCGCCCTTGATGCGGCGGTTCTGGTCCGGCGCCGCCGGCTCCGGCTGTTCAGCGTTACCGTGGCGCACTCTGAGGCCGGCCGGCTGGAAAATGAGCTGCGTGCAGCGGGCTATGCCATGACCGGGAACCGCTACGACGGCCGTGGAGTAAAGCTCGGCGTGGCAATGGACGATTCCCCGGCTGTAATCTCCGCAGCCAACGCCCGGCTGGCCGCACTGACCGCCGGTGCGGGTGAATTCCAGCCCTCCGGGACCGAATGGGCCGATTTTCCCTTTTCCTGACCCCTTCCTGACGCCGCCGCGATCCGTTGTGCTCATCGACCCGGACCTGTCGCTGGGCAGGAACACGTTCTGCTCAGCGAGTCCCCGGACCCACTGAGCAGGTTAGTTCCCGGGCGCGTGAGAGAGGACCCCCACCCGAAGGTGGAGGTCCTCAGTTACTGCACCCGGTACCGACGGACCGGACCACCGTGGTGGTCCCGGCCGCCCGGACCGGCGTGAGCGTTAGTTGCCGGTGAGCTTCTCGCGCAGGGCAGCCAGGGCCTCGTCGGAGGCGAGGGTTCCGCCGCCGGCGTTGGACTCGGCGGCAGCCGGCTCCGAGGAGTAGCTGGTCGTCCCCGAGTCGGAGTCGCCTCCGCCGCTTGCGGCGGTAGCGTCGTCCGCGGCGTGCTGGACAACCTGCTTCTTGTGGGCTTCCCAGCGGGCCTGGGCGTCAGCGTACTGCTGCTCCCAGACGGCGCGCTGCGTCTCGTAGCCTTCAAGCCACTCGTTGGTCTCCGGGTCGAAGCCCTCCGGGTACTTGTAGTTGCCCTCTTCGTCGTACTCGGCGGTCATGCCGTACAGCGCCGGGTCGAACTCGGTGCTGTCGGCGTCGACGCCCTCGTTGGCCTGCTTGAGGGACAGCGAGATGCGGCGGCGTTCCAGGTCGATATCGATGACCTTGACGAACAGCTCGTCGCCCACCGAGACAACCTGCTCGGCCAGCTCCACGTGGCGCACGGCCAGCTCGGAGATGTGCACCAGGCCCTCGATGCCGTCCTCAACGCGGACGAACGCGCCGAACGGAACCAGCTTGGTGACCTTACCGGGGACAACCTGGCCCAGCGCGTGCGTGCGGGCGAAGGTCTGCCACGGGTCTTCCTGCGTGGCCTTGAGGGACAGGGACACGCGCTCGCGGTCCAGATCCACCTCGAGTACCTCGACGGTGACTTCCTGGCCGACCTCGACAACCTCGGAGGGGTGGTCGATGTGCTTCCAGGACAGCTCGGAAACGTGAACCAGGCCGTCTACGCCGCCCAGGTCCACGAAGGCGCCGAAGTTGACGATGGAGGAAACGACGCCGGGACGGACCTGGCCCTTTTCCAGCTTGTTTAGGAACGTGGAGCGGACCTCGGACTGCGTCTGCTCGAGCCAGGCACGGCGGGAGAGCACCACGTTGTTGCGGTTCTTGTCCAGCTCGATGATCTTGGCTTCGATCTGCTGGCCGATGTACGGGGCCAGGTCGCGGACACGGCGCATCTCGACCAGCGACGCGGGCAGGAAGCCGCGCAGGCCGATGTCGAGGATAAGACCACCCTTGACAACCTCGATGACGGTACCGGTAACGACGCCGTCCTCTTCCTTGACCTTCTCGATGTCGCCCCAGGCACGCTCGTACTGCGCGCGCTTCTTGGAGAGGATCAGGCGGCCTTCTTTGTCTTCCTTGGTCAACACCAGGGCTTCGACCAGATCGCCAACGGAAACTACGTCTCCGGGATCAACGTCGTGCTTGATGGACAATTCACGGGAAGGGATGACACCTTCGGTCTTATAACCGATGTCGAGCAGAACCTCGTCGCGGTCAACCTTGACAACCGTACCTTCGACGAGATCGCCGTCGTTGAAGTACTTGATGGTGGCGTCAATAGCTGCTAGGAAGTCCTCAGCCGTACCGATGTCGTTAATAGCGACAACGGGGGTACTGGTCTTCTCGGGGGTCGTGATGGTCATGTAGTAGGGACTCCGATTGTGGATAGGTGATTGAATACGCGCACTACGCGCCCGTTTAGTCTAGTCGTATCCCACAATGAAAGGCAAAAGGCCCGAGGGCGGTCCGGCGGCTAGAAATCCGTGCGGCTGTGCGGCAGCATCGGGGTTCCGAACAGGGTGTCGAAACGCGCCGCCGCTCCCGCGGAGAGCTCTTCCAGGGTGCCGGCGGCAGCCAGCGTCGGGGCGGGAACGCCGGACAGGTACAGCGAAGCCAGCTCGGCCGCCCCGAGCTCCAGGTCCGCCGGGGCGCCGTCGTCCAGCGCCGTCGTCGTGCCCTGGCCATCCCGCACCTCCAGCCGGAAAACCCCGCCCGCCAGACCCAGCGGATCCGTGACCCTGAGCGTAATGGCACCGTCCGCCCAGTAGTGCCGCCCGTCCAGGGCCGCGGCCGTGTCCAGGATGCGCAGCCACAGGCTGTCCTCCACGGACTTGACCTGGTAGCCGCGTTTGTCCGATAACGCCCACTCGAGCGGATCCTGCACCGGCGCGCGGTTCCAGCGCACCCGCTGCACCAGATCGATCGAACCCAGGTACCCCCAGAGCGCCAGGTAGGCCTGATCGCTGGCCGCCAGCAGGTCCCGGACGGCAACCGTGGCGGGGGCGTCCCAGCCGGTGAACTTGTAGGACACATAGCCATCCGGCGTGCCGTCGGGCCCATAGTGGACCGCCGCGCGCACGCTCCTGTCCGGCTCCGGATGCTCATAGGTCCAGGCGCCGGAGGCCAGGTACCGGTAGGCATCCTGGCGGCCGATTGAGCCGAAGGAAACGGCGTGGAGCCGGGCGAACAGCTCCGGCTCCAGCTCCTGCAGCCGCGCCGGGTCGGCAATTTCCACGATGCCCGCCGGGCCGCTGTGCGGCCGCTTGAAGCCGAATTTGGGTCCGGTGTCCACGTGCAGGGACCGGACATGGGTGGCCGGGCCGAAGCCGAACCGGCCGTAAATGGTCGCCTCCGAGGCCGTCAGGGCCGCCACCGCGATGCCGTCCGCCCGGGCCCGGGCCAGATCCGTGCTGATCAGCTTCCGCAGCAGGCCGCGGCGGCGGTGTGTGCCGCGGACCGTCACGGCCGTAATGAGGTGCGCGGGCAGCAGTTTACCGGCCCCGACATTGAGGGTCTTCCGGTGTGTGGCATAGGTGGCGACCGGGAATTCCGGATCCCAGGCGCCCGCCGGAGAGGCCTGGGTGTAGGCGCCGGAGAGGATACGGCCGTCCTTCTCCTCGGACTCCACGAACTTCTCCAGCGCCGCGTCGTCGCCGACGCCGTCGTGGAAGCCCAACAGCACGGCCTGGATCCATTTCCTGGTGGCGGTGTCCGTCCCCTCCGGGCCCCGTTTGGCGGGGAAGGAACGGATTTCGTAGGGGAAGCTTTCGGTGGGTTCAACGACGACGGTCACGGTCACCCAGCCTATTCGGTTATCCCTTGCCGGAACAGCCCGGGACCTGACCCCGCTGCGGAGCTGCGCCGACGGTCCGGTCGCGCACCGGGGAGCCGGGATAATGCACACTGTGGACAATTCAACGCTGCTGAACACCGGCCCGGTCAGCTGGATCCTGCTGGCCGTTCTGCTGGCCATCGCGGCCACCCTCTGGCGTACCGCCCTGGGGCGCCGCTTCCGGGACATGGCGGTCGCGGGCCTGCGCGCCCTGGTGCAGCTGGCCGTCGTCGCCCTGGTCATTGGCCAGCTGGCGGGCCATCAGGGGCTGGCGCTGCTGTTCGTGGCACTGATGTTTATCGTGGCGGCCTGGACCGCCGGCCACCGGATCGCGCCGGAGGGCCGCTGGTGGACCGCCGCCATCCCGATCGCCGCCGGCGCCTTCCCGATCGGGGCGCTGATGTTCGTCACCGGCGTGCTGCCGTGGAACGCGCTGGCCCTGATTGCCGTCCTGGGCCAGCAGATCGGCGGGGCCATGGCCACCACGACCCTGTCCGGCCGGCGGGTGGAGGACGAACTTACAGGGCGCCGCGGAGAGGTGGAGGCCGCCGTCGCGCTGGGCTTCCCGTGGCCGGCGGCCCGCCTGATGGTGGCCCGGCCGGTGGCGGGCGAGGCCGTGCTGCCCAGCCTGGACCAGACGCGCACCGCAGGGACGGTGACCCTTCCGGGGGCCTTCGTCGGGCTGATCCTGGGCGGGGCGACGCCCCTGGATGCGGGGCTGATCCAGCTGCTGGTGCTGATTTCCCTGCTCGCCGTCAATACGACGGCGGCCTGGGTCACCATGCGCCTGAGCAG
>JALYYI010000289.1 GCA_030946705.1 Actinomycetota bacterium | reverse complement strand
GTGACGGAGTAGACCTCGCTGATCCCCTCCAGCTCGGAGATTTCCTGGGCTGACTCCGGTATGCGGGAGGCATCGGTCTTGATCAGGACAAAAGCGGTGATCACAGGTTTTTTCCAATCCTCGTTGGTGCACTTTTGCGGTGCCAGGGCTCGTGACTATGAGGCTAGCGCATCCATGCGCCGGACCGGTTTTGTTTCGTCCGCCGCCGCACCACCAGGCGGGCCAGCAGCCGGTGACCGAGCAGGAAGACCGCCAGCACTATGCTCGCCACGATGATGAAGGCCAACTGCGCGGTGTCCCCGGTGGCGATCCGCAGGACCATGCCGCCCGCCACGGTAATGGCCCAGATGGCCACCCCGTGGGGCCAGATGAGCAGCGGCGCCCTCCAGGAGCGGCTGACCGCCCACCCCAGCGCCAGACCGGCCAGGAACGGCCAGGCAGTGGTGAGTACACCAAGCGGCGTCAGGGCTTCGGCGTGGCTGGACCTTCCCGAAGCAGCGAACACCAGCACCAGGACGACGTCGGCCAGTGCGGCGTAGGCGCTCAGCCCGGCGGGGGTGCGGATCAGGGTTGGCTCAGCTTGCTTCTCAGTCACCATTCCAGCTTAGCCGCCATCCGCCGTCGGCCGGCTCCGAGGACCGACGGGCAGCCGGCCACTGGCAGAATCGGCGTCCCGCCCCTACAGTCAGTTCACGTCCTTAGTGGGGAGCGGCAGACATGAAACTGATCCAGGTGGCACAGCAGGCAAAAAACCTCCTCCGGGCCATCGACTTTTACGAGAAACTGCTCGGGGCCGCCCCAACGGCCACTTTTGATCCGCCGGGGCTGGCCTTCTTCGATCTGGACGGCGTCCGGCTGCTGCTGGACACCGGCGCTCCGTCCGCGCTGATCTATCTGGCCGTTCCGGATGTACGCGAAGCGACCCGGCGGCTGGAGGGCGAAGGCGCGGAGATTGTGACGGCGCCGCACATCATCTTCAGCCACACCGATGGCGTGCTGGGTCCGGCCGGCACGGACGAATGGATGGCGTTCATCCTGGACAGCGAGGGCAACACGGTCGCCCTCGTCAGTCAGCTGCCGCCCGGGTCCTGAGAGGCAGTCCCGGTGCACTAGCTGGTGGCGGGGAGGTCGGCCCTCAGCGCCGTCGTGCCGGTGTTCGCCCACCGGATTTCGACGCTGCGGATGTGGTCCAGCGGAATGCCGACGGTCGCCGTTGGACTCACGACGCTGCCCGCTCCCGCGGTCCAGCTTGCGGCCACGGTTTCCCTGCCGGCGGTATCCGTCACCACCAACAGGTAGGGCCGGCTGCCGGCTGCCGGTATCGGATAGACCGCTCCGGAGGTGGCGCCGGCATAGGTGCACGTCCAGTCCAGCTGAGTTCCCCAGCCAACACTGCGGATGGAACCGACTGCCGTGATCGGGCTGGCCGTCACCGCCGTGAACCTGAGCGGGGAACCGGCCTCCTTGATCTGGACCGCCGGGCCGGGGCTGTTGACGGCAATGGTGACGCCCGCGGCGGCCGCAGCGGTACCGACGGCCAGCGCAGCGGCCAGGGCGGCATTGCGCAGCCGCCGGCGCTTGACCTTGGCGGCGAACCCGGACAGCACGGTGCCGGGCAGCTCCGCTGCCGCCCTGCCCATCCCGGGCTCGTCCCCGGCCCCTCCGGCCAGCGACAACGCCTCGTACGCGGGCAACCCGGCCAGGATTCCCGGCACGCCGGCCAGTTCCGCAACGGCGGACGAACACTCGGCGCAGCCCGCCAGATGAAGCTCAAAGTCGTGACGCTCGGAGGGAACCAGCGAACCCAGAACATAGGCAGCATCCCAGTCACGGTAGATGTCTCCGGCGTATTCTTCCCTGTTCATTCGGTCACTCCCTTCTCCTGTAATGCCAGGCGCAGCGCACGCAGCGCGTAGTGCATCCGGGATTTGACAGTTCCCTCCGGGATGCCCAACCTGGACGAAATCTCCCGGGTGGATTCGGCCCGATAGTAGCTGAGCACGACCACCTCGCGGTGTTCCGGCGACAACGAGGCCAGGGCCTCGGAAATCAGCCAGCTGTCAAGGATTCGGTCCGTGTCATCAGTGCGGGACTGCTCAGGCAACTCCGCGGTGCCGATTTCGTGCCGGTGGCGTGCACTGCGCCAGTCATCCAGTACCAGATTCCGGGAAACAGTGAAGAGCCAAGCCCTGACGGCAGGCTCCGGCCTGGCCAGCACCTCCGGCCGCTGCCAGGCCCGGAAAAGGGCCTCCTGCACCACATCCTCCGCCTGCGCATGGTCATGGGTCAGCCGGGTCACGTATCGCCAGAGCTCGGCCGCATGGGCATCATGCAGGGAACGGAGCAACTGGGCCTGATCAGCCGGCATGGACACCTCCCGCTCCTTCTACGGTACCGCCGCCGTTTTGGTTCAGCGCCGTTTTTGGTTCAGTGCGCCAGGACCGCGGCGGAAACTACATCCGGGCGTTCGATGGCCACGGCATGCCCGGTCCCCGGGACCGTCTCCGCGTGGATCCCTGGCGCCGTCCCTTCCAGCCGGCCCAGCACGGCAGTACGGTCATACTGGGCGGAGTGCTCTCCGAGCAGCAGGGTCGTCGGAATCCGGACGGCAGCCAGCTGGCGATCGGCCAGCAGCCCGGGAGCCGGGAGCCGCCGGCGGAAGCCGTCGCCGGCGCGGGCCAGCCTCCCCAGCTCGCGGTCCGCCAGGGCTCCGTTCCGCAACCGCCGGGCGGCGCGCTGCCGCAACCCGCCTGGCAGCCGTGCGGCCAGTTTTCCGGCCAGCAGCCAGCAGCCGAAGTATGCCCTCTGCGGTTGCAGTCCGGGTGGTTCGATCAGGGTGAGCGCTGAGGCGCCCTGCCCGGTCTGCAATTGGTGGTTGAGGGCAAGCCAGGCCCCGGTCGAGGAACCGACGAGGTGGCCACCCTGGGAACCGGTGGCGGTCAGCAGCTCGTCCAGCCAGCCCACCGCGTCCTCCGCTGTTTCCACAGCAGCGGTTTGAACGGACAGTCCCAGTTCACCGAGTGGATCAACCGCAATGACTTCACGCCCCAGACTGAGCGCGCCGGCGTTCTTGTACCAGGAAGCCGCGAAGCCGCCCGGACCGCCGAGGAGAACGATGGGAAGAGTGCCGCGGGGGCCGCTGCGGTAGACCCTGACGGTTCCGGACCTGGTGGCGACATCCTCGGTCCGGAACGGCACAGGCCATAACCGGTGCAGGGTCTCAACGTACTTCCGCTGGAAGGTTTCACGCGCCTGGATACTGGTGAAACCCGAGATGCCGTGTTTGGAGGACTTCACGTGGCGGTCACCGGGTCCTTTCGTTGTTGCGGCCATCAGCCTGTAAGGGCGTCGAGTCCAGCCAGCAAGCCTGTAAGACCGGCCCGTTTGCCAGTCTACCGGGGCAAGCTCCGCCGGATAGAAAATAAGTCTTGACAACTAAATTCGTCGGTGGGAACCTGTAGACATGTTGGAAATCGCAGTGATTGAGGACCCGGCCGCCGCGGAGGCGTCGCTGCACCCCATCCGGGTCAGGCTGCTGGCCGAACTCCGCGTTCCGGCGTCGGCGACGGCGTTGGCCGCCCGGCTGGGACTTCCGCGGCAGAAGGTGAACTACCATCTGAAGGCGTTGGAACGGCATGGTCTGGTGGAGCTGGTCCAAGAGCGGCGGAAGGGCAACGTCACCGAGCGCATCATGTGCGCGGCCGCCTCATCTTTTGTCATCTCGCCGGCGGCTTTGGCTGCGGTCCAGCCCGACCCCGCTCAGTCTCCGGACCGGCTGTCCGCGCGCTGGATGCTGGCGGTCGCGGCCCGGCTCGTGCGAGACGTCGGAACCCTGATGACCGGAGCGGCAGCGGCCAACAAGCGGCTGGCCACCTTCGCGTTGGACGGCGAGCTCCGGTTCGCCTCGGCGGCGGACCGCGCCGCCTTCGTCGAGGAACTCGCCGCCGCCGTGAGCCTGCTGACGGCGAAGTACCACAGCGATACCGCAGCCGGCGGACGCAGGCACCGGATCGTCGTCGCCCTTCATCCGAGTGTTACCGTCCCCGGTAGCACCGGCGCATCAACACACATCGGAGCCGGTGTAAGCGCCGGCGCTATCAAGGAGTAGGACCATGGGCAAGGAATTCGAGATTGTCTCCGAAATGGAGATCGATGGGACGCCGCAGCAGGTGTTCGATGCCGCCACGACCGGCAACGCCGGATGGTTGTGGCCGATGGAAATCGAGCCCAAATTGGGCGGGGCGGGGCCCTGGGGGAGCGAGGTCACGGCCTGGGACCCGCCGCACCACTTCGCCAACCACATGGAGGGCGAGAACGGGTTCTTCAACACCCTGGACTACCGGATCGAGGAGCGCGCCGGCGGCAAGGCCTGGCTGCGCTATGTGCACAGCGGGATCTTTTTCGAGGACTGGGACAACCAGTACGACGGCGCCCGCCAGCACACGGCCTTCTACCAGCACACACTGGGCCAGTATGTCCGCTACTTTGCCGGCAGGCCGGCGGCATTTGCCGACGTGCAGGGTCCGGAGGCCTCCAAGGCCGCGGATGCGTTCGATGCGCTCCGGGACGCGCTGGGAATTACCGGCGGGACCGTTCAGGAGGGCACCGTGAGTGTGGCCGTCCCCGGACTTGAGCCCTTCGACGCCGTCGTGGACTATCTGGACCCGAACTTCATCGGCCTGCGCACCCCGGACGCCATGTACCGCTTCTTTGGCCGCAACGCCTTCGGCGCCGTGGTGGCGATGACAGCCCACCTGTTCGTTCCGGGAGCCGACGGCGAGTCCGCCGGCACCGCCTGGCAGGCGTGGCTGAACGGCCTGTACGCCTGAGGGGGAGGAGTATCCATGCCGTATGGATATACCGGAACGATGAAGACCAAACCGGGCCACCGCGACGAGGTGGTGGCGATTCTGCTGGCCGGTGCGGACGGCCTGCGCGACGCCGGATGCCACCTTTACACCGTAGGTGTGTCCGCCTCGCAGGAGGACACCATCTGGGTGAACGAGGTCTGGCGGAGCAAGGAACACCATGACGCCTCCCTGAAGCTGCCGGGGACCCGGGCCGCCATCAGTGCGGCCATGCCAATGCTGACGGGCGAATTCACTCAGCAGGAGCTGACCGTCGTCGGCGGTTTGGGCTTGTAGGGCGGTGGATGGCATCCTTTCGGGATGCCGGCAGGCCCGTTGCGCCCCTGCCGGACCGGGACTAGGCTCTACCAACATCCAAGGCACGAAAGGACGACGCATCATGCAAAAGATCACCCCGTGTTTGTGGTTTGACACTCAGGGCGAAGAAGCAGCGCAGTTCTATGTCTCGGTGTTCAAGAATTCAAAAATCCTGAACATTTCAAGATATGGCGAGGCCGGCCCCGGCCCGGAAGGACAGGTGCTGACGGTCAGCTTCGAGCTGGACGGACAGGAATTTACGGCGCTTAACGGCGGCCCGGAATTCAAGTTCAACGAAGCCGTATCCTTCCAGGTCAGCTGTGATTCCCAGGACGAGGTGGACAGGTTCTGGAACACGCTTTCCGACGGCGGAGAGCAGGGACCGTGCGGCTGGCTGAAGGACAAATACGGTCTCTCCTGGCAGATCGTCCCGTCCATTCTCGGTGAACTGCTGTCCGGACCCGATGCCAGGAGATCGCAGCAGGCCATGAAGGCGATGCTGGAGATGAAGAAGCTCGATATCCGGGCCCTGCAGGAGGCCTACGACGGCTAGCCGGCACGGCCCCTGCGGACGTGGCGGCTCCCCTGGGAATGCTACTCCTTGCTACTCATAGTCGGCCTGCCAGAGATCGGGCCCGAAGACCTCGTACTGGATGTCCCGCGGAGCCACACCGAGGCCGAGCAGCTGCTGGCGTACGACCTGCATAAAGGCAAGCGGCCCGCACAGGTAGTAGACGGCGTCGGAGGGCAGGTCGACCGCGGTGGCATCCATGAATCCGGAACGCTCGTCACCGGAGGTCGCGCGGTTTTCCATGCCCTGTTCGTACCAGGTGATCATGGCCGCCTGCGGGAGCGATTCGAGGTCCGACCGCACCTGATCCCGCAGCGCAAAACTGTCCGGTGAGGTTCCGGCGTGCAGGAACAGGATCTGGCGGCCGGAGCCGGTCTGGGCCAGATGGGAGATCATCCCGGCCATGGGTGTAACGCCTATGCCGGCACTGGCAAAAACCACGGGCCGGCCGGTTGTATCGAGCACAACATCACCGAACGGCGCGGAAAGTATGACCTCATCGCCAATTTTGAGGGTGTCGAGCAGCAGGCTGGACACCTCCCCATCGGGAGTCCCCCCGCCCTGGACGCGCTTGACGGCAAACCAGCGGTGGTGCCCGTCGTCGGCCCTGGTCAGACTGTATTGGCGCGGCTGGTGGGCCCCGTCGGAGACCGGCATCTGCAGCGTGACATACTGCCCCGGCAGCGACGGTTTGACGTCGCGGTCGTCGGTCCGTTCGACGACGAAGGTCGTGACGTCCTCGGTCTCGCGGATGCGCTCCGCCAGGCGCCAGCTCCGCCACACGGTATCGGGGGAGAGGCCGACGGCGTCGTAGAGTCCGCGCTCAAGGTTGACCAGCGTGTTGGCCATCAGCCAGTAGACCTCGTCCCAGGCCGCTGCCACCTCGGGGGTGACGGCGTCTCCCAGGACGTCCGTGATGGCCCAGAACAAATTGTCATGGACCACCTGGTACTGGTCCGGTTTAATGCCCAGGGACACATGCTTGTGGCTGATCCGGGACAGGAGCGATTCGGGCAACTGACCCGGATTGTTGACCAGCATACTGGCGAACGCGGCGATGGATCCTGCGAGGGCCTGCTGCTGATGGCCGTCCGCCTGGTTTCCGCGGTTGAAGACCCCATCGAGCAGTTCGGGGTGGGTCTCGAACAAATGCTGGTAGAAGCGCTGGGCAATTTCGTTGATGTTCTCGCCAACCACCGGGAGGGTGGCCTCTATTACAGGTACTGACGTTGCTGAAAGCATGCTTCAGGCTCCTTGGTCTTGGGTTGTGCCGGCCGGGGGTGCCTCGCGCCGTGGGGCATCAAATCGTGGAAGTTGTCCGAGCTGATCGACCTGGTCGGCCAGCGCATCGATGACGGCGCGCAGCTGGACCTGCGCCACCCGGGTGTAGGTGCGTACATATTCGATTTCCGGGACCGGGGTGCCATACCCCGGCTGGCTGCCATCCGCCGCCGCGGGTGCCTCAGGCGAAGCGGATGCCGTCGCCTCCGTCACGCTGTCCTGCGCTTTTTGCAGGATTTCGGTGTACTGCTTCCGCGCCGTGTCGATCAGATCATGGGCGTACTGCTCGGCATCGCCGACATGCTTGTCGGCGATGACCTGGGCCCGGCTGAGCAGGTTCACGGTTTCGGCGCTCACATCCATCGTGACGCCGTGCTGGTTCCGCTCCACCTCGGCCCGCAGCGTTTGGATTTCCGTTTCGGCCGCAGCCAACTGGTCCGCCGCTGCGGCCAGAAACTGATTTACGGCTGGCGCGTCATAGCCGCCGTGCCGGGCGACGGGAAAAACGGCGTTCCGGACCAGGTCAGGTGTGAGGCGACCACCCGGTTCCTGGTCGCCAATGGGAGCGGTTATTAACTGTCACCTGTTTCGTTGGTCTCGCCGAGGACGGAGGAATTCTCCTCAAGGGTTGCAAAGGTCTCGTAGCGGATATCGTCATGGGGCAGGCCGGCGGCCTGCAGTTCCCCAACCGAATGGCCGACCATCCGCGGGGACCCGCAGACCAGGGCCACCCGTCCGGCCCAGGGCTGCTGGCGCGCGGCGGCCGAGCCCACCAGCCCGCGGAGCCCCGGGTACGTGGGGTCATCGGAAACGACGGGACGGTAGTTGAACCACGGCTGCTGGGCCAGGTCGGAAAGCTTCTCGTGCTCATAGAGGTTCCAGGGGACGCGGGCGCCGTGGAACAGATCCACGCGGGGACCCGATCCGGTGGTTTCCCATTCGCGCCGGATCTGATCGAGAACGGCGACCAGCGGCGCAAGTCCCGTTCCGCCGGCCACCAGGAGCAGGTCACGGCCGCCCTCGGGAAGGATGAGCTGATCACCCATGGGTGCGCCCAGCCGGACGGCATCGCCGGTACTGAGCTTGCGGACCGCAGTGCTGCTGAACTGGCCGCCGGGGACCAGCTGCATATGCAGTTCCAGCGTCTGGTCTTCGCGAGGAGCGTTGGCCGGGGTTACATAGCGCCAAAGGCGTGGCAGCTGCGCAATTTCCATGGCCATGGACTGTCCCGGCACATAGTCCATGGGGCTCTGAGTCCGCAGCTGAAGGACCGCCACATCGATGCTCCGCCGGTCAACGGACCCGACCTCGGCATCCCACCAGGGCGGCGTAGTGTCCGCCGCGTCCTCGGCGGCAATGACCATGACCTTGGCAATTTGCCCATAGGCCGCGGACCAGTCCGCGGCCACGCTCTCGGTCCAGTCGGCCGCCAGGAACTGTTTGAGCGCGGCCAGCAAGGAGGCCCCCACCGCGGAGTAGTGCACCGGCAGGACGGCGAACCGGCGGTGGTCCCGGCCGAGTTGCTGGATGAACCCGGTGACCTCATCCAGTCTGTCCACGTTGCTGACAATGTGTCCAAGGGCGCCGAAGAGTTTGTCGCGCTGGCTGGCCATCGAGACGGGGAACATATCCCGCAGCTCCGGATGGGTGATGAAGAGATGCGAATAGAAGTACAGGGGCGCCTCGTCGCCGGCTGCCGACACCACCGCCCACGTTCGTTTGAGTGCTTCAACGTCCATCGGTAAGCCTCAAACGGGCGTAGAGTCCCGGGGGCCGGATCGCCTCAGCAGGCAGTTTGGCACGTACTTTCGTGGCCCGTTCCATGGACTGGTTTCCTCTCCCGGCTCTAGGTTCCTGGTGGAGGTTCACATCCATTCTACAAACAATCGGGCTCGGTGCGCTGTCCGTCAGTCCGGCGCCAGCGAGCCCAGGTCGCGCCATTCACGCTTGGGAACCCGGGTTATTCCTGCGAGGCCAAATCGTGCCGGCTGAGGTTCAGATATACCTTTCCGGCCTCCACCCGGTCGATAACGTCGGCGGCCGCGTATGTATTGACATGCCAGAACCCCTCGCCATTGATCTTGATGTAGCCGGCCCGAAAGAGACGACGCGCCATTTCTTCAGGCACTCTTGGCTCCACGCCGATCACTGCGTTCAGGCCGACGAAGAGGATGCTTTGGTCCGCCGCGGCGAGCATCTCCTCGAAGGCGGCCGCTTTCGGATTGGGCGGGTGTATGTGCCGGACCTTGCCGATTTCCTTGCCGGTCGCGTCGATCACCCTCATGCCCTTCGCCACTGAGTCCAGTTCGGACATGACGTCATTCCTCCTTGGCTTGCCGGCATGCCCCGCCCTGGGTGGCCGGGCTCTAAGCATCCGCCATTTGGCTCGTTGCGTCCAGCAGACCGGAGCGGCCTTTGCCGGTGTCCGCGGTGTCCGCGGCCGTGTGCTACTGGCCCACCCGGCCGTCGATCCGTTCCCGCAGCAGGTCGGCGTGCCCGCAGTGTCGGGCGTATTCCTCGATCATGTGCACCAGAATGTCGCGCAGCGGTATCTGTCTGGCGCTGAGCGTGCCGAGGTCGGCGGTTTCAGCGACGAAACGTTCCGCGAACGCCACCTCCGCCCGCCAGCTTCGCCAGGCTTCATCGGCGACCTCGACGTCGGGCACTGCGCCGTTCCAGTCGCCGTCGATGTCCTCGTTCGTGCAGTACAACTTTGGTGCATCCTCTCCGGCCAGCTCCCGGCGGAACCAGTGCCGCTCCACCTCGCCCATGTGCCGCACCAGCCCGAGCAGCGACATCGTGGACGGCGGCACCGAGCGGCGGGCAAGTTGCTCGGCGTCCAGATCCGCGCACTTCATCTCCATCGTGAGCCGGTACCTGCGCAGGTAGTCGAGCAGCGTGCCGCGTTCGCCGACGATCGCGACGCCGTTTTCCCGCGGGTCATTGTCGGGGTCTGCCCACATGTCGACGTGGACGGTGGAGCGGGTCCACCGGTCCGGTTGAGGTTCGCTGGAAAGCTCGGTAGATGTCATGTCAGGATTGTGGAGCCAGCGGTCAGCCTCGGGCAAGCGATGTCCGCCGGCTGGACCCGATCCGCGCCGCTTCGTGTGTCGAGCTGCTAACCGTCACGGTGATCAATTCATCGCCGGCCAGGTCACCATGAGCGAGTCCATCTCTTCTGGCCTGAAGGACGCTGTCATGCCTCCCACAGTAACGTTGGGAAAGAAATCAGCGTGCCGCTCGGCGGCGCTTACCGGACGAGCTCTAAGCTGAGAGTGTCTCCGGGGCCTCGCCGCGAGTGCCGGTTTCGGACTCCGGGTCCGCGAGCCTGGGCACCGCATGCTGAGGACCCCATCGAAAGACGTTCACCTTCACGTCTTTTCCTCGGACAGCGACGCCGTCCCCAACTACCGGCAGCAGATTCAGGAGCGTCACCCAACTAATCCTAGAAAACCGCCGCTAGGCTAAGACGATCGCGTCTGGCCGCGGCAGATGCAAGAGCCGACAACGAGGTACGTCGAATCCGCGGCACCTGGTCCGACAAGGGGGTGAGGCGTCACGATGGCGCCGAGACGAAGGGAATGCACGATGAGGTACATGTTACTGATGAACTACGAGGGTGGCGCGGGCTGCGACGTGCCCATGGGCGAGTGGGCGCCGGAGGATGTAGGCGCGCACATCGAATTCCAGCACGCTCTGGGACGTGAACTGACCGACGCGGGTGAGCTCGTGGACGCTCAAGGCCTGGCGACGCCGGACGCCAGCAAGGTGGTGACGTGGGACGGGCGCAGCGCGCCGGTCGTTACCGATGGCCCCTTCGCTGAGTCCAAGGAGTTCCTGGCAGGTTACTGGATCGTGGACGTGGACTCTGAGCAGCGTGCCCTCGAAATCGCGGCGAAGGCGTCAACGGCACCCGGCAAGGGTGGTGTGCCCATCCAGCAGCCCATCGAGGTCCGGCAGGTGATGGCCGCGCCCGCTGTGGAGAGCTGAGCGATGCCGACGGCCAATGTCCCTGAGGAGTTGCTGCGCGACCTCGCGCCGCAGGTGCTCGGGGCGTTGGCGGGCCGCTACGGCGACTTCACGGCGGCCGAGGATGCCGTGCAGGAGGCGCTGCTGACAGCTTTCCAGGAGTGGCCCCGGTCCGGGGTGCCGGCTAACCCGGCCGGGTGGCTGGTCCGGGTCGCACAGCGACGCCTCATCGACGAGGTCAGGAGCGAGACGGCTCGACGCGCTCGAGAGGTGGTCGTCGCCGTCGACCCCACCTGGCTTGGCGGTAAGACGGACCATCAAGGGCCGGGGACCTGCGAAGGGGACGACACCCTCACGCTGTTGATGCTGTGTGCCCACCCCTGTCTGAGCCCTGCCTCCGCGATTGCCCTGACCCTGCGCGCCGTCGGCGGTCTGACAACGGCTCAGATCGCGGCCGCCTTCCTCGTTCCGGAGTCCACCATGGGACAGCGCATCAGCCGGGCGAAGCAGCGGATCCGCGCCGCTGGCGCCCGGTTCGAGCCGCCCCCGCCGCAGGAGCATCGGCGGCGGGTGGGATCCGTGCTGTCGGTCGTTTACCTAATGTTCAACGAAGGCTACGTCTCCCACGGAGACGGCTTGGACCGACCAGACCTGGCCGTCGAAGCAATTCGGATCGCTCGTTTGTTGGCCGATTCAGCACCGGGGGATCATGAGGCTGCGGGCATGCTCTCGTTGCTCCTACTCACACACGCCCGTCGTCCGGCAAGGACCGACCACGCCGGGCGCTTGGTACCCCTGGATGAACAAGACCGGCGGTTGTGGGACGCAGGCCTAATAGGGGAGGGGCGGGACCTGTTGCTGAGCGCTCTTGGCGCAGGGGCCGTCGGTCAATATCAGGTGCAGGCAGCCATAGCGGCGCTGCACGACGAGGCGACCTCAGCCGAGACAACGGATTGGCCGCAGATCGCCGCCCTGTATGCGCTGCTCGAGCGGATGACACCGAGTCCGATGGTCACCCTCAACCGAGCGGTCGCCGTCGGCATGGTGTCCGGCCCGCAGGCGGGGCTCATCCTGCTTGACGGTCTGGGGGCTTTGGCGGACCACCACCGACTCCATGCCGTCCGCGCACACTTGCTTGAACGCGCCGGCCGGCCAGCCGAGGCCCGCAGCGAGTTTGAACTCGCTGCCAGGCTGACCGCCAACGCCGCGGAGCGCTACTACCTGACCACCAGGGCCGCGCGACTGGCCACCGGCGACGCCACCCGTCCCTGACCACGGCTCATCGGAGACTGCAGAGCGCCTATTGGGAACTCACCGGGCACGGGCGACAGTGCGGTCATAGGCATGTTCGGTCCACATCGAACGCGGCGAGACACCGAAATCTAGCGGCCTGGATCAACTAAAGTGAGACAGATGCTCGCGTTTGTCTCACGTGAGTTGACCCAGACCGTCGGATCCCGCCTGCGGTTGTGCATCAGCTACAGATCGACGTTTGGCCGAAGCGTTCGCCAGATGGCTGGTCTTCTCCAACACCACGGTGCGCACAGCGCCCGCGGACGCAAACCACCCATCAGCAGGTGTCAACAACTTGAGGCGTGTGCAGCAGCATGACGATGGCAGGTAGAGCACCGGCGACGTTAGCCTGACTGTTGGCGAGTCTGGGTTGACCGCGCGGCTAACTGGGTTCCCGACAGCTGTCATAAGGCGGAAAATGCTGCTTAGTCCATCCCTCAGGTGGTCGCGGGCTGGTTGGGCATGGTTGGGATTCACACAGTGGTCACGTTCCAGCTAGAATCGGACCCTTCGACGCTCCAGTCCGCGTTATACCTGGGGATGTCAAACAACCCCTTCTGAACCTCAGGTTAACATAATGTGGATTATCGGCGTTAGATAATCAGTCGGAAGTGGTTGATCCACCGCTGCATTCATCCGCATATCAACGGGGATACGGCCCTTGCCGAGTCGACTCGGCAAGAAGCGAGTTCGGATCACTTTTTGTAGACGTCGCGTCGGTGCGCGACCCGGACGGCGGTGACGGTCAGGACGTTGTCCTGGAACTCATAGAGCATGCGGTAATCGCCGATCCGGATCCTCCACGCGCCTTGCTCTCCAGTTAACTTCTTGCACCCCTTAGGACGCGGGTCGGTTCGGAGCGCTGCGATTGAGGCCAGAATTCTCTTTCGGGCGCTCGTGTCCAGCTTGCGAATCTCTTTGGCGGCCCCGGTCGTGAAATCGACCGTATAACCCGCCACGCCTAAAGCTCAGCCTGCAGCTCGGCCAAGCTCACACGCTGGCCATCGTCCTCGGCTTTGGCCGCGCGGAATTCGGCCAGGTCGACAGCGTCTTCGAGTTCCTCAAGGCGCGCAAAATCCTCCACGCCGATCAGAACAGCCACCGGCTTGCCATGGCGAGTGATCTGCACCCGCTCATGCCCATAGTTCGCTCTGTTGACAACGTCCGGCAAGTGTTCACGCAAAGCACCGACAGTGACAAAACTCGGGTCAGTTTCCATGCCTGTAGCCTACTCTTCATCTACCGTTTCGTACATAATTATGAAAACATCAGAAACGTACCGATAGTAATGATTTTGCCCAGGCGACGGCTTGCATCAATCTCCCGGTCACGACCTCACCGCAGCGCAGCGCATCACAACAGTAACTGGGTCTTCCGCGGCATGTCCCCCGGACAGCACATCCACCCCGACACCTGCGCCAGCGCCTACGTTCCGTCTTCAGCCCACGTGCCGCCCGAACGCCAGGTCGCTTGGCCGACTGTCGGCGAGGATTTGCTCCGGCTCCTCGACGCCCGCGGCACCGGGCTGGTCATCACCGTGCCGACAAGATCGATCTGCACGCGGCAGCCGTCCGGGGTGTGGAGAGCCTTTTCGCCCCAACGTTCGCCACTGCCCAATTCAACGTCAAAGCTGGTCTGGTCCGCGAGGGGGCCGAGGCGACCGGAGGATACGCGTTCCTCATCCAACTGGCCGGCTACTTCCATTGAAGGGAGGCAGAAAAGTTCGCGCACCGACGGGAGATCTACAAAAGGTGATCTGAACTCGCCCGTTGCCCTTTTTGTCAGGTGCTCGCCCGTACCTAAGGTTTCAGGGTCTGGCCTGGTGCATCGGTCAGGCGCCGACGTAGGCCGCGAGGTGCTCCCCCGTTAGGGTTGAACGGCCGGCGACGAGGTCTGCGGGGGTGCCCTCAAAGACGACCCGGCCGCCGTCGTGCCCGGCGCCGGGGCCGAGGTCGATGATCCAGTCGGCGTGCGCCATCACCGCCTGATGGTGCTCGATGACAATGACCGACTTGCCGGAGTCCACGAGCCGGTCGAGCAGTCCGAGCAGGTTTTCGACGTCGGCAAGGTGGAGGCCGGCGGTGGGCTCATCGAGGACGTAGACGCCGCCCTTCTCCCCCAGGTGCGTCGCCAGCTTGATCCGCTGCCGCTCGCCGCCGGAGAGCGTCGTGAGCGGCTGACCCAGTGTGAGGTAGCCGAGCCCGACGTCGGCGAGCCTCTCGAGAATCTTGTGCGCGGCCGGCAGCTTCGCGCCGCCGTCGGCGAAGAACTGCTCGGCCTCGCGGACCGGCATTGCGAGCACCTGGCTGATGTCCTTGCCTCCGAGGCTGTATTCCAGTACCGATGCCTGGAACCGCTTCCCCTCACAGTCCTCGCACGTGGTGGCGACGCCGGCCATCATCGCCAGGTCGGTGTAGATGACACCGGCGCCGTTGCAGTTGGGGCAGGCGCCCTCGGAGTTGGCGCTGAACAGTGCCGGCTTCACGCCGTTGGCCTTTGCGAACGCCGTGCGGATCGGGTCCAGGAGGCCGGTGTACGTCGCCGGGTTGCTGCGGCGCGAGCCGCGGATCGCACCCTGATCAATAGAGACGACACCGTCGCGCCCGGACACCGAGCCCTGGATCAGCGAGCTCTTGCCCGAACCCGCAACCCCGGTGACGACGGTCAGGACCCCGAGCGGAATGTCGACGTCGACGTTCTTGAGGTTGTTGGCGCTGGCGCCGCGCACCTCCAGGGCCGACGTCGAGGTCCGCACCGTCGGCTTCAGCACGGCGCGGTCGTCCAGGTGCCGGCCGGTGAGCGTGCCGCTGGTCCGCAGCTCCTCGACGGTCCCCTCGAACACCACCTCGCCGCCTCCAGTGCCGGCAAGCGGACCGAGGTCGACGACGTGGTCGGCGATCGCGATCATCTCGGGCTTGTGCTCCACGACCAGGACGGTGTTTCCCTTGTCCCGCAGCTGCAGCAGGAGGTTGTTCATCCGGGCGATGTCGTGGGGGTGCAGTCCGATGGTCGGCTCGTCGAAGACGTAGGTGACGTCGGTGAGCGAGGACCCGAGGTGGCGGATCATCTTGGTCCGCTGCGCTTCGCCGCCGGAGAGCGTGCCGGCGGGCCGGTCGAGCGAGAGATAACCCAGCCCGATCTCGGTGAAGGAGTCGAGCAGGTGCCGCAGGCCGGCCAGCAGCGGCCCGACGGACGGTTCGTCCAGCCCGCGGACCCAGCCGGCCAGGTCGCTGATCTGCATGCAGCACAGGTCGGCGATGCTGCTGCCCTGGATCTTCGATGAGCGGGCCTGCGGCGTGAGGCGGGTGCCCTCGCACTCTGGGCAGGTCTGGAAGGTCACGGCCCGCTCCACGAAGCGGCGGACGTGCGGCTGCATCGACTCGGGGTCCTTGGACAGCATCGACTTCTGGATCTTGGGAATGATGCCCTCGAAGGTCAGGTTGACCCCCTCGACCTTGATCTTGGTCGGCTCCGCGTAGAGCATCGTGTCGACCTGCTTCTTGGTGAAGGTGCCGATCGGCTTGTCCATCGGCAGGCCGACACCCTCGAACAGCCGGCCGTACCAGCCGTCCATCGAGTAGCCGGGCACCGTCAGCGCGCCCCCGCTGAGCGACTTGGCGTCGTCGTAGAGCGCGGTCAGGTCGATGTCGCTGACGTGGCCCATGCCCTCGCAGCGCGGGCACATGCCGCCCAGGTAGAGGGCATCGCGCACCACGCTCTTCTCCACGCGGCCGCCCTTGTCGGTGGACATCACGCCGCTGGCCTTGCGGGTCGGCACATTGAAGGAGTACGCCGTCGGCGGCCCGATGTGCGGGTCGCCGAGCCGGCTGAACAGGATGCGCAGCATCGCGTTGGCATCCGTGGCCGTGCCGACCGTCGAGCGCGGGTTGGCGCCCATCCGCTCCTGGTCGACGATGATCGCCGTCGTCAGCCCCTCCAGCACGTCGACGTCGGGCCGTGACTGCGTAGGCATGAAGCCTTGCACGAAGGCGCTGTAGGTTTCGTTGATCATCCGCTGCGACTCCGCGGCGATCGTGGCGAACACCAGTGAGCTCTTACCCGAGCCGGAGACGCCGGTGAACACCGTCAGCCGGCGCTTCGGGATCTCGACGCTGATGTCCTTGAGATTGTTCACCCGCGCACCCTGCACGCGGATCCGATCGTGGCTGTCGGCAAGGTGCAGCACAGGCGACTGCATTTCCGACCTCGTGGCCATGCTCATCGTGTCTCCATCTGTTATGCGGGGCCACCTTCGCGGCCCCGCGGGCGTCATCTGGCTCTATCTAACCAGCTTCGAGCAGTACGTCCGGCTCGCCTTCGTCGGCGCTCACGGGTCCTGAAGCAGCCCGAGGACGTTGCCGTCGGGGTCGGTGACGGTGGCCACCAGGCGGCCGCCACCGACGTCGTGCGCGGGCTCCTTCACGGTGGCACCCGCGGCGGTCACCTCGGCCGGCTTCGCCTCAATGTCCGCCACGTGCCAGTAGGCCACCGGTGAGGTCATGCCCTGGGGTCCACCCCGCGGCACCAGTCCGATGTGCTGGCCTGCGGCCTCGAAGCCGACGTAGTAGGACCCTTCGGTCTGCGGCGATACACCGAGCAGGGCGGCGTACACCGCTTTGGCCGTCGCCAGGTCGGAAACGGGATGCAGCACGGTCTTGATTCCCTGGGTGGAAGAGCCGGTCATGTTAACTCCTGAAGTCGTGGGTCTGTTCGGGATCGTCTGGCCTAGAGACGAACGCGGGGCCCGGCCCGCAGGAGAAGGAGGACCACTGGGACCACGGCCGGGCGGGAAAGATAGCAGGCCGGGGATGCATCAGGGTCGTCGTGCCGGAGGAACGTCGCGTGAATTGTGATGTCCACGGCAGTCACTCTAGCAGCGGCTCCGCGACCAGCGCTTCTCGATTCCTGACCGGTTTGGTCACCCGTTTCGCCGCGCGCGACGGCATCCCCGCTGTTGGGCTGCGGCCGCACGTCCAGCGGCTGCGCGTACCCCCGGTCGATCCGGCCGGGGAGCCGGCCGGTCGGCGTAAGCCCAGAAGTGGGTCTTGCCCCAACCGACAATATCGCCATCCACGGATGCCACGACCACCAGCCGTGCATCATCAAGAATGGCCGACGCGAGGGCGTCGGTGCCGGGGAAGGACGACCGGCCTTGGCCTGGGCTTCAAGTATGCCAACGATGTCGCCGTCCACGGCTGGCCGGATTTTTGCACCGAGGATAGCTCTACGGTTGCTTAATAATGCAGACGGGCTGTTCGTGGCTCCAAATCGAGAGATCGGGGGCTGCCAGGCGATTCGCTCCGCTGGCACCGTCGTTCTGGAAACTACCGGCGCAGGCCTGCTACAACACTATTTCGGCCTTAAGACAGGCCTAAATTCAGGCGCACAATGAAAGGGTATGCAGACGGTACCCATTTCCAAGGCCAAGGACCGGCTCAACGAGCTGGTTGATGAGGCTTCATCTACGCATGAGCATGTCACGATCACCAAGAACGGGACACCGGCGGCAGTGCTGATTGGGGCCGATGAGTGGGAGTCGCTGCAAGAGACGCTGTTTTGGCTCTCCCAGCCCGGAATCCGTGAGGATCTCGTACAAGCCCACCGCGATTACCAGGCTGGCGAGACCATGACAGAGGAGCAGGTCCGCCACGACGCCGCCAACTACATCCTTATTGCGCGCATCAGCCATCGCGCCCATGTCCACCGGCGTCGCTAGGACTCACGTTCCGGCCGCCGCGTCCGTCTACTGTAGTGAGCGCGTGGTTGGCACGCGAGATCAGCCAGAGGGAGCTTGGACAATGGTGCGAAGCGGCAAAGTGAACTGGGGTGTGCTGGCGCAATTTGCGATGCTGGCGCTGGCATGGGGCGCGAGTTTTCTGCTGATCGCCATCGGGCTGGAGGGACTGTCGCCGGCGCAGGTAGTGCTGGGCCGGATGTGCGTCGGTGCCCTGACCCTGGTCATTATCGCCGCGGTCACCCGGCAGAGGCTGCCGCGCATCCCGATGGTGTGGGTGCATCTGGCGGTCGTTTCGGTGGTGCTGTGCGTCGTGCCGTTCCTGCTGTTTGCCTGGGCCGAGCAGCGGATCTCCTCGGGTCTGGCCAGCATCTACAACGCAACCACGCCGCTGATGACGGCGCTCGTGGCAATGGCGGCTCTGCCGCAGGAGCGTCCCTCCCGCTCCAGCGTCACCGGGCTGTTGGCGGGATTTACGGGTGTGCTGATCATCCTGGCTCCCTGGCGGGGGCTGGGGCAGGGAAACGCGGCGGCGCAGGGTGCGTGCCTGCTGGCGACGCTGAGCTACGGGATCGCGTTTGTCTATCTGCGGCGTTTCATCACCCCGCGGAAGCTTCCGGCCCTGGCCGTGGCAACGGTGCAGGTGGGCATCGGCGCGGTGGTCATGCTCGCGCTCTCGCCTTTCGTGGCTGCCCAGCCGATTGCGCTCTCACCACGGGTGGTCGGCGCCGTGGTCCTGCTGGGTGCTGTGGGGACGGGGCTGGCGTATGTGTGGAACACAAATGTGGTCGCCTCCTGGGGTGCGACCAATGCCTCGACGGTCACCTATCTGACGCCTCTGGTCGGTGTAGCTCTTGGCGTCGTGGTGCTCGCCGAGGCGGTTGACTGGAACCAGCCGCTGGGCGCTCTCGTCGTCATCCTCGGCATCGCTATCAGCCAGCGGCGGCTGGTCCCGCTGGTGCAGAAATTACGACGACGGCGGCCCGCATCTGGGGTGCACGAGCCTGCCGGAGACCATGACACCACGCTCCGCTAGTCCGTCGTCAGCTTGGCAACCCAGCCGCTCACCGCCGCCAGTACCTGGTCCGCATTGCCGGCGTAGCTGATGGACGGCTCATCCCGAAGGCTCTGCGTTGAGGAAATCCGCATCCGCATCGGCTTGCCATGGTCCGGTTCCGACCAGAACCGGACCAGCAGGACCGCGCCGGATTCCAATGCCGGGTGGGCATCATCCTCCTGTACGGCCACCGCCGCCGGGTCGTGGCCCTTCGATAGTTCAATGCCGGAAACGGAGTCTGCGCAGACGCTGAACACCGTGTCTCCGAGTTCATCCTGAAAGTAAAAGTAGCCATCCGCCTGGTGGTAGCCGGCGGCGATGAGTGTTTCTTCGCTTGAATCGACCTTTTCGATCACAAACCTGGGCATCACGAGGTCCTTAGAGGGCTGTAGTAGCAATATTGACCACAATGTAATGAAAGCGTGACAGGTTTGTAAAGTCAAGCCCCGGAAGGCATTTTTATGCGGGGAACGTATTGCCGGGGGGCTAGATTGGTGCCATGGAGAGGCACGGCATGGATGAGGCACAGCACACCGCGGCGGGCCACGGCGTGGGATCCGATCGGTTCTCTGAAAGTTCCTACGACGAGCGCTACCGATCCCGAAGGGCGGTGTGGAGCGGGGATCCTAATCCGCAGCTCGTCGGTGAAATTGCCTCGCTCTCCCCCGGCTCCGCCCTCGACGCCGGCTGCGGCGAAGGGGCTGACGCAATCTGGCTTGCCGGACTGGGCTGGCGTGTCTCGGCTGTGGATTTCTCCAGCGTCGCGCTGCAGCGGGCCGCTGCCCGGACCGCGGAACTGGATGCCGAAATCAGCACCCGCATCGAATGGCTTCACCGGGACGTAACGTCCTGGACACCGCCGGAGTCGGCCTATGATCTGGTCTCCGCGCAGTTTCTGCAACTGCCCTCGGCCCAGCGTGGACCTGCCTTCCGGTCACTGGCCCGTGCGGTCGCTCCGGGCGGCACGCTGCTGATCGTGGGACACCACATTTCGGATCTGCAGCAACCCATCCAGCGGCCGCCGATGCCTGACGTGTACTTCACCGCGGAGGAACTGGCCTCGACCCTCCTCGACGCCGCCGAATGGGAAGTCCTCGTCAGCGGCGCCCGGCCGCGCACCATCCCGGCGGAGCATGGCGGGACGGTAACTGTCTACGATGCCGTGCTTCGGGCTCGCAAGACCGGGCCGGCGTAGCCACAGGGAAATCGTCTGCGATATCCCCTGCCACCCCGTCAGCTCGGGCCGCGAACCTCGCCGGCCAGCGCCGTCGTCATTTCCTCTCCCGCCTGAGTCACGATCCGGCGCATCGCCGTCTCGGCTTCGGCCGCCAGGCCACGCTGGATGGCATCGGCCAGCACATAATGCAGGTGTCTGGCCTCCTGCCGGGGAACGTCGGGCATCAGGCCATAGTGCGTGCGCCCGCTCAGCACCTCCGCCACAGCTGAGTCCAGGTGGGAGAGCATTTCATTTCCGGAAGACCTCAGGATCAGTGCGTGGAATTCGATGTCCAGCTGCAGGAAGGCCTCCAGATCGCCGGCGTTGCCGGTGGCAACCAGCTCGCCGGCAATCTTCATCAGCCTCCGTCCGTCCTCAACCGAGATGGCGGCCGCGGCCAGACCCGCGGCCAGCGGCTCCACGGCCGAGCGGAGCTGGGTCAGGGACTTCAGCTGCTTTTCGCGGTCCGTGCCCGCCAACCGCCAGCGGATCAGCAGGGGGTCAAAGACGTTCCAGCTGGAGGGATGCAGGATCGAAACTCCCACGTTGCGGCGCGAGGAGACCATGCCCAGGGTTTCCAGCACCCGCAGCCCCTCGCGGACCACCGACCGGGAGCTTGAGAATCTCTCCTCCAGCTCCTCGGAACGCAGAACCATGCCCGCGGGTAGCTCTCCCCCGGTGATCTGCAGCCCCATCAGCTCCACGAACCTGCTGTGGCGGCTGGATGACTTCTCCTGCGGCGACGACATTGCCACCCCCTCCCTGCGGTAGCGCATTACTACCAAGCTCCCTGAACTCTACCGCCGAAACCGCTCCTTCATCCGATGACACGTCGACGCCATCCTTGTAGATATGCCTTTTCTCGATTCTGGTTTGAATAAATCCTACTTAATCAGTAATCTCACTCACACCATACTTTCCGGGAGTGCTCCGACAAGCGGGCTAGCCTCGCCGGACCAACTCGTCTGATTCCAGACCAGCTACAAAGGAACAAAACGTGATTCCCCTCGCAATGATGGCCGCGGCGCCGCAGCCGTGGTCGGGCCATGACACCCAATTGGTCGTCGTGGCCGCCATCGGCATCGCACTCATCGTGCTGCTGATTGTTAAGGCAAAGCTGCACCCCTTCCTGTCCCTCGTGCTCGGCTCGGCCTTCGTGGGTCTGGCCTCCGGTGTCGAACTGGGCAAGGTCATCACCAACTTTGAAACGGGGGTCGGCGGCACGCTGCAGGAAGTCGGTTTGCTGATCGCCCTGGGCGCTATGCTCGGCAAGCTGCTGGCCGATTCCGGCGGCGCCAACCGCGTTGTGGACACACTGCTCTCCAAGGTTTCCGGGGCCGCGGTGCCGTGGGCCATGGCCCTGGTCGCTGTCATCATCGGCCTGCCGATGTTCTTCGAAATTGGCCTGGTCCTGCTGCTGCCGGTCATCGTGCTGGTCGCCCAGCGTTCCAACGTGAAGCTGATGCGCATCGCCATCCCGGCGCTCGCCGGCCTCTCCGCACTGCACGGCCTGGTGCCCCCGCACCCCGGACCGCTGATCGCGATCCAGTCCGTCGGTGCGCAGCTGGGAACCACGCTGGCCCTGGGCCTGCTGATCGCCATCCCCACAGTCATTATCTGCGGCCCGCTGTTCTCCATCCTGGCCGCCAAATGGGTTCCGGTCGGAGCCCCAGAGGTCGCCGGCGGCATTAACACCCACAACACCGGTGTGGACCCGGACGTCAAGCGTCAGCCGTCCTTCCTGGTCACCGTCCTGACCATCATCTTTCCCGTGGTGCTCATGCTCGCCAAGGCCCTGGTGGACATCCTCAACCCGGATTCCAAGCACCCGACGACGGTGCGCGTCTTCTTCGACTTCATCGGTGAGCCGCTGGTCGCCATGACCCTCGCGGTCCTGCTGGCGCTGGTCACCTTCGGATTCGCCGTCGGCCTGAAAGGCCCCAAACTGAGCGCGAAGATCGGCGCCAGCGTCGGACCGATTGCCGCGGTTATCCTGATTGTCGGTGCCGGCGGCGGTTTCAAGCAGACACTGATCGGTGCCGGGGTGGGCGATTCCGTGGCCAAGTGGGCCACGGGCGCCAACCTCTCCGTGCTCCTGCTGGGTTACCTGATTGCCGTGGCCCTGCGCCTGGCGACGGGATCGGCAACCGTCGCCACCATCACCGCGGCAGGCATCGTGGCACCGCTGGCCGGCTCGCTGTCCCCCACCCACACGGCACTGCTCGCTCTGGCTGTGGGTGCCGGCTCGCTGTTCCTCTCGCACGTCAATGACGCAGGCTTCTGGCTGGTCAAGGAGCTCTTCGGTCTTACCGTCGGACAGACCTTCAAGACATGGTCGGTGATGGAGACCATTCTCTCGCTGGTAGGATTCGGTTTCGTCATGCTGCTGTCGGTTCTGATTTAGTAGTAACTATGGATCTTCAGGGACAACAGCCGGTATTGGTCATCATGGGAGTCTCCGGCTCCGGCAAATCAACCGTCGCAGGCATTCTGGCCGGCCAGCTGGGCTGGGACCTGGAAGAAGGCGATGACCTCCATCCGCCGGAGAACGTCGAAAAGATGGCGGTCGGCCATCCACTCACCGACGAGGATCGGTGGCCGTGGCTGGACACCATCGCTTCCTGGATCATCGAACACACGATGGCGGGTATGCCCGGCATCATCACCTGTTCGGCGCTGAAAAAGATCTACCGGGACAAGCTGCGGGAGAAGAATGTGGTCTTCGTGTTCCTCTCCGGGTCCAAGGAGCAGATCGGGCGCCGGCTGACGACACGGATGGACCATTTCATGCCGCCGTCGCTGCTGGATTCCCAGATTGCCACTTTGGAGCCTCCGGGCCCCGAGGAACACGCGATCGTGATCGACGTTGGCCGGACGCCGGCGGAAGTGGCTGCGGAGGTGGTCAGGGATCTGGGGCTGACTCCAGTGGCCGGCTCCACCGCACTGGGCCATCCCCGGCCGGGCAGTTCCTCCGCACCGCCGCGGGATTGATGGGGGCCTAAAGCCCGTCGTCCGCCACCCAGGGTTCAATAATTCCGTTGTTCCAGGGCAGGAAGACAAAGCCAGTGCAGCAATCCTGGAGGGCGCCTTGGAGTTCCATGATCGTGGTGATCTCGTCCAAAGCGCCCTCCAGGTCATTAACCTCCACCGCAAACCGGGCAGTGCAGCGGGCGAAGTCGGCCTCGAACTCGGTTCTCTTGCCGGCGTCGGCAGCCTGCTCGGCCACCGCCGCCGATTCATCCAGCGTGACGCGGAACCGCACCGGACCGGTGGAGACCACCAGTGCGGAATCGGTTTGTTCGGCGCTCAGATCGTGATCGGGCAGGGCTGCCGCCGCCGCTTTCAGATCCGCAGCGCCCCGGGCGAAATAAACATAGAAGCTGGTCGCCGTCATGGACAAATGCTACTCCCCCGCCGCTGCCCGACCACCGCTCGGTGGTCGACGGAGGCCTCTTTGGGCCGAGCAGCGGCCAGCGGGTGGGCTGGCGCAAATTAGACTGGCACGATGAGCTTCAGTGACGCCCAGGTGCGGGAAATGGTGGCCACCGTGCTGGAATGCGAAGGGCTGCCGCCCATTGTCCAGGCGGGGCATCCGGTGCTGCGCGCCCAGGCCGTGCCCGTCGACGGCCAGCTGTCCATTGAGGACCTGATGGCACTGACCGGGCTGATGCGCGCGGTCATGCAGGCGGCTCCCGGGGTGGGGCTGGCGGCGCCGCAGCTCGGCATCCCGTTGCAGCTGGCCGTGCTCGAAGACCCGCACGAGGTATCCGAGGCGGTGGCCGCGGACCGCCAGCGGACACCGCTTGCCTACACTGTTATCGTCAATCCGCGCTATGAAGCAATCGGCGCTGGGACCGCGTCGTTCTACGAAGGATGCCTGTCCATGTCCGGCTGGCAGGCGGTCGTCGAACGTCCCCTTCGCGTGCGGCTGGATTACCAGGACGAGAGCGGCGCCGCGCAGAGCGCGGAATTCAGCGGTTGGCCGGCGCGGATTGTGCAGCACGAAACGGACCATCTGGCCGGAACGCTGTACGTGGACAAGGCGGTGATGAGGTCGCTGGCCTGCGACGCCGAATACGGCCAGCGTTGGGCGCAGCCGCGCATCGCGCTGGCCCAGCGCGGACTGGGCTTCTAAGGCTGGCAGGAACGACGACGTCACCGGCGGGGAATGGGCGGGAGCGGAGCCCCGCCCCCGCCAGGAGGTCAGCCGGCGGGCGCCGGATTGGCCGCCGTCGGCAGGTGCCTTGCCCACCATCCCAGGATGTGTTCGAAGCGCTGCTTGCGGTGATGTGGCGTCCCGGAGCGCGAGAGCTCATGATTTTCCCCCGGGAAGACCAGCAGTTCGCTTTCCACGCCCCGCTTTTTCAGCGCCGTGTAGTAACGGTGGGCCTGCTCCAGCGGGCAGCGCAGGTCCTCCTCGGAGTGGATCACGAACACGGGCGTTCGCACCTTGTGCACCTGGGCCATCGGGCTCTGCGCTCGCACGGCCTCCGGATCCGTGCCCGCGTATTCATCGGAGAAGAACCAGCCGATGTCCGAGGATCCGACGAAGCTGGCCGGGTCCAGGTAGCCACGCTCCACGATGGCGGCGGTGAAGCGGTGGTCCTGCGCGATGGTCCAGGCGGTGAGGTAGCCGCCATAGGATCCGCCCATGATGCCCAGACGGTCCGGGTCCAGTTCGGGATGGGCCGCCAGCGCGCCGTCCACGAAGGCCAGCACGTCCGAGAGGTCCACGGTGCCCATGGCCGCCTTGATCGCCCGGGCGTGCTCATAGCCATAACCGGCGGCACCGCGCGGATTGCACATCAGCACCGCGTAGCCGGCCTCTGCGTAGACCTGTGCCTCATCGAAAAGGCCCCAGCCATACTGGGCAAACGGACCGCCGTGGATGTTCAGCAGCACCGGATGCGGGCCAGCACCCTCCGGCCGCAGGAGCCAGCCGTGCACCGGGTAGCCGTCGGGCCCCTCGAAGGTCACCTCGCTGGGCTGAATCACCCCGGCCTGGGCCCGGAAGGCGGCGGAGAAATCGGTCAGCGGCCGCAGCTGTCCGCCGTCGAGCACGGCGACGTCGCCCGCGCTCCGGGCATCCGTGAAGCTCACGACGACGGCGTCCCCGACCGCCGCTGCCCCGGTCACCAGCCGTGGGCCCTCGGTCAGCGCGCTTGCCTCGCCTGCGGCCGTCACCTTCATCAGCCGCATGCTGCCGCGGCTGCGGTCCAGGGCCAGCACGGCGTCGGCGCCGACCCGCACCAGCGCGTCCCCGGTTTCTCCGAAGTCCAGGGTCTTGCCGTCCGTGAGCCGGCGTGCCAGCGACGGATCGGAGACCGGGGCAACGTAGATCCCGGTGTGCGCGCCAACAAAGTCCCGGCCGTTCGGGCCCATCTCCGCCGCCAGGTAAAAGAGCCACTTGCCGTCCGCGGAGACGGTGCCCGGGCCCGCGTTCAGGGATGAGCCGTCCGCCAGATTGGTCAGCTGGGTCGCCGCACCGCCGTCCGGGCCGATCGAGTACACGTTGCTGAGCAGGTCCGCATCCGCGCCGACGTGCAGGCCGGCATTGAACAGGATATGTCCGCCGTCCGGAGTGAACCGCGGTGCCGAGTGGTCCGCATCCGCATCCGTCAGCTGCCGCGCCGCGGGTACCTCGGAGAAGGCATCCTGGCCGCCGGGCGCGCCGTCGGCCAGCGCCTCTTTGGCCCGGCCCACCGGCGCCACCGGCGGTTCAGCATCCGCCGGAGGCACATCCACCAGGAACAGCTGCTGTCGCTGGTCCTCGGTGTAGCCCAGTCCGTTCATCCGGAATTTGAAGCTGGTGATATGCCGGGCGTCCTCCGCGCCGGCCGCCACGCCGTCCGTGCTGCCGTAGCGCCCGCGGGCCGGAACGCGGGAGGTGAATGCTATCCGGCGCGAGTCCGGCGACCAGTCGAATCCGGACACACCCATCTTCTGGTCCGTGATGGCCTGCGCTTCCCCGCCGGCTGCATCCATGATGTGCAGCTGCGGGCGCCCGCCCGCCTCGGTCCTGATGAAGGCCAGAACCAGGCCGTCCGGGGAGAACATGGGATGCACATCGCGGAAGCCGCGGGTGATCCGCCGCGCCGGGGCGTCTGCGGAAAGCGGAACGTTCCAGAGCTGGCCGACATAGCAGTCGCCGTCGAAGTCCGGCCGGCCGACGGCCACCACGGCGCGCGAGCCGTCCGGATGAAGAGTGGGGGCGGAGACTGGGTGGAGCAGGGGCAGGTGTTCGATTTTCACAACTGTGAGCCTAGTCTCACCTTTGGGCGGGCAGAAATCCGCCGGCCGGCGCCCATAGGATTGGACCCATGTATCCCTCCGCCGTGCAAGCCCTGCTGTGCCCCGTCTGCGCAGACTCCTTCGACGTTCCGGCCTCAGGTGCCGGCGCGTTGGTCTGTGGCTCCGGACACAGCTTCGATATTGCCAAGCAGGGCTACATCAACCTGCTGACCGGGGCCGGCACGCGCTTCACCCCGGACAGCGCGGCAATGGTGGAGGCGCGCAGTGCGTTCCTGGCCGCTGGCCACTACGAGCCGCTCGCCGATGTCCTGGCCCGTATTGTCGCCAGCCAATTGCCGGCTGGGCCGGGGTCCGCTCCGAAAATCCGGCCAGCCACTCTGGTTGTCGATGCCGGAACGGGCACCGGCTACTACCTGGAGCACATCCGCCGGCTCCTGGACGTGGCCTCGGTGGGGCTGGACATCTCCAAATACGCCCTTCGCCGCGCCGCGCGGACTAATCCGGAGACGGTCAATCTGGTGTGGGACATCTGGCGCCCTCTGCCCCTTGCCGCCGGCTCAGCCGCCGCCGTCGTCGTCGTCTTTGCCCCGCGCAACGCCCCGGAGTTCGCCCGGATTCTCCGGCCGGGAGGAATCCTGGCCGTGGCCACTCCCCTGCCCGGGCATCTGGCCGAGATCGCCGGGCCGGCAGGGCTGCTGGGCCTGCAGGAGAACAAACACGAGGCGTTGGAGAGCTCGATGTCAGGGCTCTTCCGGCCCGGCCCCGCCCAAGACCTGGAGTTCCAGCTCACGCTGGACCGCGAGGATGTGCTCCGGGTGGCCATGATGGGACCGGCGGGGCACCATCTGGACGTTTCGGAGGTCCGGGCCAAGGTGGCCGGGCTGCCCGAAACCAGCCAAGTCAGCGCGCGCTTCCGGATCAGCCTGTTCGAAAAGGCCGCCTGAGGCCTAACGTTTCGATCCGGATCGCTACTCGGGCGCGGCGGCTGCACCCGTGTGCGCGGCGGAAACGGCACAGGGGGTGCGGCCGTGCAGGTCCACCTGCAGCCAGCCCAGGGTCAGGTGCGTGAGCGGACCGATGCCGGCCGCGAAGATCAGTGTCCCGATGCCCACCACGCCTCCGAGCAGGAACCCCACCACGACGACGCTGAGCTCAATGCCGGTACGGATCAGCCAGACCGGGCGGCCGCTTACCCGCACCAGACCGGTCATCAGCCCGTCGCGCGGGCCGGCGCCCAGACCGGCCCCGATGTACAACGCCGAGGCCAGCGCCAGCAGGAAAAGCCCCGATGTAAACAGCACGGCTTGGGTCAGCAGATTGCTGCCCTGCGGAATGACCGATAGTCCAAGGTCGGCGAAGACGCCGATCAGCACCGCATTGGCCACCGTGCCGAAGCCGGGCCATTGGCGCAGCGGGATCCACAACAGCAGCACTGCCGCGCTGATAATGATGGTGCACAGACCGAAGCTGAGCTGCGTCGTCCGGGACAGGCCCTGGCCGAAGACGTCCCACGGCGAGGCGCCGAGATTGCCGCGGATCATCAGCGCGATGGCGATGCCGTAGGCCAGGAGCCCCGCGAACAGCCGGATGAGCCGGGCCGGGAAATTGCGCGTTGTCAGGAAGGTATTCATCCGAATTCGTTCTGCCTTGTCGTTGGTTAAACTCGTGTTCGTGAACCTTGTCGTTGGTGAGACTCGTCGTTGGTGGAGCTCGCCTTGGCGTTATCTGACCTGCGCGAGCTGCTGTTGTCCATGCGAACTCCGGCCAGTGTTTCTAATATTCCGTTAATTGGCCTTATGCAATAGGTCCACCTGGGCTAAAGTGGCTCCATGACGCCACTGGTATCGGCCCGCCGCCTATCCCGCGACCTGGGGGACTGGCGCAGCTCCGGTCCTTCGTACCGTGCGCTGGCCGACCGGATCCGCGTGCTGCTGCTGGACGGGAGGCTGGGCAGCGGTGCGCGGCTCCCGGCGGAACGCGAGTTGAGCCAGGCACTGGACATCAGCCGGACCACCGTGGCAGCCGCCTATGCCCAACTGCGCGACGACGGCTACCTGGTCAGCGTGCGGGGCTCCGGAAGCACCATCGCGCTGCCGGGCGGACAACGCGGCTCGCAGCCGCTTGGCGGAGACCTGCCCGTGGATTTCACCAAGGCCACCTCGGCCGCCTACCCCGGCCTTGCGGCCGCCTACCAGCAGGCGGCCGAGCTGATGCCGCGCTACCTGGGACACCACGGGTTCGACATGACCGGGCTGCCCGAGCTCCGCGAGGCCATCGCGCAGGGCTACTGTGACCGCGGCCTGGCAACCTCGGCGGACCAGATCATGGTCACCATCGGCGCCCAGCACGCCCTGAGCCTGCTGACCCAGACACTGTATTCGCCCGGTGAACGCATCCTGGTGGAGCATCCAACCTACCCGCACGCACTGGATACCTTTGCCGCCGCCGGCGCCCGCATGATCGCCGTGCCGGTCACGGCGGGGGACGGCTGGAATATGGCCGAGGCGCAGCTGCTGCTGCGCCGCGCCGCACCAAGCCTGGCCTTCCTGATGCCGGACTTCCACAACCCCACCGGGATGAGCATGACGCCGCCGGACCGGGAGCGACTGGCGACGCTGGCGAAGCGCGAGGGCACAACGCTGGTGGCGGATGAAACCACCGCGCTGCTGGACATCGACCGCGGCCCGCTGCCCCCGCTGGCCTGCTTTTCCTCGACGGTGGTGACGCTGGGTTCCTTGGGGAAGCTGGTCTGGGGCGGCCTCCGGATCGGCTGGATCCGTGGCCCGCGGGAACTGCTGGCCAAGGTACTCCGCAACAGACCCGGGATGGATCTGGGCACTCCCCTGTTCGAACAGCTCGTCGCCACTATCCTGCTGCGCGAGGCACCGCTGCTGGCTGCGAACCGCAGCCGGGAACTCCGCACCGGGCGCGATCACCTGGTCCGGCTGCTGGGCGCCGAGTTCCCCGAATGGAAACTCCATGTGCCCGACGGCGGGATGGCGCTATGGATCAACACGGAGACGGCATCCACGTCGGCGCTGGCCCTGGCAGCACGCGCGGAGGGCCTCGCCATTGTCCCCGGCCCGCGGTTCGGCCTGGACGGCGCCTTTGAACGTTTCCTCCGACTGCCGTTCAGCTACACCACCGAGGAGCTGAACGAGGGGGTCGCCATGCTGTCCCGGGCGGCCCGGCACGCCGGCGGCACCGAGTTCAGGCTTCCGCTGCAGGCGGTCATCTAGGGCCGACGGGTCTCTTTGGTGAGTGGTCGGGCACTGGAACCCCCCTCCCGATCGTTGAATGCAGTAGGCTGAAAATCACGGTTGATTACCTAGGGGGCTGCAATGTTTGCTTGGTTGGTCGAAAACGGCTGGGCGCTCTGGCTGCTGGTCTTTCTGGTCCTGGCTGTCATTGAGATGCTGACCCTCGACCTCTTCTTCATCATGATGTCCGCCGGCGCGCTGGCCTCGATGATCTCCTACTTCGGCGGCGCCCCGCTGTGGCTGCAGATCGTGATTTTCTGCGTCGTTGCGCTGGCCATGATCGTCTTCGTCCGGCCTATCGCGCTGAACCATCTGCGCAAGGGGCCCGCGGAGCAACGCACCAACGTTGACCGGCTGATCGGCCATGCCGCCGTCGTCGTCGAACCCGTCACGGCCAACGCCGGCCTGGTGAAGATCGGCGGGGATACCTGGACCGCCCGGACCCGTACCGGAGCGTCGCTGACGACCGGGCAGGCCGTGCAGGTCACCGCGATTGAGGGCGCGACCGCCATCGTCACGCCGTCAAACACCGCCCAGGCTCCCGGTTTCCAAGCCGCCGCCGGCCAGTAAATTCCCGAACCCCGGCCGCGGCCGCCGCGCGCAGGAACGCGCCCGCCGCCGGTCCCGTGGGGAACCGATCAGCTTCCCCACCCCGCCAGTTGTTTTGTGAATCGTTTTGTAATCTTGTTTTGTGAATCTGGTTTTGTGAATCTGGTTTTGTGAATCACTGAGAAAAGGGGAAACATGCCTAACAACGCAGGGGGTGTGGCGCTGACCATCGTGCTGCTGGTCCTGATCATCTTTGTGGTGATCGTCCTGATCCGGGCCGTGCGCATCATTCCGCAGGCCAGGGCCGGCGTCGTGGAGCGGCTCGGCAAATACGCGCGAACACTGAACCCCGGGCTGACCATCCTGATCCCGTTCGTGGACCGACTGCTGCCGCTGCTGGACCTGCGCGAGCAGGTTGTCTCCTTCCCGCCGCAGCCAGTGATCACGGAGGACAACCTGGTGGTTTCGATCGACACGGTGGTGTACTTCCAGGTGACCGATCCGCGGGCGGCAACGTATGAGATCGCCAACTACATCCAGGCGGTGGAACAGCTGACGACCACGACGCTGCGTAACGTCGTCGGCGGGCTGAACCTGGAGGAGGCACTGACCTCGCGAGACCAGATCAACGGCCAGCTGCGCGGCGTGCTGGACGAGGCCACCGGCCGCTGGGGCATCCGCGTCAGCCGCGTGGAGTTGAAGGCCATTGACCCGCCGCTGTCCATCCAAGACTCGATGGAAAAGCAGATGCGTGCCGAGCGTGACCGCCGGGCCGCAATCCTCACCGCGGAGGGCACCAAGCAGTCCGCCATCCTCACCGCGGAGGGTGAACGGCAGTCCGCCATCCTCAAGGCCGAAGGTGACGCCAAAGCCGCGATCCTGCGCGCGGACGGCGAGTCCCAGGCCATCCAGAAGGTCTTCGACGCCATCCACAAGGGCAATCCCACGCCGAAGCTGCTGGCCTATCAGTACCTGCAGGTGCTGCCCAAGATCGCCAGCGGTTCCGCCAACAAGCTGTGGATCATTCCCAGCGAGGTGGGCGAGGCCCTCAAGGGCATCGGCAGCGTGCTGGGCGCGGCCTCCCCCGACGAACCCCTTGGCAGCGGCCCGGCGGCCGGATCCGAAGAGAACATCGCAGCCCAGGGCACCGGATCAGGGGCCCAACCGGGATGACCCATGGGCCTGGCATCGGAGGGGGCGGCCGTGGCGGCCGCCTCCTCAGCGGTCCCGGAGACCTGACCACCCCCAGCATCAGCCATCTGGGCCGGCGGATCTGGACGATGCTGCGCCCCTACCGCACCAAACTTGCAGGCACCGCACTACTGGTGGTAATCAGTGCAGGACTGACCGTCGCCGGCCCCCTGCTGACCCAGCAGGCCTTCGACCAGGGCCTGTTCCCGCGCCACGGCGGCGTGAACCTGCCGCTGCTGACCGCGCTGGTCGCTGCCATGGCGCTGGTCACCGTCGTCAGCTCCGCCCTGAACGTCTGGCGCACCTACCTGACCACCAGCGTGGGCAACAATGTCATGGCGGATGTGCGCGGCCAGCTTTTCTCGCAGCTGCAGAAGATGGAGCTGGCCTTCTTCACCCGGACCAAAACGGGTGTCATCCAGTCCCGGCTGGCCAACGACGTCGGCGGTGTAGCCGGGGTGCTGACCAACACGGTCCCCTCCATTCTGGCCAACACAGTCACCGTGCTCTCCGCCCTCGCGGCCATGATTGTGCTGTCCTGGCAGCTGACCATAGTGGCCGTCGTCCTGCTGCCGCTGCTGATCTTCCTGCAAATCCGGATCGGCCGGGTGCGCCGGGAAATTGCACGCAGGACCCAGGAATCGCTTTCCGATATGACCGCGATCACCCAGGAAGCGCTTTCCGTCTCCGGCATCGTGCTGAGCAAAGTCTTCAACCAGCAGGACGCGGAGACCGCCCGCTACCGGGCCGAGAACCAGAAGCAGCTGAACCTGCAGATTAGGCAGCAGATGACTGGCCAGTGGTTCTTCGGTGCCGTGCAGATCTTCATGAACATCACCCCGGCCATTGTCTATCTGGTGGCCGGCTGGCTGCTCACGCACAGTTGGCCGATCACCGCCGGAACGCTGGTGGCGTTCACCACGCTGCAGGCCCGGATAAGCATGCCGATCCTGTCCCTGATGCGCGTCTCGCTGGACGTACAGACCTCCCAGGCCCTCTTCGCCCGCATCTTCGAATACCTGGATCTGCAGCCCGGGATTGTGGACCGCCCCGGTGCTCGCACGCTGGATCCGGCCACCGTCCGCGGCGCACTGACCCTGGACCATGTGTTCTTTAGCTACACCCCGACGCGCCACCAGGTCGACGGCGCAACGCCTGAATCCGCCGTCATCGGCCCCGGAAGGGATGGGAAAAACTCCGACGACGGCGTCGGCTGGGCCCTGCGCGACGTGAGCCTGGAGATTGAGCCGGGGCAGTTTGCCGCGTTCGTCGGGCCCTCCGGAGCCGGCAAAACCACGCTCTCCTACCTGATCCCCCGGCTCTATGAGGCCACCCGCGGCACCATCCTGCTGGATGGCACTGACATCCAGGACCTGAGCATGGAATCCCTGCACCAGAGCATCGGCATGGTCACGCAGGAGACCTACCTGTTCCACAGCACGATCGCCGAGAATCTGCTCTATGCCAGAGCCGACGCCACGGACGAGGAGCTCGTTGCCGCCGCGAAGGTGGCGAACATCCACGACCGCATTATGAGTTTCGAGGCCGGATACCAGACGGTGGTGGGAGAACGAGGCTACCGCCTTTCAGGCGGCGAGAAGCAACGGCTCGCTATTGCCCGGGTGGTGCTGAAGAATCCGCCGCTGCTGATCCTGGACGAGGCGACCAGCGCCCTGGACACCACCAGTGAACGCCTCGTTCAGGCAGCCCTTGAGGCCGTCATGGCGCACAGGACCACCATTGCAATTGCCCACCGGCTCTCCACCATCATCGGGGCGGACCGGATCTTTGTACTGGAACAAGGCAGGCTCACCGAGGCGGGCACCCACCAGGAACTGCTGGCCGCTGGCGGAACCTACGCCACGCTCAGCCGCCAGCAGCTGAGCGCCACTGCTTGAGCTGCCTGAGCTATTTTCCTCCGACTGATTGCCTCACCCTAATTACCCCGGTGAAATCAGTTCAGCCAATATCCGGCGCCTGACGCTATAATGGACTTTCGTCCAGCCACGGCGGCGGCCAACGAGGCATGCCCGGCATGGAACAATTGTTCGAGGCAACGCGTTGGATGGTATGTCGTCGTAGAAAGCCGCGCGGGGAGGACCACCTCCCGCGGTGGCTGGAGCGGAATTTGCCGTGCAGCGGCAGATCTGCACAAGTATCAAGGGAGAAGTCATGAGCGATCGCAGCCTTCGGGGTATGCGTCTGGGCGCCCAGAGCATGGAAACTGAATCCGGCGTTGAACCGGCACCCCGCCAGCGTGTTGAATACCGTTGCGCGGACGGCGAACAGGTTTTTGTGACATTTTCGGCCGAGGCCGAGATTCCGCCGGTATGGGTTTCCAAGACCGGCAAGGAAGCGTTGCTGGTCGACGGAGAAAAGCCGACCGATTCGAATGAAAAGGCCGTGCGCACGCACTGGGACATGCTGCTGGAACGGCGCACGCTTCCGGAGCTGGAGCAGATCCTCGCCGACCGGCTGAAGATCCTGCGCGAACGCCGCGGTGACCGCCGCAGCGCCTGACGCCAGACGCCAGACGATTAAAGCCCGGGGCCCGGAAACCGTAACGGTTGCCGGGCCCCGGGCTTTAACATCCGGTTTGCAGATCCGGAATCAGCGCCTGGCACGCCCGGTCAGCTTGTTCCAGCGGGCCGTGAGCCCCCACTTGGTAACACTGAGCATGGCCTCCTGGACTATATTTCCGCTCATCTTGGAAGCGCCGAATTCACGTTCCACGAAGGTGATGGGGACCTCCACGATGCGCAGGCCAAGTTGCGCCACGCGCCAGAGCATATCCACTTGGAAGCCGTAGCCCACCGAGTCCACCTGATCCAGATCCAGTGCTTTCAGGGTGCTGCTGCGGAAGGCTCGATAGCCGCCGGTGACGTCCCTGACGCCCACTCCCAACAGCAGCCGGGAGTACAAGCTGCCTCCGCGTGAGAGCACTTTGCGCCGCAACGGCCAGTTGACCACCTTGCCACCAGGGACCCAGCGTGAGCCGAGCACCAGGTCGGCACCCTGTTCCACGGCAGCCAGCAGCGAGGGCAGCTGCTCGGGCTGGTGCGACCCGTCGGCATCCATCTCCACCAGGACGTCGTATCCGGCGTCGAGTCCCCACTTGAATCCTGCAATGTATGCGGCGCCGAGGCCGGCCTTTCCTGCACGGTGAAGGACGTGGACGTTCGGATCAGCCGCCGCAAAGGTGTCCGCCAGCTCCCCCGTGCCATCCGGGCTGTTGTCATCGGCAATCAGGACGTCAGCATCCGGAACGGCAGCCCGCAGCCGCGCCAGCGTCCGGGGCAGTGACTCAAGCTCGTTATACGTGGGAATGATCGTGAGGACACGCACAGATGGGTGCCTTTCCTTGCAGGTGAGGCCACGGTAGCGGCATAACAATGGCGCCCGCGCGCGGCAGCGGCGTAAACACCAAAGGTCCATTATACGGTGGCTGGGAAAAAGGGACTTCCCAAGCTAGAGCTGGGTTTGCGGGTTTGCTGGTCAGTCTGCGCGGGTGTTCCTGAGTTCGACCATCCGGCTGTGGACGCCCCGGCTTCGGGCGGCCCGGCTGTGTTCGCGCCGGCGCAGCTCCCTGGGGTCCGCACCGGCGGTTTCCGCCTTCGATCCGCCTGATAGAGCGTTGCCCGGCGGTGTCATGGTCGTGCCGGGCGGTGAACCGTTGCCGGGCGGTGTCAGGGTGGTTCCGGGCAGCGGCGGTGCGGTGGAGCGGTAGGTGTGGCCGGTCGGGGTCCGGGTTTCGACGGTGTGCCGGGGTCCGGGGCGTGGTCGGGAGGACCAGCCGGGGGCTTCCTTAGCCTGGTTGCAGCGTTCGCAGAGCCCCTGC
>JALYYI010000261.1 GCA_030946705.1 Actinomycetota bacterium | reverse complement strand
GCCTCCGGTGTGCGCTCATTGTGTCCGGCGTGACATCATCGACTGTTGTGAATGACTCCCCTCCCCGCGCCGACCAAGGTGCCAACGGTGCCGCAGAACAAGGGGCCGCACCCCAGCCGCGCATCCGGCGGGTCGGAACGCGGCGGGTGAGTGCTGCGGCGGGTCCACCGGTTGCCGGGTCCGGTCCCCCGGGAATCATCCTGGTGGGTCCGCCGGTTGAGCCTGCCTCCGAGGCTCCGGCTGAGGCCGGGGTGGAAACCGAAGCTGCACCTGAAGCCGAGGTTGATTCGGGGGCTGCCGCAGCACTAGTGTCCGGACCCGAACCCGCCGGACCCGAACCTGAACCCGTCGCTGAAGAGCGCCCAGAGGCCGAAGCTGCGCCTGCGCCTGTTTCCCGCCGGTCCCTGCGGGCGGAGGAATCGGGCCAGCGGGCATCCGCCGCCCGGCGCCCGGGCCGGCCCGACCCGGTACAGCCCGAAACCTTACCGCCCGACCCGGTACGGCCTGAAACCGTACGGCTCCACCCCGCCGCGGCCGGCCACCCCCGCCCGCGCCGGACCGGCCGGAAAGTGGGCCAGGCACTGCTGCTGCTCGTCATTGCCGTGATCGTCGTCGCCCTTGGGACCGTCGTCGCCCGCGGCCCGGACCAGCAGCAGGCCGGCCCTTCAACCACCGAACTGGCGCGGGTGGCTGCCCTGGAGCGCGCCTCCAGTCTCAATTCCTCGGTGCAGCGGCTCGCCGCCACGGCGGCACCGCAGACGAAGCGCGAACTTCAGGACACCGGGGCCGAGCTCCGGGCGGACATTGACGCGCTGACCATTCCGGAGCCGGCGGCACCTTCCGCGACCTCGTCCGGGGGCGCAACCCCGGGCGGGGTTTCGGGCGCGGGTACCGATCCCTCCGCCAGCCAAACGCCCCCGCCCGCCGGACCCGCAACACTCACCGGTCTTGTGGACGCCCTCACCCAGAGCAGCACGGCGTCGCTGGCCTCGGCAGCGACCGCCGATGGCGCCATGGCACGGCTGCTCGCCGCGGTGGGCACGGGCCAGCTGATGCAGGCGCGGGCTCTGGCCGGGGCGGCCGGCCTGCCCGTACCGGAGTCCCCGGTCTCCGATACCACGGGGACGGCAGCAGGCACCCCTCCGACGACGGGCGCAGGCACCGCGGCGACGGCAACCGCCGCGGGCACCGCAACTGCGGCGGCGACCGCACCGCCCTCCTGCTCAGCGCCGCGGACAGCGGCCCCCGGCCTCACCGCGGACCAGGCGCTCACCGCCGTGGTCTCCGCCGAGCAGAAAGCGGTCTACGCCTACCAGGTCTCGGCCACCCGGCTGACGGATCCCGCGTCGAGCCAAGCGGTGGCCGTCCTGTCTATGCACGAGGACAGGCTGGCGGCCCTGCGGGATATGCTGGGCCGCCAGTGCCTGCCGTTGCCCAAACTGGAGCCCGGCTACACCCTGGCCGCGGCCTTCACCCGGCAACCGGCCACCGCGCTGGCCGGGCTGGAGGACCAGCTGGGCCTGCTCTACGGCGATCTGATTGCCCTGGGGGCCGGGCCCGTCCGCGGCGCGGCCATCACCGCGCTGGTGCAAACGGCGGAGCACGGGCTGCTCTGGGGTCCGTCCGTCCGGCCCCTGCCGGGGCTTGACTTGGCCCTGGATGTGGCCCCACCGGCAGGAACACCGGGGGCTCTCCCGACGGGCAGCCCCACCGGAACCGGCTAGGCTATCCTCAGCTTGCTGGCGGCGTTCTCCCGCTCATGGTTTGCTGGGAGGATGAGCGAAGCGCAGGAAACAACAACTCATGAGAACGAGCCCCACGGCAATGACATTGCGCAGCGGCTGAACTGGCTGCGCGCGGGCGTGCTCGGGGCCAACGACGGCATCGTCTCCGTCGCCGCCATCGTCGTCGGTGTTGCCGGAGTAACCACCAGTTCCGGCCCCATCCTGACCGCAGGCCTGGCCGGACTCGTGGGCGGCGCCGTATCCATGGCGCTGGGCGAGTACGTCTCGGTCAGCAGCCAGAGCGACAGCCAGCGGGCGCTGATCGAAAAGGAACGCCGCGAACTCGCCGAACAGCCGGAGGAGGAACTGGCGGAACTGGCCGCGATGTACCAGGCGAAGGGTCTCAGCGCCCCCACGGCGAAGAAGGTCGCACTGGAGCTGACCGACCATGATGCGCTGGCGGCACACCTGTCCATTGAGCTGAACATCGATGAGGACGACGTCGTCAGTCCCTGGCATGCGGCCATCGCATCGGCGGTCGCCTTTACCATCGGAGCGATCCTGCCGATGCTGGCCATTCTGTTGCCGCCGGAAGCCTGGCGGGTGCCCGTCACGTTCATCGCCGTGCTCCTCGCGCTGGCCATCACGGGCTGGCTCGGGGCCTACATCGGTGGAGGGTCCCGGCCACGCGCCGCGCTGCGCGTGGTGGTCGGCGGCGCCGTGGCCCTGGCGGCCACCTTCCTCATTGGCCATCTCCTGGGAGCGAGCGGCATCGTCGGCTGATCCCCGCCCCGGTCGTCGAAGGAGGCCGCCTGCGGCCGAGCAGAGACCCCGCGGCGTAGCGCCGGGCCGGAAAGGCCGGACCGCAGTAGGCTATGAGCGTGCAAGCCGTGATCCCGATCCCTGCCGATCTCCAACGGCGCTACCGCAACAGCACGGAGCGCCGCGCGTGGCTTGCCGACCTCCCGGACCTGATTGATGCCTCGCTGCAGCAGTGGAACCTCCGCGTCGATCTGGCGCCGGGGCAGGAACCCTGGAACGGATCCGCCGGGATTGTGGTGCCGGTGACGGACGACGCCGGCCGGCCGGCGGTACTGAAGGTCGCGTTCCCGTACGACGAGACCCGGCTGGAGCCGCTGGCGCTGAGCCTGTGGGACGGCCAGGGCGCAGTGCGGCTGCTGCACAGCAACCGGGAGCGCTGCGCGATGGTGCTGGAACGCCTTGACGCCGAACGCTGGCTGCAGAGCGTGCCGATGCCGGAGGCGATCGGCGTTTGGGGCGGACTGGTCCGGCGCCTGTCCATTGTGCCCGATGAGCGGCCGGAATGGGCCGCACTGCCGCACATCGCCCAGACCGCCGAGCGCTGGAGCGATGAGCTTCCGGCGGACTGGGAGCGCCTTGGCCAACCGTTTGAGCGCTGGCTGCTCGAGGCGGCATTGGAAGTCTGCCAGACCCGCGGTGCCGTGGGCCGGCGCTCCGGCCATGACGTGCTGGTGCATTCGGATGTGCACTACATGAATGTCCTGGCCCGGCCCGACTCCGGTGACTACGCGGCGATCGATCCGCAGCCCAGCATCGGCGAGGCCGAGTTCGCCGTGGCTCCTTGCCTGTGGAACAGGATTCCGGACCTCCCCCGGGCCGACCCGGAGGACGCGCTCTGGGCCAGATGCTCGGACCTGTGCGATGCTGCCGGGCTGGACTTTGAGGTGGCCCGGCAGTGGAGCGTTGTCCGGGAAGTGGAAAACGCGCTGTGGTATTTATCCAAACCCGGGCACGAGGGCGATGCCGCACGCTCGCTCTGGGTGGCCAGCACGTTGGCGGGCAAGAGCCTCCAGGGACTCCCGCCCGCCCACGAGCTCAAAACCCTCTAGGATGCCTGGGTCTCGACCGGCTCGAGCAGCTACGCCGCCGGCGGGATGTTCTGGTTGATGTGGAACAGGTTGCCGGGATCATACTTCGCCTTCACCTGGGCCAGTCGGTCATAGTTGCCCAAGTAGGACGCCCGGACACGATCGTGCCCCTCGTCCATCATGAAGTTGACGTAGGCGCCTCCGGCGGTGGTCGGATGCAGCTCCGCCCAGTACCGTTGGGCCCAGTCCGAGATCAGAGCGGCGTTGGCCGGATCCGGGTCGACGCCCACGATGACTCCGGCCCAGCCGCCATCGCGGTAGGCGAAGGCGGTCGCGTCGTCGGCTACCCGAGCGGCCGCACCATCGATCGGGTACATGTGCATGGTCGAAAAGGGCGTCGGCAGCTGCGCGCCGTATTTTGTGTGGACCTCGATGGCCTCGTCGGAGATCTCGCGGATGAAATCGGCCTTCCAGTACCACTGCAGTCCGGCGGGAAACAGCGGATCGAAGGCCGACTGCAGGACATTGAACGGCATCTCCTGCAATCCGACGACCAGCGGCGAACCGAATTCGCGCACCGGAGCCAGGACCGCATCCGCTTTTTCGTGTGCCCCGGTGTAGCACCAGACAATGATGCAGGCCTTGCTGCCCCATATCTCCTCGGGGAAGGGCGGACCGGCCGGGACGGTGACCAGTCCGATCCAGCCGCTGAGTTCCTCGGGCAAGGTGGGCAGCAGCTCGCGGTACCAGCGCATGACCGCCGGCGCGTCCGCCAGCGCGTAGAGGATCGGCCCGCCAACAATCACGCCGTTCTCGCCGATGTCGCTGCACCGGAAGCGGAAGGACGTCACGACGCCGAAGTTCCCGCCGCCGCCGCGCAGGGCCCAGTACAGGTCCGGGTGCGTGTGCTCGTCCGCCGTCACCAGCCGGCCGTCGGCCAACACGACGTCGGCACTGAGCAGGTTGTCAATCGTCAGGCCGAAGCGCCGGGTCAGGTAGCCGATGCCACCGCCCAGCGCCAGGCCGCCGACGCCGGTGGACGCGAGGAACCCTGACGGGGTGGCCATGCCGAACGGCACTGTCGCGTGGTCCACGTCGCCCCAGGTGGCGCCCCCGTCGACCCTGACCGTGTGCGCGGCCGGGTCAACGGTGACCGAGTGCATGGCGGACAGATCCACCACCAGGGCGTTGTCGGCGGTGCCGAGTCCAGCGGCATTGTGGCCGCCGCCGCGGACAGCCAGGCCAACGCCGTATTTGCTGGCGAAGCGGACGCATTGGACGACGTCGGCCGCGTCGGCACAGCGGACGATGGCGGCCGGATGCCGGTCGATCATCGCGTTGTAGACAGCCCGGGCCTCGTCATATCTGGCGTCGCCCGGCCTGGTCATCGGACCGCGAAGGGCGGCGGCAAGCTCGTCGTACGGGGGCAGGTCCCGCTCCGTGCCGGCCTTATCTACTGTTGCAAGGGACATTTCGTTCATCTTCCTTGTAGCGGGCGGCCGTCGGGTTGACTGCCGCCGTCGGTAATTCCACGCTACAAATCAGACGTTCGCCCAGCGTTCGGCTTATCTGCCGGCATCAGCCCGGCCGCCGAACGAAGGGAACGGACAAAACCGGGGCGGCGTCGCAACGGGCCACGAGCGCGAAGCTGTGCTGGGCCTGCGCCAGCGTTCTTGCCTGCGCCAGCAGCTCTGCCGCATGTTCGCCGTCGGCCAGCAGGGAGCGCAGCCGCAGCACCTCCGGCAGCCACCAGCGGTCATCATGCTGAGCCGCGGCGGCCATGGCCGCGTCCAGGGCCGTTCCGGCCTTCTCCAGCTGCCCGCAGGCCATCCGGGTTTCGGCCAGCAGGCTGAGCCAGTAGGGCATCCGGGCCAGCGCGCCCTGCGACCGCAGGGTGCGGATGCCGGCCCGGATGGCTTCCGCACCGGTTTGTCCGCCGGCGATCCACCCGCTCATGATGGCGCCCCATTGACCGTAGTAGGCGAAGTTGTATCGCCGGCAGATGTCCTGCAGCTCCGCAGCTGCCGGCGCCAGGGCGGCGGGGTCGTTGCGCAGCTGATACAGGACGGAGGCATAGGCCAGCGCGATGGCCAGGCTGTAGGGATGACCGGCAGCCCTGCCCCGCTCCAGGGCGTCTTCGCAGCTGGCCAGCGCGCCGGCGCCATCACCGGTGAGCCAGCGTGCGTGGGCACACCACGCCCGGGCATGCACCTCGAGTTTCGTACCGAGAATGTAGGAAAACCTGTCAAGGGAGAGTTCGACGGCGGCATTGAAGTGCGTGATGGCCTCCTCGGGCATGCCCAGGCCGAGGGCCGCGCCGCCGTAGGCGAATTGGGCCTGGCCCAATTGATCAGGATCCGACTGTGCCAGCGCCAGGGCGCGCTCGGCAATCCGGAAGGACATGGCCGTCTCACCCTGGACGAACCTTGAGGAGAAGAGTCCTATCAGGGCGGAGAGCAGCACCTGTGGCTGGTCCAGCTGCTGCGCCAGTTCCGCCGTTCGTTCCAACGTGGCCTGCAGCTCGGGAGAGGAGTAACCATGCAGCGCCGTCAGCGGCGCCGACATGGCTCGCAGCACCTCGAGCTCATTCCCGTTCCGGTTCTCTCCCGGCGGCAGTGCGGCAATGATCTCCAGGCATCGCCGATAGTAGTTCAGCGCCTCCACATTGGCGAAGACGCCGGCCGCCACCTCACCGGCCCGCCGGTAGTACTGCAGCGCACGGCTACCCTTACCGCCGAGGCTGTACTGCTCGCCCAGTTGCGCGGCGATGTCGTCGAGACGTCCCGCGTACAGCACCTCCAGCGCCTGTGCGAGCCGGCGATGCAGCAGCCAGCGATGTGCCGGCGTCACGGCGTGGTAGGCGGTTTCGCGGAGCAGGTCGTGGACAAAGTCATAGCCGTGGCCCTGGGTACGCAGAATCCGGAGCCGCCACAGTTCATCAACAGCGGTCACCAATTCCTGCGTGGTCAGGTCGCCGGCCTCGCTGAGCAATTCCAGACCAACGTCCTGGCCGTAAGCGGCTGCCAATCCGGCCAGGCCGCGTGCCGCCTCCGAGGCCTGGTCGAGGCGCCGGCGCAGCACCGATTGGAGATCCGCAGCCCCGGGACGCCCCGCCGGGCCGTGCGCGTCAGGGGGCATGCGTGCGGCCTCGACAATATAGAGCGGATAGCCGCCGGTCGCAGCGAACAGGAGCGCCGCCTCCTCAGCCTCCTGCCGCCGGCCGGTGAGGGAGGCCGCCAGATCCGCCGTACCGTCCGAGGTCAGCGGATCGAGCCGCAGGCGTGTAATGAGTCCGGCGGACTCCATCGGGCGCAGGATGGTCAGAAGATCCGGCGCCTGAGCCAGTTCCTCGGGGCGCGCCGTTGCAGCGACAAGGAGTCGGGAATTGCCCGCGTAGCCGAACAGGAAGGCGAGCCAGGACATGGTTTCCGCGTCCCCCCACTGCAGGTCATCAAGCACCAGCAGCACCGGGCGGCCGGAAACCAGGACAGCCCGGGCGAGGGCCTCAAAGAACCGGTGACGTTGCCAGGCGTCCACCATCGCGCGGGATGTGGCCGGCGGCTGATCCGGGCCGGCGGCAGGGTTGGCGCCGTCCGGGATGCTTGATTCCGGCACCAGCTCCGGCAGGAGCCGGCTCACCTCGCTGCGCCAGAGGGGCGCCAGCGCCGGCAGGGACGGGGCCATCTGCGGGCTGCGCAGCCAGTCAGCCACCGGCGCCATGGGGATCCGTCCCGGCCGGCTGAAGCACCGGGACTGGGCCACCACGGCGCCGGAAGCACGGCCCAAGGCCATCAGCTCCGAGGTCAGCCTTGTCTTGCCGACGCCGGCTTCGCCGGTGATCAGCAGCAGGCCGGGCTGATGATCGAGGGCAAGCCGCCATCGGGTCTCCAGCTGCCCGACTTCCTGCTCCCGACCGACCAGCGCCGGTCCCGCAGGCCCGGTTGCCGATGCCTGCCCGCTGGCATGGAATTGGGCCTCGGTGGAACCGAACAGCCGCTCCAGCAGCGCCGTGGTCGCCGGGTCGGGGCGGACACCGAGTTCCTGTTCCAGCATTGTGGCGCAGCGGTGGAAGGTGGTCATCGCGGCCCCGCGGTCCCCCAGTGCGGCCTGGAGCTCCATCAGGAGCCGGTAACCGGACTCCTCCAGCGGCTCGAGGCGAACCCGCCGCCGTACCAGGGCGACCGCCTGTTCCAGATCCCCCGCCTGGCGCCAGCCGGCCGCCGCCAGGTCGCATAAACGGACGCATTCCCGCCGGAGGACATCCCGCTGGTCCAGCACCCAGTCCACGAAGTCTCCCGGCAGCAGATCGCCCCGATACTCGTCGATGGCGCGCTGGGCACGGCCCAGGAATGCCCGCCGGTCCCC
>JALYYI010000246.1 GCA_030946705.1 Actinomycetota bacterium | reverse complement strand
ACTGGTTCGGCCACGAGCCGCACCCGGTCTCCGGCTCCGGGCAGAAGGCCAACGAGTCGCTGCCTGCAGTGCACCGCGTCGCGGCATTGTGCAAACGGTGGTTACTGGGCACTCACCAAGGCGGCGTCGGAGCCGACCATCTGCAGTCCTATCTGGAAGAGTTCTGCTTCCGCTTCAACCGACGCCATTCCCGTTCCCGTGGGCTGCTGTTCTACCGGCTGATGCAATACGCTGCGGGCGCGCCGCCGCTGACCTACCGGCAACTGGTGGCCAATCCACACCCCAAGTCGATCAAGCCTCCTGGCGTGAGCGGACCGCGGTGGCAGTGAAATGGATAGCCCACTCAGTGAAATATCCGACTAAGGTTTTGCCGAGCGCCGTAGGGGCCTGTATTTGCCGGGTATACGGTTGCTGGTGCGTGGCTAGGCGCCGGCGTAAGAGCCGGTACGGCAGGGATGCTCGGACCGGCTATGAAAGGACGTACGAATCACGATGGGTGGCGGGTTCGGCATGGGCTGGTGGTGGGCCAAAGGCCTGCTGTTGGCCATCGGCCTCATCGGGGTCATCATTCGCGGCGTCCGCGCCGCCGGCGACGACAGCGCCCAGAACAAGAGTCAGGAACCCCGAGACACGGACATCGGGACCGGCGAGACCCCCGGGGGTGCTCGCGGGATCCTCGCTGAGCGATACTCACGCGGTGAACTGAGCGCACAGGAGTACCAGGAGCGTCTCCGTATCCTCGGCGAGGGCCCATAACCACGCCGGACACCACCTTCGGCGGGTACTCCGTCCGACTTCCCGGCCGGTGGGCAGCGTCGTCGGCCGTCCGATTGTCGCCGGCCAGAACCCTGCCCCCGGGCTACGCTGGTTGGCCGGACGGCAAGTCAGTAGCCCGGTGACTCCCGACAACAAGGCCCCCGGCTGAGCCAGTCACCGCGTGAATAATCCCGCCGGCACCGCTCAGCGGCCGGCCGGCTCCAGGGCCGTGACGCAGTCAACCATACTCGTTCTCCACCGCCGGACGGTCGCCCGCACGTTGGCCGGATCTCAGGCGGTTTCGAGTTCCTTCAGGGCTGCGAGGAGCCGGTGATCGGCGTCGGTGGCGACTTCGGCGACGGCCGGGGCGTCGCTGAGCTGGACCATGGTCTGCGGGTCGATGCTCTGGATGATGGTGGTGCCGCTGCCCGGTCCGCGCCTGATGACGACGTTGCAGGGCAGCAGCAGTCCCATGTCCGGGTCCACGGAAAGCGCTTTCTGCGCCAGGGCAGGATTGCAGACGCCCAGGATGAGGTAATCACCCAGGCCCTGCCCGGCGTCGGACCCGAGCTTGGCCTCGAAGGTGGCACGGACATCGATTTCGGACAGCACGCCGAAGCCCTGCCCCGAGAGGGCTTCACGGGTCCGGGTTACTGCTTCTGCGTAGGGCAGGGCGACGGTGATGGTGTGTGCGTAGCTCATAGTGGTGCTCCTTCATCGGGTTTTTCCTTCGTGGAAAGGACTATGGGACCGCTGTGTTACCGGGCTTCGATCAGGCCCATCATGCCGCTGTCCTCGTGGTCCAGGATGTGGCAGTGGTAGACGGTTTTGCCGGTGAAGTCATCGAAGGCGATCCGGACCCGGACGTTGCTGCGGGCCGGGATGTTGACGACGTCCTGCCACATGGGGCTGTCCACGGGCCGGCTGCCCTGTTCGATGATCTGCAGGGGCCACACGTGCAGGTGTACCGGGTGGTCCATCGGGCTGGTGTTCCTCAGGGTCCATTCCTCGACGGCGCCGGCGGGGACTGTGGTGTCGACACGGGCCGGGTCGAAGGGCCTGCCGTTGATGGTGAAGTCCATCATCCCCGACCCCGTGCCACCGCCCATGCCCGGGCCGTTGTTATTCATGCCCATGCCCATGGCGAAGACCAGCTCCCGGTGCGCGGTGACCGCCACAGCCCGCAGGTCCCGCGGCACGGGCTGTTCCGGGATCGGTCCCGATGCAGCGGCCTGTGCGCCGGCAACGGCCAGGGTGGCCAGGACCGTTCCGTCCTGGCCGGCCGGGGACTGCCCGCCTCCGTTGTTGCCGCCCATCATGGATCCCATGCTTCCCCTGTCCACGGGCAGGGTGCGCAGCACGGCGGTCCCGGTGGCGGCGGTGACGAGCAGGTCCGCCCGGTTTCCCGGGGCGAGCAGCACCTCGTCAACGTCCCGGGGACTCTGGTAGCGGCCGGAGTCCAGGCCGAGCAGCTGCAGGGCCTGGCCGTCCAGGCGCAGTTTCAGGTACCGGGAGGTGCAGGCGTTGATGATCCTCCACCGTTCACGCTCGCCCGGCCGGGCGGCCAGGACCGGGTTCAGCTGCCCGTTGACCAACACAAGGGCACCTTCCCGGCCCATCATTTTCTCCATCGCCGACACGGCGGCGATGGAACCGCCACCGTTCAGGGAGATGTCCGAGATGACCAGGACACGTTCCCGGCTGACCGGCACGGGCCGGGGGTCCTGGACGATGATCGCCCCGTACAGGCCGCCGAAGACCTGGTCGGCCACGCTGCCGTGGCGGTGCGGGTGGTACCAGTACACTCCCGGCGGATGGTTCGCCGGCAGCCGGTACTCATAATCAAAGGACGTTCCCGGGTCGACCGAGACCAGCACGTTGTCGCTGTTGCCCTGCGGGGAGACGTGCAGGCCGTGGACGTGCAGATTGGTCGGATCCGCCAGCCGGTTCTCCAGGGTCAGGTTTACCCGGTCCCCGCCCTTCAGGAACAGGGTAGGTCCGGGCAGGGACCCGTTATAGGAGAAAACGCCGGCGTCCCTGCCCGCGATCCGTACCCGGCCCGGGGCCGCTGAGAGCTTCACCTGGAGCCGGCCGTTAGCACTGTGCAGGGCCTGCGGTTCACCCAGGTCCTGGCCGCCGGCTGCCTGGAAGCCCGCGCCCTGGCCCCACAGCAGGCCGGCCGCGCCTGTCGCGGCGGCGGCCGCACCAGCACCGCCCAGGATCAGGGCGGTGCGACGGCTGAGAGGTTGCATCAGGTATCGTCCCCAAGGACCGTGAGCCGGTCACGGTATTCCTCCGTGCTCAGCTCTCCCCTGGCGTACCGTTCGTCCAGGATGCGTCGGGCCGCACCAGCGCCCGGGGCGGGCACGTCCGCGCCGGGGCCTTCCCCGCGGCCGGCTCCGCCACGGTTCATACCGCCGGAAAAAACCCGCACGGCAAGGATCACCAGCAGCACGATACCGACAAGCAGGAGCGCCCAGAACGACCACGTCCAGCCCATCATCGAACCATATCCGCCCATCATTCTTCTCCTCCGTTCCTGGTCCACCGGCCGCTGTCCCGCCGGCCGCTTCGGGAATCGTGGCAGTTCGTGGCGGGACCGGTGCAACGATTGCCAACAATGAACCCGCCGTATTGGGCCTTAGGGTGCCGGTCGGAACCGGCACGGGCCACCACGAATCCCTCCGCGGGCTTGGTTTTTGGGTTGGTTGCGGTTCAGGCGAGGGACAGGAAGAGTTTTTCCAGGTCTTTCCTATTCATGCTGGCATCTTCGCGGGTGATGCACTGTTCCAGGCCTGTGGCGATGATCGCGAATCCCGCCCGGTCCAAAGCCTTCGAGACCGCCGCGAGTTGAGTGACGATGTCCTTGCAGTCACGGCCCTCCTCCAGCATCCGGGTGACGGCAGCAAGCTGCCCCTGGGCGCGCTTGAGCCGGTTGATAACCGGGGTAAGTTCTGTCGAATCAAGTTCCACGGCGGACTCCAGAGCTGGGTGGATGATTTGCCAAGTCTATACCATAGGGGGTATGACGGCCAGCGGTGGGCCACCCGCATCCATTCGGCCGCCGACCACTTGCATGATACCCCCTAGGGTATTATCGTTGTGGTGGGAGGAACGGAGGATCCCCTCCCGCAAACTCCCCCACCGCCCAACGAAGGAGAGCCCCATGCTTTTTGAGCGCATCTACGACGAAGACCTGGCCCAGGCCAGCTACCTGATCGGCTGCCAGGCCAAGGGCGAAGCACTCGTCGTCGACCCACGCCGCGACATCGCCGTCTACCAGTCCCTGGCTGCCGCGAACGGTATGAGGATCGTGGCCGTCACCGAGACCCACATTCATGCGGACTTCCTCTCCGGTACCCGTGAACTGGCCGCCGCGACCGGCGCCACCGCTTACGTCTCCGGTGAGGGCGGCACGGACTGGCAGTACGGCTTCGACGCCGAACGCCTGCACGACAACGAGGAGATCACCCTCGGCAACATCACGGTCAAGGCCCTGCACACCCCGGGCCACACCCCCGAGCACCTGTCCTTGTTGATCACCGACGGCGCATTCGCCGACACCCCCGGCTACCTGCTCTCCGGTGACTTTGTGTTCTCCGGCGACCTGGGCCGCCCGGACCTGCTCGACGAGGCGGCCGGCGGCGTGGACACCCGCTTCGCAGGGGCCAAGCAGCTCTTCACCAGTTTGCAGGATAAATTCCTGACCCTGCCCGACCACGTCCAGGTCCACCCCGGCCACGGCGCCGGCAGCGCCTGCGGCAAGGCCCTGGGCGCCATCCCCTCCTCCACGGTCGGTTACGAGCGGCTCTACTCCTGGTGGGGACCCTACCTCGCCGCCAACGACGAGGAAGGCTTCATTAACGAACTCCTCGACGGCCAGCCCGACGCCCACGCTTACTTTGGCCGGATGAAGCGCGAAAACCGGCAGGGACCGGCCATCATGGGCGAACGCGCACCCCTTGAAGAACTCGCCACCGCCGATGTCGCCCGCGACCTCGCCGCCGACACGGTGACGTTCGTGGACACCCGCCCCAACGCCGAGGTCCACGAAGGCACCGTCAGCCGTTCGGTGAACATCCCGGCCGGAAAGTCCACCGCCAGCTTCGGTGCCTGGGTCGTGAACCCGGAAAAGGACACAAACCCGCTGGTGCTGCTGGCTCCGAACCAGGCGTCCGCGCAGGAGATGCGGGACCACCTGGTCCGCGTCGGCATCGACACGGTCGCCGGCTACGTCACCAGCCTCGCTGGGTTGCCCGCCAGCACCCCGAAGCTGATCCAGCCCGAAGAACTTGAGGGCTTCGACGCCGCGATGGTCCTGGACGTGCGCAACCGCACCGAGCACGCCGCAGGGCACATCCCCGGCTCCCACCAGCTCAGCGGCGGCCGCGTCATGTGGAACCTCGACGAACTCCCCACCGAAGGCACCATCGTGTCCTACTGCCAGAGCGGCGTCCGCAACTCCGTAGCGGCCAGCGCCCTGCGCCGCGCCGGCTACGACGTCGTCGAACTCGACGGCAGTTACGCCGGATGGGCCGCCCGGCAGCAGGCCCGGGAATCCGTTCCCCGCAGCTGAGCCAGGCAACACCTGAAGTGAATGATTGACAGCGTCGGCGGCCCCCCGG
>JALYYI010000237.1 GCA_030946705.1 Actinomycetota bacterium | reverse complement strand
AGACCCGATGGATCGGGTCTACCAGCGGTAGTGGGCGAAGGCCTTGTTGGATTCGGCCATCTTGTGGGTATCTTCGCGACGCTTCACAGCGGCACCGAGACCATTGGAGGCATCCAGGATTTCATTCCGGAGGCGCTCGGTCATGGTCTTCTCGCGGCGGGCCTTGGAGTAGCCGACCAGCCAGCGCAGTGCCAGGGCGGTGGCGCGGCCGGGCTTGACCTCGACGGGCACCTGGTAGGTGGCACCGCCGACGCGGCGGGACTTGACCTCGAGGCTGGGCTTAATGTTCTCCATGGCCTTCTTCAGGGCCGCAACGGGGTCTCCCCCCGACTTCTCCTGGGCACCGGCCAGGGCACCGTAAACGATGCGCTCTGCGGTGGACTTCTTGCCGTCGACGAGGACCTTGTTGATCAGCTGCGTGACCAGCGGGGAGCCGTAGACGGGATCAATTACTAGCGGCCGCTTGGGGGCCGGACCCTTGCGAGGCATATTACTTCTTCTCCATCTTTGCACCGTAGCGGCTGCGGGCCTGCTTGCGGTTCTTGACGCCCTGGGTGTCAAGGGCACCACGGACGATCTTGTAACGGACACCGGGGAGGTCCTTAACGCGACCACCGCGGACGAGCACAATGGAGTGCTCCTGGAGGTTGTGGCCCACGCCGGGAATGTAGGCAGTGACTTCAACGCCACCGTTAAGGCGCACGCGGGCAACCTTACGCAGAGCCGAGTTCGGCTTCTTGGGGGTGGTCGTGTAGACGCGGGTGCAGACGCCGCGGCGCATGGGGCTTCCCTTAAGCGCGGGAGCCTTGGTCTTTGAGACCTTGGGTGTCCGGCCCTTTCGGACCAGCTGGTTAATCGTAGGCACTTTCGTGTTCTCCGTTTTTTCTCGAGAGGTTTCTCGTGTTGCCTTGCCCCGCCGTCCACCTGTGTAACCAGATTCGGTGTAACCAGATTCGGTGACAGCTGAGGCGAAGCCTTATTCTCGTAGTCGCACCCTCGGCGACTTATCAGCGCCTAGGCATGCAGAAATGTGGCATTCGTTGCACAGGAACCCTGCAACCCGGAACCGTGTCCCGGGAACCCGTTGGAACTGCGAACAGTCCAAACCCGGTTCCAAGACACACTCATCCACTGCCACACTAACAATTGTCACCCAGTCTAGCATGCCCCCGGCCGCAGCCCTTGACGTAGCAACCGGCGGGGAGGACCCTCGGTGTATCGCATGCTGCGTCGGGTCCCGCCGGGCCGCCTCATGCGGGGGAGGTCGAAGCGCCATGACACGGACCAATGAACACTACGGCTGGATCCCCGACCTGCCGGACCAGCGCGATTTCCTCTACGCCGCGCCGGCCGCCGTCGTCGTTAAGCTTCCGCGGAAGGTGGACCTGACCGCCAAATGCCCGCCGGTCTACGACCAGGGCAAGCTGGGCTCCTGCACCGGCAACGGCGTGGCCGGCTGCCTGCAGTTCGATGCCATGAAGGAGGGCCTGCCGGATGCCTCCACACCGTCGAGGCTCTTTATCTACTATAACGAGCGCGTCATGGAGGGCACCGTAGGCTCGGATTCGGGCGCGATGATCCGCGACGGCATCAAATCCGTGGCGGAAACGGGCGCCTGCGCTGAATCCAGCTGGCCCTACGACACCGGCAAATTTTCAGCCAAACCCCCGGACGCCTGCTACCAGGAAGCCACAAGCCACCGCGCCATAGTCTACTCACGGGTCGTCCAGGCACTCAGCCAGATGAAGGGCTGCCTGTCCTCCGGCTACCCGATCGTCTTCGGCTTCACCGTGTATGAAAGTTTCGAAGGACCCGAGGTGGCCTCCTCCGGCGAAGTCCCCATGCCGGGCGCAACGGAGAAGGTGCTGGGCGGCCATTGCGTGGTGGCCGTCGGTTACAACGACACCACCCAGCGCTTCATTATCCGCAACTCGTGGGGCACCGGGTGGGGCAAGAAGGGGTATGCCACCATGCCGTACGCCTATCTGCTGACTTCCTCGCTTGCCAGCGATTTCTGGACCATCAGATCCACGACCTGAACCGATGGTGGTGCCGCATGGCCGATGCAGATTTGGTCCTGGAGGGCGGAGGCGTCAAAGGATCCGCCCTGGTGGGAGCCGTGGCGGCCTTGGCGCAGGCCGACGATGCCTACACTTTCCACCGCGTGGCCGGCACCTCCGCAGGGGCAATCGTGGCCTCCCTGCTGGCCTCGGGAATGAGCGCGGCACAGGTCAAAGCGGTCATGGACGGGCTGGAATTTTCACAGTTTGAAGACGAGGCCGGGTTCATCTCCCACCTGCCCGGGCTGGGACCCGCCGCGGGCCTGTTGCTGCACGAGGGGATCTACGCCGGAGGCTTCCTGCACACCTGGCTGCTGGAAACCTTGGCCCGGGCCGGCATCGAAACCTGGGCGGACCTCAGGGACGACGACGAGGGCAGCGCGCTGCCGCCGGCACAACGGTACAAACTGGTCGTGATCGTCTCCGACGTTTCGCGCGGGATGATGCTGAGGCTGCCCTGGGACTACCAGAACCTGCTGGGCGTGGACCCGGACACCCAGCTGGTGGCGGACGCCGTCCGGGCCTCGGCCTCCATTCCGTTCTTTTTCCGGCCGTGGAAGATGCCCACCAACATGGACCTGATAGGACACGACCATATTGTCTGCACCGACGGCGGCATGCTCTCGAACTTCCCGATGGCCCTCTTCGATCGCCACGACGGGAGACCGTCCCGCTGGCCAACCCTAGGGGTGAAGCTCTCCGGCCAGCAGAGCATCCGCGACGGCGACTGGAAGCCGGACAACGGCAACATCGAGCTGGCAAAATCCCTCATCAGCACCATGATGGGAGCACATGACCGGGCCTACGTCAGCGATCCGCGGTCCTCCTCGCGCACCATCTTCGTTGATACCTCCGGCTACCGCGCCACCGACTTCCACCTGACGGCCGCGGACAAGTCGAAGCTGTTCGGCAAGGGGATGGAAAGCGGACAGAAGTTCCTCGCGCACTGGGATTGGGAACAATGGAAGCGCGGCGCGTACGAGCCAATCTGATGCCGGCCGTTGACGCCGGTGGCCCACCCAGCGATCGGTGGTCGGCCAGGGCCGGCCACACCCTTAAACTGCGACGGCGTCCCC
>JALYYI010000178.1 GCA_030946705.1 Actinomycetota bacterium | reverse complement strand
CCGGGTGCACTGAACCGGGTGTTATTAGCCGTGCAGCGGCCGGCCGGCCAGGGCCATGGCGGCCTCGCCGAGGGCCTCGTTCTGCGTCGGGTGCGCGTGGATGAGCTGGGCCACGTCCTCCGGGTAGGCCTCCCAGTTGACGATCAGTTGTGCCTCGCCGATCTGCTCTCCCATCCGGGTGCCGATCATATGCATGCCCACGATGGGGCCGTCCTTCTGTCGGACCAGCTTGACCAGGCCGCCGGTGCCCAGGATGGAGCTCTTGCCGTTGCCCGCGAGGTTGTATTCGGTGGTTTCCACCGCGTCCGCGCCGAACTTCTCCTTGGCGGCCTTCTCGGTGTAACCGACGGTGGCGATTTCCGGGTCGCAGTAGGTGACCTTGGGGACGTTGATGTCCTCGATGATCACCGGCTTCAGGCCGGCGATTTCCTCGGCCACGAAGATGCCCTGTTGGAAGCCGCGGTGAGCCAGCTGCACGCCGGGAACAATGTCCCCGACGGCATAGATGTTGCCGACGCCGGTATGCAGGCGCTCGTTGGTGATGACGAAGCCGCGGTCAACCGTGACGCCGGCTTCCTCGAAGCCCAGTCCCTGGGTCACCGGCCCGCGGCCGACGGCGACCAGCAGGAGTTCCGCTTCGAAGGTCTTGCCGTCAACCAGGGTGACCTTGACGCCGTCGTCGTTCTGCTCGACGCCCTGGAAGAAGATGCCGGTGGTGAAGTTGATGCCGCGCTTTTTGAAGCTGCGCTCCAGGACCTTCACGATCGCGGCGTCCTCGTTGGGCACCAGGGAGGGCAGGCCCTCGATGATCGTGACGTCCACGCCGAAGGATTTCCAGACCGAGGCGAATTCGACGCCGATCACTCCGCCACCCAGAACAATTGCGCTCTTGGGGATGTAGTCCATCTCCAGGGCCTGGTCGGAGGTGATGACCCGGCCGCCCAGTTCCAGTCCGGGCAGGGTGCGGGAGTAGGAACCGGTGGCCAGCACGACGTTCCTGCCGGTGTAGGCGGTGCCGTTGACCGTCACGGTGTTGGCCGAGGTGAGCTTGCCCTCGCCCTCGATCACGGTGATGCCCTTGCCCTTGATCAGGCCCTGCAGGCCCTTGTACTTGCCGGCGATGATGCCGTTCTTGTACGCGTTGACCGCGGACATGTCGATGGACTGGAGGTCGACGTTGACCCCGTACTTCACGGCGTCGCGGGCGTGGTCCGCCACCTCAGCGGCGTGCAGCAGCGCCTTGGTGGGGATACAGCCGTTGTGCAGGCAGGTTCCGCCAAGCTTGGCCTTCTCGACCAGACCGACGGTGAAGCCCAGCTGGACGGCCCGCAGAGCCGTAGCGTAACCGCCGCTACCGCCACCGAGAACCAGGATGTCGAATTCTTGCGCAGTTGCCTGATCGGCCACGTAGACGCTCCCTCGCGTATTGGTGGCGCACTAGCTGCGCCAGCCGGTTTGTAATATTTTGATGCCGTACAGAGTTGTTGCAGATTTTCGGTTGTTGCAGATTTTCGTCGTTGCAGAATTTCTTGCGACTCGTCGTGCCATAACCCCGCACAAAGCGGCCGCGCCGGAGCGCGGCCTCGCCTTGGGGAATTACTTTCAGCATTTACCATAGCGCCCACCGGTACCATGCTCCACCTGTGCAGCGTGCTGATGAAGCGCTTGTGTCCGGAAACACGCCCGGCTGTGACGTGCCACCACCTGCTATGCCGTGCGGGACAGTACATCTTCCACATAGGCCACCAGGGTTCGCACTGCGACGCCCGTAGCCTGCTTGGGCGTGTAGCCGTACGCCGAGGCCTCATTGAAGGCCGGCCCGGCGATGTCCAGATGCGCCCACGGGATCTTCGCGCCGTCCTTGCGGTTGCCCACGAATTCGTTAAGGAACACGGCGGCCGTCATCATGCCGCCCATCTTTTCGCCGATGTTGGCCAGATCGGCCACCTGCGAATCCAGGCTCGGGCGCAGCTCCTCGGGCAACGGCATTGGCCAGAAAAGTTCGCCCGCCCGGTCCGCCGCGGCCTTGATGGCGGCGCTGACGCCGTCGTCGCCCATCACCGCCGAGACGCGGTTGCCCAGCGCCACCACCTGCGCCCCGGTCAGGGTGGCCACATCCAGGATGGTGTCCGGCTGCTCCACGGACGCGGCCGCGAGGCCATCCGCCATCACCAACCGTCCTTCGGCGTCGGTGTTGAGGACCTCCACGGTCTTGCCGCCGAACATGGTCAGCACGTCGGAGGGACGGGTGGCGGTCCCGGAAGGCATGTTCTCCGCCAGACACAGCCACGCGGTCAGCTTCACCGGCAGGCCGAGCCCGGCCACGGCCAGCAGCGCGTTGAGCACGACGGCGGCGCCGGCCATATCGCACTTCATCGTCATCATTCCGGTGGCCGGCTTGAGCGAGATGCCACCGGAATCAAAGGTGATGCCCTTGCCGACGAAGGCCAGGTTGGCCTTGGCCCGGACTGGGGAATACTCCACCTTGACCAGGCGCGGCGGCCGCGAGGAGCCGCGGCCGACTCCCATGATGCCGCCGTAGCCATCCTTCTCCAGCCGCTTTTCATCCAGCACGGTCACCTTCACGGGCAGCCCCTTGGCCAGCTCCTTGGCTGCCTCGGCGAAGCTCTCCGGGTACAGGTGGCTGGGCGGCTGGTTAACCAGCGTGCGGGTGGCATTGACGGCGCGGGCGACGACGGCGGCCCGCTCCAGCGCGGGTGCCAGCTCCTTGTCCGCGGCCGCGGGGGTGAAAACGGTGACGCTGCCGACGCTGGGCTTCACGCCGGCCGCGCTGGCATTGCGGTGTTCGGTGTAGGCGTACGCGCCCAGTGCGGCCCCTTCGGCCACAGCGGCGGCCTGGCTGACCGTCGTCG
>JALYYI010000059.1 GCA_030946705.1 Actinomycetota bacterium | reverse complement strand
GTTCTCAGGCCTGAAAACAGCACCAACTGCTCACTCGACGGCCTATTTTTTGCCCTGGTTTGCCACGGCCTCGATGGCCTCGGCCGCCGCCTCCGGATCAAGGTAGGCGCCGCCCGGGTTGAGCGGCTTGAGGTTTTCATCCAGCTCGTAGACCAGCGGGATGCCGGTGGGAATGTTCAGTGCTGAGATGTCGGCATCGGAGATGCCGTCCAGGTGCTTGACCAGGGCGCGCAGGGAGTTGCCGTGCGCCGTGATCAGCACCGTCTTGCCGGCCCTCAGGTCCGTGCTGATCTCCGATTCCCAGTATGGCAGCAGACGCTCCAGCACGTCCTTGAGGCATTCCGTGCGCGGTATCGCGTCGCCCAGATCCGCGTAGCGCGGGTCCCCCACCTGGGAGAACTCGCTGTCATCGGCCAGCGGCGGCGGCGGGGTGTCGTAGCTGCGGCGCCACAACATAAACTGCTCTTCGCCGAACTCGGCCAGTGTCTGGGCCTTGTCCTTGCCCTGCAGCGCGCCGTAGTGGCGCTCGTTGAGCCGCCAGCTGCGCTTGACGTCGATCCAGCCGCGGTCCGCTTCGGCCAGCGTCAGGTTGGCGGTGTTAATGGCGCGCTTCTGCCGCGAGGTGTACAGGATGTCCGGAAGCAGGTTGTGCTCAACCAGCAGCTCGCCGCCGCGGACCGCTTCCGCCCGGCCCTGATCGTTCAGGTCAACGTCCACCCAGCCGGTGAAGAGGTTTTTCGCATTCCATTCGCTATGGCCGTGGCGCAACAATATCAGCTTGAAAGTCATGTTTTCATCGTAGCGGAGCGGCCGCGGCGATTCCGAGCGTTACGAAATCCTGTGCGCCCGCGGCTTGGTCCCATTCCCAGATCCAGTGAGCAGTTGGTGCTCATCCCAGGCCTGAGACGAGCACCAACTGCTCACTGGACGGGTAGGCGTCGATGGTACCTGCGACGAAATCGGCCGGCGCAGCAGCTGGATAGCGTTCGACGGCGGCGGGCCGCTTTCACTGACCCTCTCGCTGCGCTTCGGCAGCATCGAGTTGCCCTCGGCGGCGGAGCGGCTGCCCAATGCACTTATCCACCATAATGTTCCCGGCGAGCGGATCCGCACTTACCTGCACGCGCTGGACCGGGCCTGGTCCGCCGTCGGACCCCTGACCGGGGGCACCGAGACGCGCCCGTGGAGCGAGGCTACCAGGGGCCGTACGGGCCCTGGCTGCGGTTGCCACCGCGCCGCGCGTCACTGACCGCGGGGCGGACATCGGCCAGGTAGACGCTGGCCGCGGTCACGGCCGCCAGCTCCAGCAGCAGGAAGAAGCCAATCCCGCCAGCCGACAGTATGTAGAGTGCACCCACGACGGAGGCGCCCACGGTAATGCCGGTCCAGAAGCCTTTTGTCTTCTTGTAGGCGCGTTCAAAGTCGGAGGCTTTGGTGCGCAGGCAGTCCGCCATCGCCCACAGCTGCAGTCCGAACGCCAGCAGGCCCAGGGCCAGCAGCAGCAGATTGGTAATGGTGAAAGTAATTTGGTGGGTCAGCACGCGTCCAGCCTAACTGGTTCGGGACCGATCAAGCGCCTGGGCCAGATCCGCCCACAGATCTTCGACGTTTTCTATACCAACGCTCAACCGCAGCAAATTGTTCGGCACCGATGCGGGCTCGTTGGCGTGCCGGCGGCGGCGCTCGATCAGGGATTCCACGCCGCCCAGCGACGTGGCCGGCGTCCACAGCCGCAGACCGGCCACCACCGCATCCGCCGCCTCCGCCCCACCATGCACCTCAATGGCCAGTACCGAGCCGAAGCCTGTCATCTGGGCCTTGGCACGCTGGTGACCGGGATCCTGTCCGAGCCCCGGGAACCGGACGGCGTCAACCTGCGCGTGCAGCAGCAGACGCGCGGCCAGTTCCGCCGCCGACGCCTGCGAACGCTCCACCCGCAGGGCCAGTGTCCGGAGCCCGCGCAGCGCCAGCCAGACCTCGAACGGGCCGGCAATGGCGCCGTGGATGGAACGGTGGTGCAGCAGCTGGCCGCGGAGGCCGGGATCGGAGGTAACCAGCGCCCCGAGCACGACGTCCGAATGCCCGGCCAGGTATTTGGTCACCGAGTGCAGGACGACGTCGCTGCCCAGTTCCAGCGGTTTCTGCACCAATGGCGTGGAGAAGGTATTGTCCGTGACGACGACGGCGCCCACGGCTTTGGCGGCCGCGGCAAGGGTGCGCAGGTCGGCCACTTCCAGCATCGGGTTGGTGGGGCTTTCCAGCCAGAGCATGCTTGCCGGGGCGGCGGGTGAGGCTGGTGCGGCGGGTGCTGCGGCCGCTGCGCCCGCGGGCCCGGTCAGGGCGGCGATCACGGCATCGGTGTCCGCAATATCCACGGTCCGCAGCGTGAACAGGCCCTTCGCCGCCAGTTCCCCGGCCATCACCAACGCCCCCTGGTAGGAGTGCTGTGGCATCACCAGGACGCCGCCGGTGGGGATCAGGGACAGGGCCGAGGAGACGGCGGCCAGCCCGGAACCGTAAACCAGCCCGGGCAGCGAGGCACCCTCCAGCGCGGCCAGAGCCTCCTCGAACGGATCCCAGGTGGGGTTGGAATACCGACCGTAGGCACGGTCGCCGTCCACCACCTGACCGGTGCCCACATAGGTGGAGGACAGCACGATCGGCGGATTCACCGGCGCGTCATGGCGCCGTTCCGGCCGCCCCGCGGCCACGACCACGGTATCGGGGGCCAGATCAGCGGGGTGTGGATTTGAAGCCATGCTCATAAGCCAAGATTAGCGCCGCACCCCTTGATTCCAGTAACACGGCCCTTAATAAAGGCATGCACCGTCCGCCTCCAACGGGCTCTGAAATCCGACCAATTTCGCCCCGAGTAGAGTGGCCGACGACGGCGTCCGGGGCCGCTTCTCTTCCCGCCGTCGGCGGATCGTCGGACACCTTAGTCGACGGTGATGGCCTTCAGCACATCCGCCCGGCTGGCGCGCCTGGCCGGGCCGATGGCGGCGAGAACACCTATGACCGCGGCAACCAGAACGTAACTCGCCAGGGTTGCGGCCGGGACGTCGAGGGTGGGGACTGCGGGCAGGGATCGGGCGAGAGCGACCCCGCCTGCCGTGCCCAGCAGGAGTCCGGCCAGCGCACCGAGGAGCGACATGAGCAGCGACTCGCGCCGGATAACACCGCGGATCTGTCCCCTGGTGGCCCCGACGGCCCGCATCAGCCCGATCTCCCGGGTCCGTTCCACGACGGAGAGAGCGAGGGTGTTGATGATGCCGAGTACCGCAACGATGATGGCCAGGGCGAGCAGCGCGGTGACCAATCCTAATGCCTGGTCGATTGCGGCCTGCTCGGATCTGGCGAGCTCGTTGGGATCGCTGAGTCCCACGTTGGGATAGCTGGCCAGAGCCTGGCTGATCTGGCTCCGGACCACGGGGATGTCGGCGCCAGCCACGGTTTTGATCATGATCATGTCGTCAAGGCGTGAGGTGACGTTGGCTGCATAGTCGTTGAGGGTCAGCAGCCAGCCGGAGCCGACGAGTGTATCGCGTTCAAACGTGGCCGCTATCTCAAAGGTGCGCTGGCCTGTTTCCGGAAAGGTGGCGGTGATCTTGTCCCCGACGCCGGCATTGAGTTCCTTGGCCTGAGCGGTGGACAGCAGCATGGTTCCGTCGCGGAATTCCGTCAGGGAGCCGGTGGCAATGCCAAGGTCGACGACCTTGCCCAAGCCGGCAGCGACAACTCCGATGACGTTGCCCACATTGCCGTTGACGCGCATCTGGGAATAGCGCAACTCCACGACTTTATCGACGCCGGTCTGCCGCTTGACGATGTCAACGACGGCCGGGCTCATGCCGCCGGAGTCGGTGATGACCTTCAGGATCAGGTCCGACCGGTTGCCAGCAGTGAGCAGATCGGCGGCCGATGCCTTGATCGAGGACGCCGTGACGGTTAAGGCGCAGACAACCGCCAGTCCGACGGTCAGGGCCATGGCCGTCGCGGCCGCCCGGTGCGGTGTCCGCGCAATGTTGCGGGAGGCAAGGCTCCAGCCCCCTCCGGGGCGTCCACGGTTTGCAACTGCGGCCATTCCCCTGGCCAGCTGCGGGCCGGCGACGACGATTCCGGCAAAGGCCACGAGCGTGCTGGCACCGGTCAGGGCAAGCTGGCTCCCAGTCACGGCAGCGGTCGTCAGGCCGGCAGTTCCAGTGACAAGCAGAACCACCGCTGTGGTGGCGCGCGCCCGGCCGATGCGCCCTCTAACCGGAGTGGCGGAGCGCAGCGCCTCCATGGGAGGCACTCGGGTTGCCGATATCGCCGGACCGGCGGCGGCTATGACGGTGATGAGCACGCCTACCAGCAGTGCGGCCACGATCGTCCTCGATTCGACAACGGCCGCCGTCGTGGGAACCTCAATCCCGAAGGCCGCCAGCAGTGCGCGCAGGCCGGTGGCCAGGCCGATGCCCGTGGCCAGCCCGATGCCGGAGGCCACCAGGCCCAACAGCGCGGCCTCGCTGATAATGCCGGTGAGGACCTGGCGGCCCGTGGCCCCCACAGCGCGCAGCAACGCGACCTCGCGCCTGCGCTGGGCCACCAGGATATTGAAGGTATTCCAAATGACGAAGGAGCCCACCAGCAAGGAGATGCAGGCAAAGACGAGCAGCACGGTAGTGAAGATGCTCATCCCGTCCCTGACCGCCTTCGACGATTCACCGGAGACCTGGGTCGAGGTCACTGCCTGGGTGCCGGCGGGCAGGACCCTGGAAATCCGGTCCCTCAACTCCGCCGCGGTGACTCCCGGAGCCGCCCGGACGTCCACCTGGTCGACTTTGCCCGCCTTGCCCAGCAGCTTCTGGGCGCTACCGGCGTCGAACGAGGCCAGAGCGGCTCCGGCCAGGCTGTTCGTATCGCCGAATCCCACAATTCCCGTGACTGTGAAGTCGCCGGTCCCGTCCGGGAAAATTACCGTGACCCGGTCGCCGATGACGTATCCGGCCTTCTGCGCCGTGCCGGCGTCCAGGGCCACTTCATTTGGGCCGGTGGGAGCGGTTCCGGAACGATAGGAGAAATCTCCCGCCAGGCTGGAGTCCGTGTGCACGCTGCCGCCCAGGGTGGGCGCTCCGCCGGGCTGGATGGGCTGGCCATTCTTGTCCAAGATCAGCGCGAAGCCTGTGACCGAGCCCTCCGCCGCCGCCACGCCGGAAACCCTACGGACGGTTTCCACTATGGCCTCATCCAGGGGATGAATCTGCCCCGGAAGGCTGGCCACGGGGTCATTTGACTGGGCGCGGACGGTGACGTCGGTGCCTTTGGCCAGGCCGGCGAAAAGTTGGTCAAAGGCCCGGCCTATGGTGTCCGAAAGGACAAACGAACCCGAGACGAAGGCGACGCCGACGGTGATCGCGGTGACCGTGAGCAACAGTCTCACCTTGTGCGCCAACAAGGAGCGCAGTGCGTACCTGAGCATGATTAGTCACCGAGCCATTTCATCGTTTCCAGAACGCTGTCGCGGGTGGGAGCCGGCAGCTCCTCCACCACGCGTCCGTCCGCCAGGAACACGACGCGGTCGGCGTAGGCCGCGGCAACCGGATCGTGTGTGACCATGACGACCGTCTGCTCCAGCTCATCGACGGCGGAGCGCAGAAATCCCAGCAGCTGGGCCCCGCTACGGGAATCGAGCGCGCCGGTGGGCTCGTCGGCGAAGACCACCTCGGGTTTGGAGACCAGCGCCCGGGCCACCGCGACGCGCTGCTGTTCACCGCCGGAAAGCCCGGACGGGCGGTGACTAAGTCTGCCCTCCAGGCCCAGTCTGTTGATGACCTGCTCAAACCAAGCGCCGTCGACCTTCCGGCCGGCCAGATCGCAGGGAAGGGTAATGTTTTCCCGCGCCGTAAGGACCGGCAGCAGGTTGAAGGCCTGGAAGATAAAGCCGAGCCGGTCCCGGCGAAGCAGAGCCAGCTGCCGGTCCGAAAGACCGGCGAGGTCCCTCTCGCCGACGAAGGCACGGCCCGACGCCAGACGATCCAGCCCTGCCAGGCAGTGCAGCAGCGTGGACTTGCCGGACCCGGACGGGCCCATAATTGCTGTAAAGTTCCCGGCATCGAATTCAACGGTGACGGCGTCAAGGGCCACGACGGCGGCGGCCCCGCTTCCGTAGGTTTTCGTGGCCTGCTCCATGCGTGCCGCCACCTGACGGCCCGTGCTCCCGGGTAGCGGATGATTTCCCGTTTTCGATGCAAGCGTGTCCGGGGTCATTTTGGGTCTCCACTTCATGGTCGAAACAACTACTTGATCAACGTAGATCCGGAGGCACTGGACCGGCGTCGCACCGGGAGACTGATCCGGCACGGGATTGGAGTATCTGAGCGCTACCCGGCGTACATCCGGCGGATGAGCGCAATCGTTCCCCGGGTGTATTCACCGTCCGCTGGACCGGCGTATCGTCAAGACATGAAGCGGCCGGAGCCGTTCGACGGACCCACACGGCGGAACCGATCGGTCGACGCGGCCGTGGCCGTGGCCGTTTTTGCGCTGGCTGCCGGCCAGATCCTGCTGGATAGCGATTTGACCCCTCGCTGGGCATCAGCAACAGTCGGTGCAGGACTGTCATTATCTTTAGGGTGGCGCAGCACAAGGCCGCGCCTGGCCGTCGCTGGAGTAACGGCCTCCTTCGCCTTCGCGGCAGCCACCGGGGTGCCTGAGCAAAGCTTTATCGTCATGGGATTCGCGGCCATGGCGGCCGTTTGGACAGCTGCTGCCTGGCTGCCCACGGGGCCTTCCCTCATCGGCCTGGGCATGGTGACGGCAGCGTCCGTGACCGCCCTGCGGGGTCCCGGCTCGAATCTCCTGGAGAACCTGTCGTGGGTCAGCATTCTTCTGGGCGGAGTTTGGGGTGCGTCCAGGGCGCTGCGCAGCCGGGCGGAGCTGATCGTGAGGCTGCAACAGACGACATTCGAGCTTGAAGAGTCCAAGGCAGCCCAAACTCGCGCGGAAATCGCCACGGAGCGTGCCCGGATTGCCAGAGAACTGCACGACGTCGTCGCCCACGCCGTTAGCGTGATGGTCATCCAGACAGCTGCGGCCCGAAAAGTTCTTCCCAGCGATGCGCAGAAGTCCGCCGAGGCGTTGGCCGCCGTCGAACAATCCGGACGTCAGGCACTGACTGAGCTGAGGCATCTGCTCCAGGTCCTCCGACCTGCGGATCAATCCACCGGTCTAACACCGCAGCCGGGTCTGTCGGAGCTGCCCGAGCTGCTGGACCGGCTGGACAAGGCCGGCCTGCACGTCACTGTCACAGAAACGGGGCCTGCGATGGCGCTGCCTTCCGGCGCGAGCCTCACAGCCTACCGCGTGATCCAGGAGGCACTGACGAATGTGCTTAGACATGCTGGCACCAATACGGCCGCCCTGCACCTCGCCTATTCGAACGGGGCACTCGAGATCGATACCACCAACGATGGTCCGCTTGTCCCACCGCCCGATCGAACGGGCGGTGGGCTGGGCCTGATCGGCATGCAGGAACGCGTCAGCAGCCACGGAGGCTCCCTGAGCTACGGTCCCCTGCCTACGGGAGGGTTCCGAATACATGCCACCCTACCGGGATGGACGGACACGTGAACCCCGGAAACGTACGCGTTGTGGTCGTGGACGACCAATCGCTGGTCCGCACCGGCTTTGCCATGATTCTCGATGCAGAACCGGACATTGAGGTCATCGGACAGGCGGCGGAGGGGACGGCGGCGGTGCGGCTGTGCGCCGAGCTGCGGCCGGACGTCGTGCTGATGGACGTGAGAATGCCCGGGATGGACGGAATTGAGGCGACACGCCGCATAACTGGAGGCGGAAACTCCCACGTACTAATGCTCACAACTTTCGACATGGACGAGTACCTTTACGACTCGATCCGCGCCGGTGCCAGCGGCTTCCTGCTCAAGGATGCGCCCAGCGACCAGCTGGCGCTGGCCGTACGTGCGGTTGCCGCCGGAGACACCTTCCTGGCTCCCGCGGTGACCCGACGCCTGATCGAGGCGTTCGTCAGCGGACCCCTCCCCGGCCGCAAACCGGATCTCCTTGCGGGTCTCACGGCGCGCGAGGTCGAGGTGCTAATGCAGGTCGGTCACGGACTGTCGAACGCCGAAATCGCAGCCCGTCTCTACGTCTCGGAGACGACCGTCAAGACCCATGTGGTGCACATTCTGGCCAAACTCGGCCTGCGCGACCGGATCCGCGCGGTGGTCTTGGCCTACGAATCCGGGCTGGTCAAACGCGGGGGTCAAGCGGCCCTTGAGGTGGACTAGAACTTGTTTTGCGGGGAAGGAACCCGGACAACGATCCCGGACCCGGTTCATTTACCTGGCCCGACGTCGGCAAGGGCGAGGGCGCGGCCGTTCCGGGGTTACGGCTGGGTGTGGGAGGGAGCCTTCGAAATACTGTCGGACTTTGTCGGTACCCTAGTTATGTGACCCTCCCCCACTCGCCCGCAGCACTGCCCGGAAACCCGGGCACCGCCGTCGGGTCCGGCATCCCTGCAGCCGATCATGCGGCCGACGCTGGCAGTGCCGGGGCCGCGGCTGGTACAGCGCGCTCCGAGGCTCCGGCGGGTACCGCGTCTGCCGGTGTGGCCGACGACGGCGGCCGCGGCCTTTTTATCGCGTTCGAAGGCGGCGACGGGGCGGGCAAATCCACGCAGGCGGCGTTGCTGGCCGAATCCTTGCGGGGTCTGGGGCACAGCGTCATGCGGACGCGCGAACCGGGCGGCACACCGGTCGGCGAGCAGCTGCGCTCCCTGGTGCTGGAGCACGGCAACGGCGAAATTGATGCGCGCTGCGAGGCCCTGATTTTTGCAGCGTCCCGCGCCGCGCACGCCACGCAGGTGATCCGGCCCGCCCTGGCGCGCGGGGAACTGGTCCTGACGGACCGGTACATCGACTCGTCGGTGGCCTATCAGGGAGTGGGCCGGGAGCTGGGCGCCGAGCGCATCCGGTCCCTGAACGAGTGGGCCACCAGCGGACTCCGGCCGGATCTGACCGTGCTGCTGGACGTGGATCCTGCCGACGGCCGGGACCGCCGCACCTCCGGCGAGGGCGCGGAAGACCGGCTGGAATCGGAGCCGGATGACTTCCATTCGCGCATCCGGCAGGCCTTCCTGGATCTGGCCGCCGCGGAACCGGAGCAGTACCTGGTGCTCAACGCCCGCGGCCCGGTCGAGGTGCTGGCCGGAGCGATCCTTGACCGGGTGAAGCAGCTGCTGGCGTGAGTGTCTGGGAAGACCTGCAGGGGCAGGAACCCGTCGTCGCCCAGCTGAGCCGCGCCGCGCAGTCACCCCGGCCCACGCACGCGTGGCTCGTCACCGGCCCGCCCGGCTCGGGCCGCTCGAATGCGGCGAGGGCCTTTGCCGCCGCGCTGGTGTGCGAGCGGGTGGAGCTCGCCGAGCGCGGCTGCGGTGAATGCCATGCCTGCCACACGGTGATGGCCGGGACCAATGCGGACGTGACCTTCGTGGCCACCGAGAAGACGACCATCACCATCGAAGAAGCGCGGGAGCTGGTGACCAAGGCCCAGGATCGGCCCTCCTCCGCTCGCTGGCGCGTGATGATTGTGGGTGACGCGGACCGGATGGCCGAGCGCACCACAAACGTGCTGCTCAAAGCCATCGAAGAACCCCCGCCGCGGACTATCTGGATCCTGTGCGCCCCGAGCCCGGCTGACGTCCTGGTCACCATCCGCTCGCGCTGCCGGTCCGTGACGCTGCGGGTGCCCCCGGTGGAGGACGTGGCCGCGCTGCTGGTCCGCCGCGATGGCGTCGATCCGGAGCAGGCCGGACTCGCGGCCCGCGCGGCCCAGAGCCATGTGG
>JALYYI010000166.1 GCA_030946705.1 Actinomycetota bacterium | reverse complement strand
GACGGCGGGGCGCGCAGTTTCCTGCGCGCCCACCCGGGACTGATCGATCTGGTGGAGTGCGGCGGTCCGGACGACGGTGCGGACGTGGACACCGCGGAGCAGCTGCACCTGCTGGACTGAGGACGCGCAAATTTACATTGCGCAGATTACATTGGGCAACGAATCATGGTGCCGCTGTGGCTGCAGGGACCGCTGTGGGCTCCAAATCCTCTTCCGGCCGGGCCATCTGTTCCGGAGTGCAAATCCGCCCTGCCTCGCGCAGCCCCAGGTAGATCCGGTCCCGGGCCAGCGGCAGTTCGCTGAACCGGACGCCGGTGGCGTTCCGGATGGCGTTGGCCAGTGCCGGGGCCACCGGGTTGAAGGGGCTCTCGCTCATCGACTTGGCGCCCAGCGGTCCCAGCGCGTCGGTGGTGTTGGCGAAGTACACCTCGCTGCGCGGTACATCGGCGAAGGTGGGGATGCGGTACTGGCGCAGGATGTCCGTCTCGACCCGGCCGTCGGGACCGACCCGGACGTCCTCATAGAGGGCCGCGCCGAGGGCCTGGGCAATGCCGCCCTCGATCTGGCCGCGGCACTGCCGCGGGTTTACCACCACGCCGGCGTCGGCGGCCTGCACGCTTTGCAGGATGCGCAGCTCCCCCGTTCCGGTGTTGACCGCCACCGCGAAGCCGTGGACGTTGAACGCCACGGACCGTGGTGAGCCGTGCCAGCGTCCCTCGGTCTCCAGCGGCACCCCTCGTTCCTGCGCCCGGCGGTGCACCTCCGCGAGCGTGATGGCCGTACCGCCGCAGTCCACGGCGTCGGTACCGGGGATGCAGCGCTCCGCGGGGACGCCGCTCAGCTCCGCGGCCAGGGCCCGGATCCGGCCGGCCAGCTCCTCGGCCGCGGCGAGGGTGGCCTTGCCGGCCACCACCGTCCCGGTGGAGCCGAAGGCGCCCGTGTCGTGGGCGATCAGGTCGGTGTCGGACTGCCGGACCTGGACCCGGTCCGCCCGGGTTCCCAGCGCCGTCGCCGCCAGCTGGGCGTGCACCGTCGTCGTGCCGTTCCCGAATTCCGCCGTCCCCACGTCGGCCCGGTAGCCGCCGTCGGGCAGCAGCCGCAGCCGGCTGTGCGCGAAATGACCGCGCGGGGGGACCGTGTCGATCATGGACAGCGCGGTGCCGGTGCCGCTCACCCAGTCCGGGCCCAGGTCCGCCAGCCCGGCCTTCGCGTAGCGCTCCCGTCCGTGCCGCAGCGCATCGGCGACCAGGTCGATGCACTGGTCCAGCCCGTAGCTGCCGTAGAGCACGTCATCCTCCGGCTCGGGGTGGCTGGAGAGCATCGGGTCCCCGCGGCGGATGATGTTGCGCCGGCGGAACTCCATCGGGTCCATGCCGATCTCCGCGGCCAGCTCGTCGATGGCGGATTCGATGGCGAAGATCATCTGGCTTAGCCCGTAGCCGCGGAACGCGCCGGCCGGCACCGTGTTGGTGTAGACGGCGCGCGCGTCGATCTTCTTGTTGGCGCACAGGTAGACGGCCAGGGATTCCCCGCAACCGTGGAACATCACGCCGGGCGCGTGGTTGCCGTAGGCGCCGGTGTTGGTCAGCACATCGACCGCGAGCGCGGTCAGCGTCCCGTCGCGCCGGGCACCGGCCCGCAGCCGGATCCGGAAGGGATGCCGGGTGGTGGCCGCGGTGAACTGCTCCTGCCGGGTGTTTTCCAGCTGGACCGGGCGCCGCAGCCGCAGGGCCGCCAGCACGACGACGTCCTCGGTGAGCATCTCCTGCTTGCCCCCGAAACCGCCGCCCACCCGGCCGGCGATGACCCGGATCCGGTCCGCGGGCAGGCCGAAGACGCGGCACAGCGAGCGCCGGGTCAGGAACGGCGTCTGCGTGGAGGAGCGGACCACCAGCCGGCCGCCGTCGTCCTCGAAGTAGGCGATCGAGGCGTGCGTCTCCAGCGAGACGTGCTGGAGGCGCTGGGTGCGGTAGACCCTTTCGTGGATGACGTCCGCCTGCCGGAAGCCGGCCTCCGTGTCGCCCAGCTCGGAGTGCAGCTCGGCCACCACATTCCCCGACGGGGAGGCGATCCGGGCCGTCTCGGCGTCCTTGTCCCCGTGCACCGCGGGGGCGCCGGGCAGCACAGCCAGCTCCGGGTCGAACACGGCGTCCAGGAGGTCATAGTCCACCCGCACGGCGCGCACCCCCGCCTCCGCCTCGGCTACGCTGTCCGCGACGACCGCCGCGACCCGCTGGCCGATGAAGCGGACCACCCGGTCAAGCACCCGCGTATCGTCCGGATCATCGGTGTACAGCTCGTGCTGGGCGGTGGAAAACAGCTGCTCCGGCGCGTCCAGGTGGGTGAAGACGGCCCGGACCCCGGGCAGCCGCAGCGCCGCGGCGGCGTCGATGGAGCGGATCCGGGCGTGCGGGTGCGGGGATCGGACCAGTTTCATGTGCAGCAGGCCCGGCAGCTCGTCCGCGGGAACGTCCAGGGTGTAGCGGGCCTGGCCGGTGACAATGTCATGCCCCGCGGGCGCAGGGACGTTGTCGCCGAGCTGCTGCCGGCCGCCCGGGCGTCCGGCGGCAGGGTCGTGCCCGGCGGGCGCGCAGATGGCATCCTCGATGGCCGCGTAGCCGGTGCAGCGGCACAGATTGCCCTTCAGGTTCCGGGGCAGGTCCTGCTTCTGCGCCTCATCGAAGGTGGCGGCGGTCATCAGCATGCCGGCGGTGCAGAAGCCGCACTGGAAACCCTGCGCGGCCAGGAACTGTTCCTGCACCGGGTGCAGGCCGTCCGGGCCGGCGAGTCCCTCCACGGTGGTGATGTGCCGGCCCTCGGCGCGGACCGCCGGGTAGAGGCAGCTGTGCACCGGAGTGCCGTCCACATGGACGGTGCAGGCGCCGCAGTCGCCGCCGTCGCAGCCCTTTTTGACCCCGAACATGCCCTGCTCGCGCAGGAACGTGCGCAGGCACTGTCCCGGCCGCGGCTGGGCCTCGTTGGGAGTTCCGTTGATCTCCATGGCCATGGTCAGGCACCTCCTGCGGTGGATGGTCCGGCAAGCTGTTCGGTGGGCAGGTTGGCGAGCAGTTGGGCCCGGATTTCCTCCGCCAGCCGGTAGGTCATGTCCCGGCGCCATTCCGGCAGGCCGTGGATGTCATCGTGGTAAAGCTCCGCGGGGATGGCTGCGGCGAGCGCCGCGCGCAGGGCGGCGGCATCCGGCAGGGCCGGGGAAGTCCCGCCCGGCGATCCGGCCCGGGATCCAGCGGCCGCTCCGCCGCCGAAGCGCAGCTGAACCGGCCGCTTGGTCGCGGCGGTCACAGTGATGACCAGGGTTCCGTCGGCATCCAGGCGCCCGATCAGCAGGACTCCGGAGCGGCCGAGGTTGCTCAGCGACAGCCGGCGGAAGGCCGTCCGCGACGCCAGCGCGGAGGCCGGCAGGAAGATACTGCGCAGCAATTCCCCGGGCAGCAGGCCGGTCCGGCCATCTCCGGTAACCAGATCCGCCATGGGAACGTTACGGCTGCCGCCCTCCGGGGCCAGGATGGTGGCTGTTCCGTCCAGCGAGACGCACAGCGAGATCATCGGTCCGGCAGGCAGCCCGGTGCAGATATTGCCGCCCACGGTGGACATGTTCCAGATCTTGAACGAGGCCACGAAGGAATCGCAGCATTGGCGCACCAGCTCGAGCGCCGGCCAGCGCTCGGTGAGGCTGCCGCCGTCGCCCGGCCTGTCGCCGTCGCGGCCCGGCCTGTCGCCGTCGCCGGCCAGACCGGCCCGGAGCGGCAGCTCATACAACTCCGCGATGGTGGCGCTGGCGGCCAGTTCAATGCCGCCGTCGGTCACGGTGACGGCCGCCCAGCCGGCGGAGCTGATGTCCAGCAGCCGGGTCAGCACGCTGCTTCCGTAGGAAAACAGCACCGTGCCGCCGGCCAGCCAGGCGTCGCCCTCCCGCCACTGGGCCGGGTCCGCGGTGGGAACCACGGCCTGGATGGTGTTCATGTCCATGATGTCTCCTAGACGGGTATCAAGGTGTCGAGGTGGATGGCGACGGTGCCATCCAATAAAGAGGTGCCGGCCGCCGGAGCTGCCGGCTGCTAACCGCCCAGCCAGGCGTTGATGGGCCCACGGGCAAAGTAGACCAGGAACCCTGCCGCCACCACCCACATCAGCGGATGGATCTTCCGGGCCCTGCCGGAGGCGGCGCCGATGATGGCCCAGGAGATGAATCCGGCGCCGATGCCGTTGGCGATGGAATAGGTCAGCGGCATGGTGACGATGGTCAGGAACGCCGGCAGCGCCACGGAGAACTTGCTGAACTTGATCTCGCGGATCTGCGCCATCATCATCGCACCGACCACTACCAGGGCCGCGGCCGCAACCTCCAGCGGGACCACGCTGGTCAGAGGGGTGAGGAACATGGAGCCCAGGAACAGCACCCCCGTTACCACCGAGGCGAGCCCGGTCCGGGCCCCTTCACCGATGCCGGCCGCAGAGTCGACGTAGACGGTGTTGGATGAGCCCGAGGTTGCACCGCCGGCGACGGCGGCCAGGCCTTCGACGACGAACGCGGACTTCAGCCGCGGGAACGTACCGTCCTTGTACGTCAGTCCGGCGCTCTTGGCCAGGCCCGTCATGGTGCCCATCGCGTCGAAGAAGTTCGTGAACACCAGGGTGAAGACCAGCATGGTGGCGGCCAGGCCCCCGACGCGACCGAAGGCGCCGAACATGTCGAAGTGTCCCACCAGGCCCAGATCCGGAACCGAGACCAGCTGGCCGGCGAGCACCGGGGTGTTCAGGTGCCAGCCGCCGGGATTCTTAGCGCTCGCGGCGCCGATGTGCATGGTCGCCTCGACGATGGCTGCCAGCATGGTGGTGCCGGCGATGCCGATCAGCAGGCCGCCCTGGATCTTCCGGGCCACCAGGATCCCCATCGCCAGCAGGCCGACGACGAAGATCACCGTGGGAATCGAGTTAATGGAGCCGTCCTGTCCCAGCTGGACCGGAGGGCCACCCTTGGTGGCACGGACGAAGCCGGAGTCGACAAAGCCGATGAAGGCGATGAACAGGCCGATTCCGACGGTGATGGCCGCCTTGAGTTCGCGCGGCACCGCCCGGAAGATGGCCGTCCGGGCGCCGGTGATCCCGAACAGCACAATGAGCAGGCCGTTGATCACCACCAGGCCCATCGCTTCGGCCCAGGTGACCTCGTGGATGACGGACACCGCCAGGAAGGAGTTGATGCCCAGCCCGGCCGCCAGACCAAAGGGCAGGTTGGCGATCAGGCCGAAGATGATGGTCATCAGTCCGGCCGTGAGACCGGTGACGGCACCAACCTGCGCTGCGGAAAGCCAGCCGCCGGCCACATCCACGGGAGCCGAGGTGGCGCTGAAGCCGCCCAGGATCAGCGGATTGAGGATGACGATGTAGGCCATCGTAAAGAAGGTCACCAGCCCGCCGCGCATTTCACGCGCTACGGTGGAACCGCGCTGGGTGATCTTGAAAAAGGTGTCCAGCCGGGAGGTTTTGGCCTCCGCGGGACGGGAGGGTCGGCGTGCGGGATCGGATTGTTCGGATCCGTCATAGGGCTTGGCCAGGAGTGTCATGTCAGCCGCCGCCCTAGTAAGCAATCCTGGATTCGAGCGCGCTCCACGTCTCGAAGGGGGCAATGGACTGGACCGACTCCGGGTCCAGCTGACGCACCGGCATCAGCCGCTCGGCCTCCGGGGTCTCGAAATAGTTGTAGAACACGGCGTCATCAAAGCCGGCCCGGGCCGCATCGTGGCGGTCGGCGGCAAAGAAGACCTTTCCCACGCGGGCCCACAGCGCCGAAGCCAGGCACATCGGGCACGGCTCGCAGCTGGAATACAGGGTTGCTCCGGTCAGATCGAAGGTACCCAGTTGTGAACAGGCGTTGCGGATGGCCGTGACTTCGGCGTGCGCGGTGGGATCATTGGTGGCGGTGACGCGGTTGACGCCGTCGAACACCTGCCCCTCCGCGGTGACGACGACGGCGCCGAACGGCCCGCCGCTGTTGTGCACATTGGCTGATGCCAGCTCAATGGCTCTGGCCAGATGCTGCTGGCCGGTGACGATGGATTTCATGGCGACTCCCTTTGCTTCGGAGCTGCCGGGAGAATGCGGACATGTCGATGATGGGTCGGCACCCTTACCTGGCAGATAAATTCTTGAAGGTTAAGTTGCGCCTGGTAGATAGCTCCCGTGACTTAGGTGCCCGCCTTGGCTGTGATGAGACTAACACTGCGGCGTGAGCCAAGCAATACTTTTATGGAAACAACATTTCGGAGAGTGGAATTTTATCTGCGTTGAGGAGACAGCTCGCGCCCATGTCAAACGGAAACATGGGCGCGACGTGTTACCTCAACCGTGGGTGGCCGGAGGGCTAGTTGCGGTTCATCTCGTCGGAGATGACGCGGGCGGCCTGCTGCAGCAGCGGCACGGCGCGCTGGGCAAAGGACTCATCCACCCGGGAGACCGGTCCGGAAACGGAAATCGCGGTAGGCGTTGGGGCAAGGGGAACCGCCATGGCGAAGCAGCGCACGCCGATCTCCTGCTCGCCGTCGTCGATCGAATAGCCGCGTTCGCGGATCCGGTCCAGCTCGGCGATCAGGGCGTCGATGTCGCCGATGCTCATCGCCGTCGGCCGGGGCATGCCGGCACGCGAAACTATGCCGCGCACCACCTCGTCATCGAGCTGGGCAAGGATCGCCTTGCCGACGCCGGTGTCATGGGTATGGGCACGCCGGCCCACCTCGGTGAACATCCGCATCGAGTGCGGCGACGGCACCTGGGCCACGTAGATCACCATGTCCGAGTCCAGCACGGCCATGTTGGAGGTCTCGCCAAGGGTGTCCACCAGGGATTTGAGCTGCGGCCGGGCCAGCGCACCGAGCTGCTTGTTCGCGCCTTCGCCCAGGCGGATCAGCCGCGGCCCCAGGGCGTAGCGGCGGTTGGCCAGCTGGCGGAGGTAGCCCATGGTGACCAGCGTGCGCAGCAGCCGGTGGATGGTGGGCAGCGGCAGATCGGTCGACGACGACAGCTCGCTGAGCGTGACCTCTCCCCCGGCGTCGGTGATCAGCTCCAGCAGCTCGAACACACGCTCAACGGACTGGACGCCGCCGGATGGTTTGTCAGCCATTTCTGCGCTCTCCTGATCACTTGGTTCTGGCAACTCTTATCCACATCGTGAAAAAGTAGCCTCTAAGCTCCCAACATACAGCACCGCGGTGAAATTCCGCGGCGGGATTGGCCGCTGATCCCGCCGCGGCGGCCGCCGGAAACGGCGCCGCGACTCCCTGGTCTTGTATTTCCACAAAGTAGATAATAATATCCATAATACGAAAACAATCAGATCAGGAACCCATGCCGGTCGCTGCCGGCACCAGGAGGAACTTCAATGGCGAACCCCAGCCCCGGAAATTCGATCACCCTGCGCGTCGAGGCACCGTCCAGCTTCAGCGCCACCAGTGAACTTGCCGCCGCCGTCGGCGCCGCAGGTGCGGCCATCACGGCCCTGGACGTCACCTCGTCGCACCACGAGACCATCGTCGTCGACGTCACCTGCAACACGACCGACGATGCCCATGTGGCGCGCGTGAAGGATGCGCTGGACGCGCTCGACGGCGTCACGGTCCGCAAGGTCTCGGACCGCACCTTCCTGATGCACCTGGGCGGCAAGCTTGAGGTCGTCCCCAAAGTAGCCCTGCGCAACCGCGACGATCTCTCCCGTGCCTACACCCCCGGCGTCGCCCGCGTCTGTCTGGCCATCGCCGAGAATCCCGCGGACGCCCGCCGGCTGACCATCAAGCGCAACACCATCGCCGTCGTCACCGACGGCTCCGCCGTGCTGGGGCTGGGCAACATCGGCCCCGCGGCCGCGCTGCCGGTGATGGAGGGCAAGGCCGCGCTGTTCAAGCAGTTCGCCAACGTGGACGCCTGGCCGGTCTGTCTGGATACCCAGGACACCGAGGAAATCATCATGATCGTCAAGGCGCTTGCCCCGGTCTACGGCGGCGTCAATCTAGAGGACATCGCGGCTCCGCGCTGCTTTGAGATCGAGAGCCGGCTGCGCGCGGAACTGGACATCCCGGTCTTCCACGATGACCAGCACGGCACGGCCATTGTCACCCTCGCCGCCCTCACCAACGCCCTGCGCGTGGTCGGGAAGAAGATCGGCGAGGTGAAGATCGTGGTGGCCGGCGTCGGCGCCGCGGGCAACGCCATCATCGGGCTGCTGAAGGCCCAGGGTGCCGCGAACATCGTCGCCTGCGGTCGCAACGGAGCCATCAACCGGGACGAAAGCTACGCCGATGCGCACCGCACCTGGCTGGCGGAGAACACCAACCCGGAGAACTTCAGCGGCAGCCTGCATGATGCGGTGGCCGGGGCTGACGTCTTCATCGGCGTCAGCGGCCCCAACGTCCTCGGCGAGGAACAGGTGGCCAGCATGGCGAAGGACTCGATCGTCTTCGCGATGGCAAACCCCACCCCGGAAGTGGACCCGGTGATCGCCGCCAAGTACGCCGCCGTCGTCGCGACCGGACGCAGCGACTTCCCCAACCAGATCAACAACGTGCTCGCGTTCCCCGGCTTTTTCCGCGGCCTGCTGGACGCTGGAGTCTCGGACATCACTGCAAATATGCTGGTGGCAGCGGCTGAGGCGATCGCCAACCGCGTTGCCGACGACGAGCTGAACGCCAGCTTCATCATCCCCAGCGTTTTCGACCCGCATGTGGCCGCCGACGTCGCGGCCGCTGTTGCGGCCGCGGCCCAGGAAACGGCCCGGGATACGGCGCAGGCCGCGGCCCGGGAATCCGTCCGCGAAACCCAGAACGCTTAGCACGCCGCCCCCTTACCGAGAGAAAAGAGATCCACGCAATGGCCATCTCATTGACCGATCCGCAGCCCATCGACCGGGCGCAGGAAATTCTGACCCCGGAGGCGCTGGCCTTCCTGGAAGCGCTGCACCACCGCTTCGCCGGCACGCGCAAGGAGCGACTGGCGGACCGGCTGGCCAAGCGCCAGGAGGTGGCCCGGACCGGCCGCCTGGATTTCCTGCCACAGACCAAGGACGTGCGCGACGGCGACTGGCAGGTTGCGCCGGCGCCCGCGGCCCTGCGGGACCGCCGGGTGGAAATGACCGGGCCGGCCTCGCCGGCCAAGATGGCCATCAACGCCCTGAACTCCGGCGCCAAGGTCTGGCTGGCGGACCTCGAGGACGCCAGCACGCCCACCTGGCCCAACGTCATCGACGCACAGCTGAACCTGCGCGACGCCGCACTCGGCACCCTGTCCTTCACCTCCGAGGAGGGCAAGGAATACCGGCTCCGCACCGACGCGCCGCTGGCCGTCGTTGTCGCCCGTCCCCGCGGCTGGCACATGCCGGAGCGGCACGTTATGGTCGACGGCGAGCCGGTGGCCGGTGCGCTGGTGGACTTTGGCCTGCACTTCTTCCACACCGCTGCGCTACTGCTGGCGAACGGGCAGGGGCCGTACTACTATCTGCCCAAAATGGAGGGCTATCTGGAGGCCCGGCTGTGGAACGAGGTGTTCGTTTTTGCGCAGGACTACCTCGGCATCCCGCAGGGCACCGTCCGCGCCACCATGCTGATCGAGACCATTCCTGCCGCCTTTGAAATGGATGAGATCCTCTTTGAGCTGCGCGAGCATGCCTCCGGGCTGAACGCCGGCCGCTGGGACTACCTGTTCAGCATCGTCAAGTACTTCCGCGACGCCGGCGCCGAGTTCGTCCTGCCGGACCGTGCCTCCGTCGTCATGACCGCTCCGTTCATGCGCGCCTACACCGAGCTGCTGGTCAAGACCTGCCACCACCGGGGCGCGTTCGCGATGGGCGGGATGGCCGCGGTCATCCCGAACCGGCGCGAGCCGGAGGTCACCGCGCAGGCCTTCGAGAAGGTCCGTGCGGACAAGACCCGCGAGGCGAACGACGGCTTCGACGGTTCATGGGTGGCGCACCCGGACCTGGTCCCGGTGTGCCAGGAGGTCTTCGACGCCGTGCTCGGAGAGCGGCCCAACCAGCTCGACAAGCAGCGACCCGAGGTCGCCGTCACCGCGGAGGAGCTGTTGGACGTCGCCTCCGCGCACGGCCAGGTGACCGAAGCGGGCATGCGGCTGAACCTGTACGTCGCCGTCGCCTACACCGCGGTCTGGCTCTCCGGCAACGGCGCTGTGGCCATCCACAACCTGATGGAGGACGCCGCCACCGCAGAGATTTCCCGCTCCCAGGTCTGGCAACAGATCCGCAACAAGGTGACGCTGGCGGACACCGGCAACACCGTCACGCGCGAGCTGGTCAGCCTGATCCTGTCCGAGGAAACGGACAAGCTGCGCGGCGAGGTGGGCCAGGACGCTTTTGACAGGTACTACAAACCCGCCAGTGCCCTCATTGCTGACATCTGCCTCTCCGAGGAATACACGGACTTCCTCACCACGCCGGCCTACGAGCTGGTGGGCTGAGCCGTGGCGGAGACGATCTTTGGCCCCGGCGACTACGACCGGCTGGACTCGGGTCTGGCGGAGACGGACCGCCTGCTGGAACGGAACTACCCGGGCGACGACGGCAGCCGCCAGCCCGTGCACACCGTGTATGTCCCGGCGGACCAGTTCACCCCTTCGCTGGCGCAGGAGTGGGGCTCCCAGGCGCTGGACGCCGTCGCCGGCCAGGGCGGCATGGAGCAGCTCTGCCACCTGGTGGGGCTCGACGGCGTGCTGGCGGCTGAGGTGGCGGCCAAGACCACCGCCAAACTCCAGTCCGAACCCATCGAGGACCTGCGGCTGGACTTCGAGGACGGCTACGGGGACCGCGGCGACGCCGCCGAGGACAGGGATGCCCAGCGGGCCGCGGACAACGTCTCCGCCGCGGTGGCCGACGGTACGGCGCCGCCGTACATCGGCATCCGCTTCAAATGCTTCGAGGCCGCCACCCGGCGGCGCGGGCTGCGCACCTTGGAGCTTTTCCTTTCCGGCCTGGCGGAAAACGGCGGCCTGCCAGGGGGGCTGGTGCTGACCCTGCCCAAGGTCAGCACCGTGGACCAGGTCAAGGCGATGGTCTACGCCTGCGGGCGCCTTGAGGCCGGACTCGGCCTGCCCGCGCGCCGGCTGCGCTTCGAGGTCCAGGTGGAGACACCGCAGCTGATCCTCGGTTCCGACGGCAGTCTCCCGGTGGCCCAGCTCCCGCACCGCGCCGACGGCCGGATCAGCGCGCTGCACTACGGCACTTACGATTACAGTGCCTCGCTGCAGATCGCCGCGGAGTACCAGTCCATGGAGCACCCGGCCGCGGACCTCGCCAAGCAGGTGATGCAGCTGGCCGTCGCCGGCACCGGCATCCGGCTCTCGGACGGCTCCACCAACGTCAAGCCGGTGGGGACGCCGGAGGAAGTCCGCTCCGCGTGGCAGCTGCACGGCCGGCTGGTCCGCCGGTCCCTGGAGCGCGGCTACTACCAGGGCTGGGACATGCACCCGGCCCAGCTGCCCACCCGGTTCATCGCCACTTACGCGTTCTACCGGCAGGGCCTGCCCGCCGCGGCGCTGCGGCTGCGCAACTACGTGGAGCAGACCCAGGGCGGCATCATGGACGAGCCGGCCACGGCCCGCGCGCTGGCCAGCTTCATCTACCGCGGCGTCCTCTGCGGCGCCGCCGGTGCGGACGAGGTCGCGGCTCTGACCGGCGTCGATGAGGCACAACTTGTACGACTGGCCCACCCGCGGCTGGCAACCACGATCCCAGGAGCACACTCATGAGCACATATTTCTCCCCCGAGGGCGGCCTGCCCTCCCAGTCCGCCCTGCTGACCGACCGCGCCGTGGTCAAGGAGGCCTATACGGTCATCCCGCGCGGCGTGCTGCGGGACATCGTCACCAGCAACCTCCCCGGCTGGGAGAACACCCGCAGCTGGATCCTGGCCCGGCCCATCGCCGGCTTCGCCACCACCTTCGCCCAGTACATCGTGGAGGTCGCCCCGGGCGGCGGCAGTTCCCGGCCGGAGCCGGAGGCGGGCGTGGAGTCCGTCGTCTTCCTGACCAAGGGCACACTCACGCTGAACCTGGACGGCGAGGCGCACACCCTGGAACCGGGCGGCTACGCCTACCTGGCCGCAGGTGCGTCCTGGACCGTGAAGAACGACGGCGCTGCTGCCGCCAGCTTCCAGTGGGTCCGCAAGGCGTACCAGCCGCTCGATGGCTACACCGCCAAGTCCTTCGTCACCAGCGATCAGGACGTTGTTCCCACCGCCATGGTGGACACCGACGGCAAGTGGGCCACCACCCGCTTCGTGGACCCCAACGACCTGGCCCATGACATGCACGTGAACATCGTGACCTTTGAGCCCGGCGCGGTCATTCCGTTCGCGGAAACCCATGTCATGGAGCACGGCATCTTTGTCCTGGAGGGCAAGGCCGTCTACCGCCTCAACGACGACTGGGTTGAGGTGGAAGCCGGCGACTTCATGTGGCTCCGCGCCTTCTGCCCGCAGGCCTGCTACGCCGGCGGCCCCGGGAAGTTCCGCTACCTGCTCTACAAGGACGTCAACCGCCAGATCCGCCTGACCTGAGCCGAAGTTACGTTGGTGGTTACGCACGAAATCCCCGCCCGGCGGGGATTTCGCTGTTTTGGTTGGCTCCTGTTCTGTCTACTTGCGGGTCAGCGGGATGGGGCGGCTGATGAGTTGGAAGGCCCGGCTTTGGAGCGGCGTGGGCTCGGCGAGGGTCGGGATGGCCCGAGTGCCGGGGCCGTAGCGGATGTCGTCGCGGGTCAGGGTGGCCAGCCTCCCGGGCAGAGATCCTGGCCCAGGTGGAGAAACTCGTGGAGGCCCACCCTCTTCACCAGTTCCTGACGTCCCTACCGGTGGTCGGCGTCAGGACAGCAGCCCGGATCATCACCGAGGTTGCCGGAAAGGAATTCAAGACCGCCGGGCACCTGGGATCCTACTGTGGCCTTGCGCCCGTGACGTGGCGCTCCGGAACCCTCGCGTCCCTGAAAGACCCCGTCTCCCGGGAGTACTACGACCGCAAACGGGCCGAGGGCAAAAGGCATAACCAGGCCCTGATCGCCCTCGCTAGACGCCGCTGCGACGTCCTGTTCGCGATGCTGCGCGACGGAACGCTTTACGAGGCGCCCGAGACCTGAGCGGCCTAACAAAACCGGCACATCAGCCGGTGGCAACGCGCCGCCGGCCGATACTCTCTGCCCAAAACATTCGCTCGTCGCGGGACAGAAAACTTCGCCGGCCACTTGACGAAGAACATAGGGACACCCGTTGGACCGTACCCGGAGCACTCATCCATGGATTAGGACTGCCATCCCAGACACCAGCGCGAAGCTGAGGATAAAGATCCGCATCCGCCGCCCGTGGAGACGGTGATGAATGGCGGCGCTGATCAGCGCGCCGACAGCAAGGGCAGGCAGTAGGAAGACTGCAAACCGGACCTGGTCCGCCGTGACACTACCTGTCACGGCGAGCAAGACCAAAGACAAGACCTCTCCAACCAGGAAGCAGAATGCGACGGTGGAACGCAGAACCGGGGCCGGGCGGTGCTGGTATGCGAGGACCAATGGCGGACCTCCGATTCCGGTCGCCGTTTCAGTCACGCCGGTGACGGCGCCGACTGTGATCAGCGCGGTCCGGCTCGCTGTGAATGCCGGCACAAGCAGTGACGCAAGGGCTGCCACAATGGTCGATACGCCGATGAGAATGCTCACCCCCGAGGAAGGGACGGCGACTAAGACCCAAAATCCCACCATGGTGCCGGCAATGCGGCCTGCCGTAGTCCAACCTGCTCCGTGCAGGTCCAATGCGTGACGTTCGCGCCACACCACATAGGCGTTGAGCGGAAGCATGAGGATAAGCAGCATGACGGGCAGCAGCGAAGGTGCATAGATTCCGACAACCGGGGCGACGATAAGGGCGAAACCCATTCCCGTGCTTCCTTGGACCAGGGACGCGACGGCAACTGTCACGGCGGTCAGGATGAATAGTTCGGTAGACAAAGTGGCTATCACCTTCTGGACTGAGAGCGGCAGTCGATTGGGTTGGGATAGGGGACCCGGCCGGGTCTGGTTTGAATGTGTCGCTGATGAAGCTGCCGCTGCAGGTGTCTGTCCGTTGTGATGAACCGAAGCCACCTGAGACACCGGCCGGCTTCGATACCTCCGGAGACCGGTAAAGCGGCACATGCATCAGAATAGCCCTCCGGTTTCGGGACCGGCCCGAGGCTGGGCGTTGTGTGCCGGGTGACGTCCGTCAAAGCAAAACACGGTGATGTCCGACAGCCAAGCGCCGCCGGACATCACCAAATAGATCATCTCTTTCTTGACTCCGCCTTGCGGGCGCCGGAGTGCTAAATGGCTTTCCCCGGATTGAGAATTCCGAGCGGATCGAAAACGTTGCGGATACCGTTCTGCAGACTTAGTGATATATCCCCGAGTTCATCGTTCAGCCAGTCGCGCTTGAGCAGGCCGATGCCGTGCTCCCCGGTGAGAGTTCCACCAAGTCCTTTAGCAAGATAGAACATTTCGCCTAAGGCCTTTTTGGCTGGTCCTGAGGTAATGGACTCATCGTGGTCCATCACGATCATCGGATGAAGGTTTCCGTCCGCCGCATGGGCGACGGTGAAGATCCGGACTTTCGTCCGCGCCGAAATGTCCTCCAGCCCGGCGACTACTTCTGCCAACCGGTTCCGGGGAACGCCAATATCCCCAATCGAAACCGTGCCCAGCCGTTCGAGGGCAGGAATGGCCTGCCGGCGAAGGGTCACCAGGTCGTTGGCATGTTCGTCATCAGTTGCCCGCTCATAGGATGCGGCGAAAGGCTTGATCGCCTCGATCAGAACATCCTGTTCAAGATACGCACCATAGCCATCTGTCTGGGCAAGCAGAAAGGCTCCCCCGCGGGCCCGGTGGTTCGTCCCCAGCAAGGCGTCAACAGCCCCCACAGTGGGTCCATCCATAAGCTCCAAAACGGAAGGCTGCAGACGTGCTGCTATGATCGCGGAGGCAGCCTGAGCCGCGCGTTCAACATCAGGGAAGAAGGCCGCAACCGTCGCGGTCTGGAAAGGCCGCGGCCGAAGGCGGAGGGTAGCCTCAACGACGACGCCCAATGTCCCTTCAGATCCGATCATCAAGGCGTTGAGATCGTATCCTGAGACCCCCTTAATCGTATTTCGTCCCGTCTGCAGCACGCGCCCGTCAGGAAGAACCACCTTTAAGGCCAGGACTGACTCCCTGGTCACACCGTATTTGGCGCACCACATGCCGCCAGCGTTGGTGGCTATGTTCCCTCCGATGGAGCAGATGGCAGTGCTGGCAGGGTCTGGGGCATAGAACAGTCCATACTCGGCCGCAGCCGCGTTAACTTCCGCATTGAGGACGCCCGGTTGGACCACGGCCAGTTGCTCAACGGGGTCTATGGAGACAATACGGTTCATCCTCGAAACATCAAGAACCACCTCACCTGCGTGCGCGGAAGCCCCAGCGGCGAGTCCCGTACCCGCACCGCGGGGCACAATGGGAACCCGGTGCGCCGATGCCAGCTTCATTGCCTCCACAACGTCCTTAGCGGACTCGGCGTAGATAACCCCGTCCGGAAGCGTCGGGGGAGTGTAACCAGAACGGTCCGTGTTGGCCGCTGAGCGCGCTGCCAGGGTGCTGGACGATTCCCTCGCGCCGTTGAGCAGTGCGCTAGACGAATTCAAATCTGATGGAACAACGTTATTGAGGGACATAGTATTTTCCTCGTTTTAAGCTGGGTTCCTGGATTCTAAGCCGGATTCAGTAACGGCGCCGCTATGGCACCATCCACCCCAGAATGGGGGTGGACTGCAGTAGGACGAGGACTGTGATCAGCACCAGCAGAACCAGGCTCCAGCCCGCGAGCTTTCGCAGCAACGTTCCTTCGGACCCCTCCATTCCGATGGCGGCTGCCGCGACAGCCAGGTTCTGGGGTGAGAGCATCTTGCCCAGGACTCCCCCAGAGGAGTTAGCGGCGGCCATCAGCAGAGGAGACAATCCAGTCTGGTGTGCGGCAGCAATTTGCAGGGGGCCAAACAATGAATTTGAGGATGTATCCGATCCAGTCAGGGCCACCCCGAGCCATCCGATGAGGGGAGACAATAAGGCGAAGAAGGCGCCGGCAGAGGCCAGGGCCACACCGAGGGTAGATGTTTCACCGGAGAGAGTCATAACGAAGGAGAGTGCCAGTACTGCACTGACGGTGACTATGGTCCAGCGAAGTTGGACCAAGGTCTCCCAGTAGATGCGTACCGCCCGGCGGAAACTGATCCGGTAAATGGCCGTAGTAACTAGGCCCGCGAGGAGAAGGAGGGTCCCGGTCGCTTTAAGATGGTCCAGGTGGAAGATTTCGGTGGCCACCGGCTTTCCTGCCGCGTCCTTAACATCCAGTCCGGGCCAGTGGAAGGTGACGGTGCCAACGTTTCCAAGCCAGGTTTTGATGGCCGGGACCTGGGAAATAGAAAAGATCACGACAATGACCAGATAGGGTGCCACAGCCATCCACACGGACCGCGGTGTGGGGCGGACGCGGACTACTAGTGAGGCATCCACGCCGCCAGCGGCTGAGGCTGATACAGCCTCCGTGACAGAGGCCGAAGCCGGATTCTGTCCCCTGGGTCCGCCATCGTCTGATCCAGACCGGCCTACGCCGACGGCTACAACAGCCTCCGCGACTGCGTGATCCCCATCGGTTTCCCCCGACGCAGCAAGAGTTTCCGCGGGCTGCCAGAACCGGAGCATGAGCAACACTGCCCCGATTGTGGCGACCGACGCGACAACATCTGTTAGTTCCACAGCCAGGAAGTTTGAGGTCAGAAACTGGAACAGTCCGAACACCGTGCCCGCGACGAGGGCCACCGGCCACGTCTGCTTCACTCCGCGCCGTCCATCGACGATAAAAACAAGCATCAGCGGCACAAGCACGGCCAGGAAGGGTGTCTGACGCCCGACCATTGAAGCAAGGTCATGCAGCGGCAGCCCCGTGACACCGTTCAGCGCGATGAGCGGGGACGCCATGGCCCCGAAGGCCACTGGTGCAGTATTAGCCAGCAGGGACACCATAGCCGCCTTCAACGGCTTCATCCCTGTGGCCATCAACATAGCGGCGGAAACGGCCACGGGAGCCCCGAATCCGGCGAGGGCCTCCAGCAGGGCACCGAAACAGAAGGCGATCAGGATTGTCACGATCCGCTGATCGTTGGAGATGGAACGGATTGTGCTACCCAGCGCCTCGAACCACCGGGTAGCAACGGTGAGCTTGTAGACCCACAGGGCATTGATCAGAATCCAGAGAATGGGAAAAATACCGTAAAAGGCGCCAGCTGCCGTAGCGCTGAGTGCTTGGCCTATAGGCATCTGCCAGCCCACGACCGCCATCACGATGGAAGCCAGCAGGCTGGTCAAGGCCGCCTTAGCGGCTTTGACGCGAAAAACGCCAAGCAAAACGAAGAGGAGAATCAGCGGCACCGCGGCGCACAGCGCCGAGATAAGTAAGGAGCCGCCGATCGGCGCAAGGATCTGTTGAAAAACACTCACAATAAAACTCCCAAGCTTTCAAGGAAGAGGGACGGGTCGACGCCCCTATTCAGGCGCCAAGGAAAATTTCATGATGTGGAAACAAATTGTTACTTGGTGGATAGAGACTAAGTGTGTTTCCGATCACCGTCAATGCCCATGGGACATTCGCGGTAAGTTTTTCCGGCCAGAACAAGGTCGTGGACCCACGGGGGC